>CAYFSJ010000005.1:12689-51209 GCA_964345765.1 uncultured Erysipelothrix sp.
AATCAGGTCAGGCTAATCAAACCTTTACGATAGCTGTTAAGGGTGATATTAATGGGGATGGTAGAATAACAAATTTTGATTTTGTCTCAATTCAAAGACATTTATTAAATATCCAATCTTTAAAAGATTATATGCAAGTTGCAGCTGATATTAATAACGATGGAAAAGTTTCAAATTATGATTTTGTTTCTGTCCAAAGAGATTTATTAAATATTGCGAAAATTCATTAACTAGGAGAAAACATGAAAAAAAACTATACATTATTAATTACTTTAATTACTCTATCGTTAGCGTTAGTAACTTATACGGTTGATATATCAGCTCTCAACGGATCGATTTCTATTACTGGTCCAACGAGTTTATCTCCTGGTGAAACGGGAACATATAGAATTTCCTATACTTCTCCAGTTAAAACAACATTCTTTTTTACAGTAGGAGCTACAAGTAATGGCTCAGGATCCGTTACGGTTTCAAATCCTGGTAGTGATAATTCGGGTGCGTTATCTGGTGCGATTGAAGAATTAAAAATAACTGCAGGATCTGCTGGTGTACCTATGACCATTGGAATCATATCTCAGGAAAATTATACCGTTGAGACTTTTGAAACAGTAAATTTATCCGGTGGTTTAACTGTTAATATTGTAAATCCAACACCAGACCCACCTACTAATCCAAATCCACCTGTGACACCAGATCCGCCGGCTAATCCAGACCCAGAACCAGAAGATCCGAAGTCATCAAACTATTACTTAAGTTCATTAACAGTCAGTCCTGGAACATTGTCACCAGCATTCTCAAGCAGAACGGATGTCTATACAGTAACATTGCCAGATGATGCAACAACCTTTAGTGTTAATGGAACCGTTGAAGACTCATCCGCAACCATCACACAAGGGGTAGGAACATTCAATGTTCAACCAACCAGTTTCTTACATAAGGTAATTGTCCAAGCAGAAAATGGAGCTCTATGGGCATACGACATTAACTTTGTTGTTAATGATGATCGCTCAGACAATAGTAAATTACAATCATTAAATGTATCTAGTGGAACATTAAGTCCAAACTTTAACCCAGATACTTATGAATATGAGGTAGAACTAAACCCTAATGTCAGTTCAGTTAATGTCACTGCCACTAAACAAGATGATGCAGCAACGATCATTGGAACTGGAACAGTTGATATTGTTGAGGGTGAAACCAATCGAGCAGAAGTCGTCGTTACCGCAGAGAACGGAACAACTAGTACTTACACAATTTACTTCACGGTCTTAGAAATACCTCCTCAAACCATTGACTACAATGGACAAGAATTAACCTTTGAGACAGAGTTACCAGAAGAATTAGAAAAACTTGGATTTACTCTAAAAAGTGATTTAGAAGGCTTTGAAGAGGGGACCCCGTATTATCAAAATGAAGATGGTTCATTAACCGCCATTTATCTCAATGATGGCGATGATTCAAATTGGTACTTATTAAATGACCAACAAGAAATTATAGGTATCTTACTTGTTTTAGAAGTTGATAATAAAACATATGGTTATATTGAGATAGACGAAGAATTAAGAGAACAACCTCAAATGAGCTATCAGACATTAACCTTAGCCGACCAGGAGATTTCTGGTTGGGTCTATGATGATCCTGAGTTATCAGACTTCCAAATGTTTTACTTACTAAACCAAGAAGGTCAACAAGACTTTTATCACTTCCATAGTGAACAAGATGGATTAATGCGAGTTGGACCATTTAGATTCTCTAATCAAGTCCAACAAGAAGCGGATCAAGAAGAAGCACCAGAAGAAGTAGAAACTTCTGGTATGAGCGATAAAGAATTCGAATCACTCTTGTTCTTAATCATTAGTCTGTTATCGATTGTGGCATTAGTCGGAGTGGTCCTATTAATTAGAAATAGACAATCAAAAAGAGAAAAATTATAGTTAATCAACCGGTGAAATATACCACCGATTATTATCAAAATAAAGATGTCGATATTGTTGTTGAATTAGACAGGTATATCGTAATCCTTGGAGCCCATACTTTAATGAGGCTCCATTTTTTATTTGAGTAATCTTGTCGATTTTATACTTCATTTGATTATCCCAAATAATATACAGAGGAATGACCCGTCCATCACGTGTGTATTTAACAACAACATCAATGTTGTAATTATGGCGACTCATACTTCTTTAATTCCTTTCTTTAAATATGAAATAGGGTGAATCACATGTTGGGTCTTAGGATAGAAATCAGAAAGACCCCGATCTAAGAGCATGATCGCTCGTGAAACACTCTGTGGCCCAAAACGTCTACGAATATCAGACATTGCCTGATCTAAATCATAATCATATGGATTGTTCTCCTGACAAAACAAATCGAACTGAAGTGATTTGGGATGAGGGTGAAGATCAAAGAGTTTAATCCCCAAACTTCGAGAAGGGCGACTAGGATCAATTAGTTCTTTAATCATGTTTAGCGCATGAAAACCAACATCCCTTGAGTTAAGTAGAGGCTGATTCATTTTACGTTGTTTAGACTGAGTAAATAGCTCAAAATCACGAACACTCACCGATAGTCCATAAGCACATAACCCTTTTCTAGCCTGTCTTTCACAAACGCTCTCAGCTAAGCGATAGACAATGATTTTATAATCATCCCAACTCACCAAGTCTCTAGGAGCCGTCACACTATTTCCAATCGATTTAACTTGATTCTCATTTTGATTCATCAACATGACATGATCTTGATCGATGCCATGAACGATTTGATACAACAGGTTTCCCCATTTCTTAAAACGTAGTTCAAGAAATTCTAACGAAACATTCGCTAAATCACCAATTGTAAAGACATTATACTTATTCAGTTTCTTAGTTGTTTGTCGACCAACATATAATAATTCTGAGACTTTAAGAGGGTAGATTGTTTTATCTAAATTATCTCGCCAAATCTCAAAAATCTCTTGAGTATCCGCTAAATCAGAACCAAGTTTGGCATAGACTTTATTATCACTA
The DNA here is from genome assembly GCA_964345765.1 of uncultured Erysipelothrix sp. Lineage (GTDB taxonomy): Bacteria > Bacillota_I > Bacilli_A > Erysipelotrichales > Erysipelotrichaceae > DUUI01. Next base: position 15,695 of record CAYFSJ010000005.1, read on the forward strand.
ATCCCAATCGAAATAGTCAGACCAACCTCTGTTAAGACGCGATGCATAATCTCTTGAGCTAAATGACGAGGGCTCTCAAAGTGATGAACACTCCCAGTTACATCAAGCCAAGACTCATCAATTCCAAAAGCTTCAATCTGATCGGTATAGTCTTGATAGATAGCACTCACTTTCTTAGAAAATTCTAGATACAATTCAAAGTTTGGAGGCGCAAAAACAATATCAGGACATTTTTGACGAGCAGACCATAACGGTTCCCCCGTAGCAACCCCCGCTTTTTTAGCTAAACGATTCTTAGCCAAAATAATACCATGTCGCTTATCCACATCGCCCCCAACAGCAAAGGGAACATCCCGAAGTTCAGGCCTAAAAAGCATCTCAACCGATGCATAAAAAGCATTTAAATCACAATGTAAAACGACTCGATTCATTTTGTTCACCTCACCTGTATCATACTTGAATATTTTTCAAGTAGCAAGCCTTACTTGAATTATTTTCAAGTTCATTGTATACTCATGATTAGATAGGAAAAGTGTATGAAAAATCTAGCAAGACGATTAAAACTATATCGAAAAAGAGCGCATCTAAGTCAGAATGAAGTTGCCCAACAATTGGGCTATAAGTCATTTACAACGATTCAAAAATGGGAAGATGGAACCTCTCAACCAGCCATTGAAATTTTAGATAAATTATCTGAGATGTACCAAGTTCCATTTGAAGTATTAGTCAATGGGGCACCGCCCCTGATTCATATTCCAATACTAGGAGTCGTTAGAGGCGGAGCACCTATTTATGCTATTCAAGAAAATTTAGGATCACATCAAGAAGGATTATCATTGATTGACCAATCGGAATACTTTTATCTTAAAGTAGTGGGAGACTCAATGGTCGATGCACGAATTTGTGACGGCGATGAAATCTTAGTTAAAAGTCAAAACACCATCGATAATGGTCAAATTGGTGTTGTTTTAGTCGGTGAAGAAGCGACAGTCAAAAGAGTCTACACCACTAAGAAGGGGATACGCTTAAAACCAGAAAATGATCAATATCAAGAAACTTTTTATAATCAAACAGAGATACAAGAATTACCAGTCATGATACTTGGGAAAGTGGTCGCCAATCGAATTGAAATCAAATAAACGGGGGATTCTATGACACTTCATTTAATTAACGGCCATATTTATCAAGGACAAGGCCAATTTACAACAGGACTATCAATACAAGATGGTATTATTATTGATTGTGGTGATTTAAATATTTCTGAGTCAGATACAGTCATTGACTAAAAAGGTCAAACAGTTATTCCCGGCTTTAACGATAGCCATTTACACTTAGCCTATACAGGATTAACCATGGGAATTGCTGAACTAAACGGTGCTCAATCGGTTGAAGAAATCATTGAAATCATGCGATCTTTTCATCAAAGTCATCCCAATAGTAAAGTGCTCTATGGAATTGGTTATAATCAAGAGCATTTTTCAACCCAAACAATGACCCGTCATGACCTAGATAAAATCACTATAGAAATACCCGTTATTCTAAGACGAGTTTGTGGTCATGTTGTTACAACCAATTCAAAAGTGTTCGAACTCATCGATACCACTCAAGTGATTGAAGGAGGGTCGGTAGAAGTTGAGCAGGGACGTTTCAATGAAAACGCCATTGAATTAGTCGAAACACTATTACCAAAAGAAACAATCCAGGTTATTCAAGCGAATATTCTAAAAGCAGTCGAGTATGCAATCTCTGTAGGAATTACCTCTGTTGGGTCCAATGATGCCACTGATAGTGATAATTCCAATGTCTTTGAAGCACTTCATCAATTAGTTTCTACTAAACGTTTGAAAGTACGCTATAGTGGACAAACCAACTATCAAAAACTCGATGACTTTAAACAGTATTTAAACACAGAGTTTTTAAACACGGACGATTACAATGAAAAAACCTTTAGAAAAGGAGCGCTAAAGCTCTATAAAGATGGTACCTTAGGCGCAAGAACCGCTCATATGATTAATGATTATGCGGACGATCCTGGAAATAGAGGAATTGAAGTTTTATCCAATGATCAAATGATTGAGTTTGTTAAGCTAGCTACTCAACACCAAATTCAAGTGGTAACTCATGCCATAGGTGACCAAGCCAATCAAGATGTGATTGATATCTACCACAAGTATGGAGGTCAAGGCAATCCATTAAGACATGGAATTGTTCATGCTCAAATTACTAATGTTAATCAGATTAAACAAATGGTTGATCATCAAATTCTAGTTTTGGCACAACCACTCTTCTTAGATGCGGATGTTTCAATTTTAGAAAATAGAGTCGGTGAAGACCTAGCCGTGAGTTCCTATGCTTTTGGATCAATGATTAAACAAGGCGTCAAAATTAGTTTTTCATCCGATGCACCAGTCGAAGATATGAACCCGTTCAATAATATCTACAGTGCAGTGACACGGAAACGGTTCTCAGATAAACAATCAATAGCCTATAATCCTAAAGAAGCCTGTAGTGTGATGGAAGCAATTGATGCCTATACTTATGGCTCTGCCTATAACGAATCCACAGAACACTTTAAAGGGCTTCTCAAAGAAGATTATGTGGCCGATTTAATTGTCTTAGATAGAGATATCTTTGATATTGAAGAAGATGATATATTAAATGTTAGTGTGCTTAAAACAATGATTAATGGTGAATTTGTTTATCACACGACTAACAATGGCTGTGCCTTTTAAGTTGCACTTAATTTGTGTATAATATCTGTTGTGAAAGAAGGTCCAATGTTTCTAAAACGTATTGAATTACAAGGGTTTAAATCATTCCCAGATAACATCGTGATTCACTTCAACCATGCTGTTACAGGCATTGTCGGTCCAAATGGTTGTGGTAAGTCAAATATTACCGATGCCATTAAGTGGGTTTTAGGTGAACAAAGCGTTAAAAATATGCGTGGTTCAAGTATGAGCGACGTTATTTTTTCAGGTTCCAGTACCCGCAAAAGAGTCAATGTCGCCACTGTCTCATTAGTCTTTGACAATAGTGAGCGCTTAATCGATTCTGATCTAGATGAAATTGAAATCACAAGAAAACTTCATCGTGAAACCGGCGAAGGCGAATATTACATCAATAAAAAACCAGTTCGACTCAAAGATGTCCAAGACTTAACCTTAGAGTACGGATTAGGTCGAGACTCGCTCTCCATAATTTCTCAAGGAACTGTCAGCCAATTTGCTGATCAAAAACCAAGTGAAAGAAGAGGGCTTTTTGAAGATGCGGCAGGCGTCACAAAATATAAAAAACGAAAGATGGAAGCCTTAGGCAAACTCAGTCGAACCCAAGAAAATATCGATCGACTCTTAGACATCGTTGGAGAACTCGAAAAACAAGTAGTACCACTTCGTCGTGCCAGTAAAAAGGCCTTACTCTACAGAGATAAACAGTCTCAACTTAAAGAAATTGAAGTCGCTGTCTTAGTCAAAGAAATTGAAAAGTATGCCAGTGATATCGAAACGATGAAAGAAACCTTAGAAGATTATGACCAAAAGATGGTCTCAATGGATGCCACCTATAATGTCAATGATCATAAAATTTCAAACCATCGCCTTCAATTAGAAGAACTCGATAGTTCTATCCATAAAGATCAAGAATCATTAATGTTAGTCATGAAAGAAATTCAACGTCTCGAAGCCCGTAAAACGGAATTAGACGAAAAGAGTAAGTATGTCTTAGAAGTAGGAAACTTAGAAGAAAAAACACAAGAACTGACTAATTTAATGAATCAAGCCTATGTTGAATATCAAGATAGATTAACAAGACTCAACGATTTAAAAGCAGAACTTGATTTACTCAATCAACAAAACTTAAGTAATACAACCGCTTTAGTCGAATTAAACAGTGAATATGAAAGTGCCCAAGCACGCTTAAATCAATTAAGAAATCGACGCAACAATCAACAACAACTCATCGACAGACCCTTTATTACACAAGCAGGTATTCAAGCCATCCTACGTCATAAGAGTTCATTAGTAGGGATTGAAGATGTCGTCGTAAAATTACTTGTAGCCCAAGATGGTTACCAACAAGCAATCAGTACTGCTCTGGGTGGTAGCGCAAACCACATTGTCACTCAAAATGAAGAAGACGCTAAAAATGCGATACGATTCTTAAAACAAAACCGTAGTGGACGAGCCACCTTCATACCACTCAGTGTAATTAAACCAAGAACCTTAAGACATGATGATTTAGTCGTCGCTCAAAATGTAGAAGGCTTCTTAGGCGTTGGTGCAGACTTCGTCGATTATGACAGTAAGCATGCGCCATTGGCCCATAATCTATTAGGAAATGTTTTAATCTGTGATGGATTAGACCAAGCCAACACCCTAGCTCGTTATTTAAATTATCGCTATAAAGTCGTCAGTCTAGAAGGGGATATTTTCCATATTGGAGGAACTATCTCTGGGGGTCAACAAAAAGAGAATACCTCATTGATGATGGCTCAAAAAGAAATAAAATTGATTGATGAACAACTTGAAAAAGTTGAACAAAGTTTATCCGATATCGAACTTAGACGAATCTCTTTAGAATCTAAAAATAAAGAGTATTCACAAACAATTTTAGAAACACGACTTGGTTTAGCTCAAATCGAACCAATCGTTGATGTGAAACAAGGAAAATATGAGAAACTAAAAGCAGATTTAGAACTTCTCGATCCAAAAGAAGGTTTTAAAGAAAATGGATTTAAAGACGAACTTATCGAAGAACTAAACAGTAATTATCAAAAACGAGATAATCTCGTTAATCATATTTCATTAAGCCGTGAGAATCGTTTATCACTCTCATCCGCTCAACAAAAACTTTCCCAAGAGAATTCAATCTTAAGAAAATCACTCAATGAGCTCCAACAACAATCATCGAGTGTACGAGTCTCAGTTGGTAAAGCTGAAACATCCATTGAAAATGCGATGAACCGCTTAGCCACTGAATATCAAATGACTTATGAATTTGCCAAGAAAGAACATAGTGATTTAGAACTGGTTGACTCAAAAGATTTAGTCAATACTTTGCGTCATGAAATTAATAAATTAGGCTCAATCAATATGAGTGCACCAGAAGAATATGAAGAAGTGAACACACGTTATGAATTCTTAAACGGACAACTCAAAGAACTTCAAGAAGCTAAAGATCAATTACTAGACTTTATCAATGAGATGGACGATATCATGACCACTGAATTCAAACAGATGTTTGATAAGATCAACGCTCAATTCAACGAAGTCTTCGTTACTTTATTTGGTGGAGGAAAAGCAAAACTCATCTTAGAAGATCCAGATGACTTACTTAATTCTGGAATAGATATTGACGTACAACCACCAGGTAAAACGATTCAAAACATACGCTTATTCTCAGGTGGAGAAAAATCACTCATTGCCATCAGTGTCTTATTCGCCATCATGAAAGCCAGAGCTGTACCATTAGTCATTTTCGATGAGGTCGAAGCAGCCTTAGACCAAGCCAATGTCGCAAGGTTTGCTAAATACTTAAAAGAATTCTCACATGAGACACAATTTATTGTAGTCACCCACAGACCAGGAACCATGACCCAATGTGATGTGTTATTTGGTGTAACGATGGCTCAACAAGGAATTTCAAATATCTTGCGAGTTCAACTCAAAGATGCCCAAAAATTAGCACAAGATGGAGGTGCCTAATGTCATTTTTTAAAAACATAAAAGAACGTTTTCTAAACCGTAGTGATAAACAAGTTTATTCAGAAGGGTTAGACAGACGTAAATCCGAATTCATCAATAAGTTATTATTACTCTTTGAAGAAGAAACTGAAATCGATGAAGCATGGATAGAAAGAATGATGGTCGTCTTAATTGAAGCGGATGTATCCGTTAAGACCGCCAAAAAATTACTTAATCAATTTCAAATTCTATTAGACGAAAACCAAATTGTCGAGAAGAAATACGCCAAAGATGTCTTCTTACAAGTGCTTAATGATTTCTATGGTGAAGATGCCACTCAACTACAACTAAAAGATGGATTAAACGTAATCCTCTTAGTTGGGGTCAACGGTTCAGGTAAGACCACATCCTGTGCTAAATTAGCATCGATGTATAAGAACCAAGGTAAGAAAGTTGGATTAATCGCCGCAGATACCTTTAGAGCGGCAGCCACCCAACAACTTGGTTTATGGGCAGAAAAGATAGGTGTTGAATTCTATCAGGGAAACCTCAACCAAGATCCTAGTTCAGTTATCGTTGATGGGCTCCAACAAGCGCTCGCTTCACAACTGGATGTTGTTTTAGTCGATACCGCAGGACGACTTCAAACAAAGGTCAACTTAATGAATGAGTTAGCCAAGATGAAACGAGTTATGAATAAATTTGTTGAGGGAGCCCCTCATGCCACTTACTTAGTATTAGACGGTAACTTAGGACAAAACTCACTCAATCAAGCTCGTGAATTTGAAAAAGCAACCCATGTCGATGGTATCATCTTAACTAAGATGGATGGAACAGCCAAAGGGGGTATCATCTTTACCATCATTGATGAAATGAACTTAAAAGTAAACTACATCGGATTAGGTGAACAAATGGATGATATGCGACCATTCTATCGCGACCAATTCTTTGAATCGATGTTACAGGTAGAGAGTGATGATTGAAAAAATCACTCAAATGAATCTATTGTTAGATCAATATGAAACACTCTTAACAGAAAAACAACGCAGTGTCGCCAGTGAATACTATCAACAAGACTTATCGTTACAGGAAATTGCTGATAACCAAGGTGTTTCGAAAAACGCCATCTATGATTCACTAAAACGCACAGAACAATTATTATTAGAGTATGAAACTAAACTTAATTTAGTTGCCAAGAATAAGCGACTCAACCAATTGTTTAGTGACATAAAAGCATGTAAGAACCAAGAAGTAGAAAAATTGCTCAAAGAGTATGAGGAGGAAAACTATGAGTAAAATATTATCAATTAATGCCGGAAGTTCATCACTGAAGTTTACCTTATTTGAAATGCCACAAGAAGAAATGATTGCATCTGGTATTGTAGAAAGAATCGGATTAGAGGAAGGTATTTTCACCATTAAATTTAATGGCGAAAAGAAAACCATCAACCAACCAATCCCAGATCATAAAGTGGCTGCTCAATTAGTCTTAGATGGTCTAATCGACAACAATATCGTCGAAGATTTAAACGATGTTGTCGGGGTAGGACACCGTGTTGTTCATGGAGGAGAAATCTATGATAAGACCGTCATTATTGATGAAGAAGTTGAAAAGAATATCGAAGATTTATCGGACTTAGCACCTCTTCATAACCCAGCTAACTTAATTGGCTATCGTGCTTTTAAAAAAGCATTACCAAATGCTGTTCATACTGCTGTTTTCGATACAGCATTCCATCAAACTATGAAAGAAGATATCTATTTATATCCAATTCCTTATGATTATTATAAAGACTATGGCGTACGTCGTTATGGTTTCCATGGAACTTCTCATCAATTTGTTTCTAAGAAAGTTGCTGAATTAATGGGTAAAAACGTCGAAGATATTAACGTCATTACACTACACTTAGGAAATGGTGCCTCTATTACCGCAGTAGAAAAAGGTCAATCAGTTAATACTTCAATGGGATTCACTCCATTAGCAGGAATCATGATGGGAACTCGTTCAGGTGATGTTGATCCATCCATTATCACTTATATTATGGATAAGACTGAACAAAGTGCACAAGAAGTCGTTAATGTTTATAACAAACGTTCAGGTATGCTAGGGGTCTCAGGCATCAGTAGTGATGCCCGTGATTTAGGTAATGCCGTTGAAGAAGGCAACCCACGCGCTATCTTAACTAAAAAACTTTATGCCAATCGTGTTGCTCAAACAGTTGGTTCCTACTTTGTTCAATTAGGACATGTTGATGCAATGGTCTTTACTGGTGGAATTGGTGAAAATGATGGTGTCATCCGTCAAGAAATCCTTAAACGCTTAGAAGAGGCAATGTCTTTAGATATTGACTATGATCTAAACGCAAAAGTTCGTGGTGAAGATACACTTCTTTCAAAAGAAGATTCTAAAACTCAAGTATGGCTAGTTCCAACCGATGAAGAGCTAGTTATTGCTAGAGACACTTACAGTTTCTATAATGTTTAATTGGTCAGATCAATTTTTTGAATTAGTAGAAAAGAGTAATACCATTACTCTTTTTAGACATGTCTCACCTGATGGGGATGCCTATGGCTCTAGCTTAGGTTTAAAACAGTATTTAATAGAAACCTATCCTGAAAAATCAATCTATATGGTCAGTGCTGAAAAAGGCTCACATCATGATTTTTTCCAAGACAGTGATCAAGTAAGTGATGACATTATTAAAGAGTCACTCGCCATTGTCTGTGATACAGCAAATGCGCCACGAGTCGATGATCAGCGTTATCAGTTAGCACCAACAATCGTTAAAATAGATCATCATCCACCAAGAGATAATTATGCTCATTACAATTTTGTTGAAGATCAAATTTCAAGTTGTTCTCAAATTATCGCTATGCTTTTATTAGAGAAACAACAACCTTTATCTCAAGTAGTAAGTCGTTATCTTTATGCTGGAATGTTAACCGATACGGTATCGTTTTCAATCAATTCAGTAAACCATCTCACACTTTTGGTTGCTTCTAAATTATTAGAGTCAAATATCAAAGTAGGCGAGATTCATAATGAATTGTTTAAACTATCGGACAACATCTTCAATTACATTACTTATCTTAGAGAGGCAGCCATTGAAACGGATTCAGGCTTAATTTATTGTTATGTTGAACCTGACATATTAAATCGATTTGACTTAAGTGTTAATCAAGCCAAAGAAGTAGTTAATATCTTTAAAGAAAAAGAAAGTGCTCAGATTTGGATGTTATTAATCAAAGAAGAGACCGGTTTATATCGGACGACAATCAGATCTAGAGAGACCATCATCAATGACATTGCCGCTGATTTTGGTGGGGGAGGGCATGTTCTTGCTGCCGCGACCAGAGATTTAAGTTTTGATCAAACAAAAGAATTAATTGAAATCTTAAATAATCGTCTAAAATCTTAACTGTATAGGTTAAGATTTTTTAGTATAATAAGAGCATGAACACGCTTTTAGGAGCTCGCTCCACATATTCATTTTTGAATTCATTGTTAAACATTCAAACATTAGTCTCCACCTCTAAGCAAAGAGGTTATCAGGCTATTGTTTTATGTGATGTTGGTGTCCTCTATGGTGCCAACCATTTTTATCGAGAATGTTTAAAACAGGATATCAAACCAATCTATGCCTTAGAAATTTTGGTATCGGATAGTATTTATTGTGTCATCGCTAAAAACAATGAAGGGTTTAAAGAGTTGATGCAATTATCCCATTTGATATCGATTGAACCATTAAATTTTGAGCAACTTGTCGAACACTCAAAAAACTGTATTGTCATCTTAAGTACTGAGCGCTCCAAAATTGAACAAGATCTATTACAAGAGAACCATGATAAAGCCTTAGATGAACTTTTTGAACTTCAAAAATATTTTAGAGATTTTAGGATTGGTTTCTCTTTAATGGCCTCGCCACTGTTTAATCAGAAAAACAAGATTTTTATTAATGTTTGTCAACAAAACAATTTAAAGACTGTGGCCTTAGAATTAGCCTATTATGAAGATGAAGACGATCAACAAATGTTAAAAATAACTCAGGCTATTGACCAAAAAGTTGAAATTAGTGATTCAAGACTGATTGCTCAACCATATCACAGTGTTTTAGATGTCCAAAAAAGAGACGAACTATATGATTTGATAACGATCAACAATACCAATCAATTGGCTCAAGAATGTCATGTTGACTTAGGTCAGTTTAAAACCTGTTTAGTTGAATACCAGAATGAATACGATGTTACTTCTGAAGTATTCTTAACCCAATTATCAAAGACAGGACTAAAGAAACGACTAGATACCAATCACTTACCTGAGACTTATCAAAAGCGTTTAGACTATGAATTAGACGTGATTTTATCCATGGGTTATCATGATTATTTTTTAATTGTTTATGATTTTATCTTATTTGCTAAAAAACGAGGGATTCTAGTAGGACCAGGCCGTGGATCAGCTGCTGCTTCCTTAGTGGCTTATAGTATTGGAATTACTGATGTTGATCCATTAAAATATGATTTGATTTTTGAACGTTTTCTAAATCCTGAACGTATTTCAATGCCAGATATTGATGTCGACTTTGAAGATAATCGACGAGATGAAGTGATTGATTATGTTGTTAATAAATATGGTCAAGAGCATGTGGCACATATTATTACTTTTTCAACCTTATCCCAACGGCAGGTTATAAGAGATGTGGGTAAAGTTTTAGGGTGTCATACTAAAACAATTGAGGCGATGTCTAAAGCCTTAAGTCAATCACCGACGGCTACTCTTCAACAATCGCTTAAAGAATCTAAAACATTACGAGAATTAATTAATACAAAGCCTGATGCAAAGCGTGTTTTTGAGGTTTCATTAAAACTTGAAGGATTGCCTCGTCAACGCTCAATCCATGCGGCGGGTATTGTTTTAAGCTTAAAACCATTAAGTGAAGTCATTCCAACCGTTGCGTTAAGTAATGGGATGGCTTGTACACAATACACCATGGAACAATTAAGTAGTTTAGGCTTAGTTAAGATGGACTTCTTAGGTTTAAAGAATTTATCCATTATTTCTGATATTAAAAATGAAATCCAACAAACTGATTCAATATTTGATCTAAACGAAATCCCGCTTAATGATCAAAAAACGTATCGTTTAATTGCGAGTGGATATACTTTAGGTTTATTTCAGCTTGAAAGTGATGGAATGAAGGCGCTCATCAAACAGATGAATCCAACTCAGTTCTTAGATATTGTTGATGCGATTGCGCTGTATAGACCAGGACCAATGCAGAATCGGGCTCAATACATTGAGAATTCAAAGAATCCACAATTGATTGAGAAAATACATCCAAGTGTTGATCCAATCTTAAAATCAACTCATGGGATTTTAATTTATCAAGAGCAAGTACTACAGATTGCTAGAGAATTTGCTGGGTTTAGTTATGCGAAAGCTGATATCCTTCGTAAAGCAATCAGTTCTAAAGATATAAGTGTAATGGAATCGATGAAAGAAGAATTTCTATTGGCTGAGCCAACTTCGATTGCCCAAGAATTATGGACCTTAATGGAACGGTTTGCTTCATATGGCTTTAATAAAGCCCACTCAGTCAGTTATGCTAAGATTTCTTATCAAATGGCTTATTTAAAAGCGAATTATCCACTGTTATTTTATAAAGCACTTCTAAATAGTGTGATTGGTTCAACCTCAAAGCTTAAAGCCTATATTAATGAATGTAAGAATCGAAATATAAAGTTATTAGAACCTTCGATGAATTACTCTTATTCAACATTTAAGTTACAAGAGGGGGGGATTCGTTTTGGATTGTCGATTATTCGTTCAATAGGTATTCATTCGGCTAAACAAATAGAAGAACTCAGATATAGCAGTGGTTTATTTAAATCATATATTGATTGTGTGGCTCGTTTAAACAAAATAAAGATTAATCAAACTCAAATAGAGAACTTAATTTATGCTGGCGCATTTGACGAATTTAATTATTCTAGATCGACAATGATTCACAATCTGCCTGAGGTGCTTAATTATGCGGAGATTATTAAAGTTGAATTAGATCAACAGATTATTTTAGAACCAGATTTGATAGGAGAGCCAACAATCTATAAAATTAAAGATAGTAAAGTCGAGTTATCACGACATGAACAGGAAGTGTTAGGTTTTCATCTTTCTTCTCATCCTGTTATGAGTGTTAAAGAAACTCATCCTGCCTTACCTAATCATCTCTCACAGGCTATAAATACAGCTGGTTATTTTAGTTTCTATGCATCGATTGTTGAGTTTAAAGAAATTATGACTAAGAAAAGAGAACCAATGGCTTTCTTAGTCTTAGAAGATGAATATAATACGCTTGAGGCCGTTTTATTCCCAAGAGAATTCCCTAAGTATAAAGAAGTCTTAAGTACTTCAGCTGTCTACTTGGTGAGTGGACAAGGTCAATCTAGTCCAGATGAAAATAAGCGAAGCTTTATCATAAAACATTTAGAAAGGGTACTATAAAATGAAAATACTGGTTGTTGATGATGAACTATCCATCCATGATATTGTCAGAGAATATGCTCATTTATATGGTCACACTTGTGAGGGGGCATCGGGTGGCTATGAGGCTATTGAAAAAGTGGTTGTGAATGATTATGATGTCATTATTATGGATGTCATGATGCCAGATTTGGATGGTTTTGTCACAACTAAGAAAATCAAAGAGATTAAAGAGATTCCTGTTTTAATGCTCTCAGCAAGACATAGCGAGGATGATAAACTCTATGGCTTTAAAATGGGGGTTGATGATTATATGACCAAACCATTTTCGGCTAAAGAATTAATGGCTCGAATTAATGTTATTACTCATCGCTCGAGTCAAAATGTTAAACAGACAACCTATCATTTTGGTGGTTTAACCATTAATACTTTGGGTCGCTTTATTGAGATCGACTCAAAACGAGTGAATCTTAAACTTAAAGAATACGAATTACTTCTTTATTTAGTTCAACACGCAAATCAAGTGTGTACCCGAGATATGATTGTCAATCATGTTTGGTCTGATGATTTTAGTGGAGATGATCGAACAGTTGATACACATATTAAAATGTTAAGACAGAGTTTAGGTCCTTATCGACATAAGATTAAAACGGTGAGAGGAATGGGATATTTATTTGAAACGAATACTTAGGTGGTTGCGCTCAATCGGATTTAGAATGTTTGTCTATATCGTTGGTTTAGTACTAGCGCTTTTAACCTTGGTTTATTTGTTGCAAATTTTATTGTTACCAACTTTTTATCAGAATACTGTTTTAAATCGGGTTGAAGAGGCTGCTTTTCAAATGGAATCACCCATTGAAGCTATTCATAACAATGGACAGTTTGAACAAGCGTATACTGATTTAAGAAATTACGCCTATGATAATAATTTATGTATCTATGCTTTTAATAGTGACTCGATTATGCAACTAGAGATTAATCCAATGGGTTCCTCTTGTTATTTACATTATTTAATTAAACCTTCGGCTCGTTCCTATGATAATCCATCACTTATTATGAATCAGTATATTGAGACTTTTAATGAGCTTGAAGAAAGTTCCTATTATTTTAGAGTTACCCCAAATGATCAAATCTCTAGTCAGCTCTTTTATGCTCATAAAATTGATTTGGATAATGAGGCTTATTATGTCTTTATTAATACTCCTTTTGAATTATTAGAATCGACAATTGATGTCTTACAAACTCAATTCTTCTTTATCATCATTGGGGTTTTATTCTTAGGTGGTTTTATTGCGTTTGTAATCAGTCGTCTTTTCTCTAAACCAATAATCAATATGAGTAATTCAGCTCGAAATTTAGCTAAGGGTATGAAGAATGTTAATTTTGAGCAGGGTGGTTATACTGAGATTGATAATCTAGCGGATACGCTAAATTATGCAACTCAAGAAATGGCTAAAACGGATAACCTTAGAACCGATTTACTTGCGAATATATCGCATGATATTCGAACACCATTAACCATGATTTCGGCTTATGCTGAAATGATTCAAGATATTTCAGGGGATGATCCGATTAAACGCAATCAACATTTAGAGATTATTCAATCGGAAGTTGAACAACTAAATAAATTACTAACCGATATGATGACTTTATCGCAGATGCAATCAGATCCTACTAGATTAATTGAACAAGAGTTTAATATCAATGCTTTAGTTAAATCAATTGTTTCATCTTTTAAAGTTGTAAGCTCCCAACAAAGTGTCATGATTGAAGTAGTTGGTAGTATCAATCGAATGGTTTTAGGGGATGAGATTAAATTACGTCAAGTCATTGTTAACTATATATCCAATGCTATTAAATTTATTGGTGAAGATCGATTAGTGGTAATTCGGTTACTGGAAATTGAAGAAACAGGCTATGCTAGAGTTGAAGTGGAAGACCATGGCGATGGAATTAAAGTCGAAGATATTAACTATGTTTGGGATCGTTACTATAAAGTTAATAAGAATTATCAACGGGCAAGACAGGGAACAGGTCTTGGATTAGCTATTTGTAAAGCGATTTGTGAGCGTGGAAATTACCCATATGGGGTTATTTCTGAGGTTGGTAAACGGACTACTTTCTTTGTTGAAATACCGTTGGTACAATAAAATTCCCAAATTAGCAAGTTTTTGGACATTTCTTAAAACTTTATGCTATAATTGGATAGCTTATGTTTAAGCAGACGCGTTGTAGTGCATACAACCGCTCAAAGTAGGGTACTTAAGTTCCGATGGACACCTTACCTGGCGAGTCATAAAAAAGTGAGGAGGTGCGATATGTACGCTGTTATCGAAACAGGTGGAAAACAACTAAAAGTTGAAGTAGGCCAAGAAATTTGGGTTGAAAAACTAGACGTCAATGAAGGCGATGAAGTTGTTTTTGACAAAGTCCTTGTTGTGGGTGATAAAACTTTAACTGCTGGAACTCCATATGTTGATGGAGCAACAGTTAAGGCCACTGTTAACAAGAATGGTCGTGGCAAGAAGATTACAATCTTCAAGTATAAAGCTAAAAAAGGATCTACCCGTCGTAAACAAGGTCACCGTCAACCATATACTAAGTTGACTGTTGATTCAATTAATGCTTAATGATACAAGTTATCGTTAAGAAAGAACAGGATGCCATTACTTTATTGAAAGTAAGTGGGCATGCGCTATTTGATGATTATGGCAAAGATATCGTCTGTGCAGGGGTTTCCAGCATAATGGTTGGACTATTAAATGCACTGGATATTAAAACCAATTACCAAACAGATGTGGATGACAAGCAACAGTTCATGTGTGCTTCAACATCCAAAATATCCGAGGCTGGACAAATGATATTAGAAGTTGGTTACATCCAACTACAAACAATTGCCAATCAATTTCCAAATTACATTACAATTCAGGAGGTGAAATGATGAAATTCACTTTAAATATTCAATTCTTTGCTTCTAAAAAGGGAGTCGGTTCAACAAAGAACGGTCGTGATTCTCATTCGAAGCGCTTAGGAGCAAAACGCTCTGATGGACAAGAAGTCTCTGCTGGTTCTATTTTGTATCGTCAACGTGGTACAAAAATTCACCCAGGCATCAATGTTGGTCGTGGGGGAGATGACACTTTATTCTCAAAAGTAGATGGTGTTGTTAAATTCGAACGAGTCGGAAAAAACAAGAAACAAGTTTCAGTTTATCCAGCCGCTTAAAAAGTCTCCTAACCGAGACTTTTTTCATAAAAGAAGGGATTTGATAAGATGTTTATCGATCGAGTAAAGTTACAAATAAAAGCAGGTAATGGCGGCAATGGAATGGCCTCTTTTCGTCGTGAAAAATATGTTCCATTTGGCGGTCCATATGGTGGAGATGGTGGAAAAGGCGGGGACATTGTTTTTGTTGTAGACACCCACAAATCAACCTTATTAGACCTTCGCTTTCAACATCATTTAAAAGCAAAAAATGGTGACAATGGGAAAAATAAAAAAATGCATGGTGCCGATGGAGAAGACTTAGTCGTAAAAGTTCCACCAGGAACCATGGTCAGAGAAAAAGAATCTGGACGACTAATTGCTGATTTAGTCAAACCAGGACAATCAGCCATTATCGCTCACGGAGGAAAAGGAGGACGAGGTAACTTTCGTTTTGCCTCCGCAAAAAATCCTGCGCCAGATATCGCAGAGGTAGGAGAATTAGGTCAAGAGTTTGAAATAGAAGTTGAACTTAAACTCTTAGCCGATGTAGGTTTAGTCGGATTTCCAAGTGTTGGTAAATCGACACTCTTATCCGTTGTATCAGCAGCCAAACCTGAAATAGGCGATTACCACTTTACAACCATTGTCCCTAATTTAGGCGTGGTCCAAGCAGGAGATGATCGTTCCTTTGTGATGGCCGACTTACCAGGTCTAATTGAAAATGCGGCTCAAGGAAAAGGTTTAGGGCATCAGTTTTTAAAACATATTGAACGTTGTCGATTACTCGTCCATATTTTAGATATGTCAGGCTCAGAAGGACGTAATCCATTAGAAGACTATCAAATCATTATGAACGAATTAAAAGAGTATCAACTACGTCTATTAGAGCGTGAAATGATTGTTGTCGCAAATAAAATGGACTTAGAAGGTGCAAAAGAAAATCTAGAGAAGTTTAAACAAACTTATCCTGATATTGATATTTTTGAAACAGTCACACTTACTCAAACTGGAACTCAAAGATTAGTCTATGCGATTGCCGACAAACTAGATACCATTGACTATGATTTATTTGAATCAGAACCAGTTGAAGATGAAGTTGTCTTTAAATATGAAGCACCAGAAAGAGGCTATCAAGTTGAGAAACTCAATGATGGCTTATGGCAATTAACAGGTGCTAAACTAGAGCATGAGTTTAGACAACTGGATGAAAATTCAGAAGATTCAATCACTCATTTTGCGACTCGACTAAAACATTTAGGCGTGGACCAATACTTAAGAGAACAAGGCGTCAAACATGGCGATACAATCATTTTAGAGTCTGTTCAATTTGAGTTCATCGACCAGTAGGAAAGATGATATAATAAATTAGGTGATAGAATGATTTCATTTATTAAAGGGGTCATTGAAGAGGTAACTACTGACTCAATTATCGTCAATGTCAATGGCATGGGCTTTCAAATTGGGTTTGCCTCAACAGACCGAGTTAAAATAGGCGAATCGGTCAAGGTCTTTACGTACTTAAATGTACGCGAAGATGCCTTGACTCTTTTTGGTTTCTTAAGCCAAAGTGATTTAAACTTATTCTTACGACTGATTTCAGTAAAAGGAATTGGTCCAAAAGGTGCCATGAACTTCTTTTCAAGAAGTACTGGTGATCGTCTGATTCATGCCATTGAAGATGGTGACGTGAGCTATTTAAAGAGCTTACCTGGGGTTGGGGCTAAAACAGCAAGTCAAATCGTGTTAGATTTAAAAGGAAAACTCATTGATTCTGACCATAATAAAGGAAATGTTTCTCAAGAACTTATGGAAGCAATCAGTGGTTTGAAGAATCTAGGTTATAAACAAAGTGAATTAAACGCTGTAGAAAAAGAACTATCCAAACAACCGGGTTTAAAAACCGATGAATATATTAAACAAGGTTTACAACTATTATTAAAGATGAAGTAGAAAGGAACTCTATGAGCCGTATGATGGATTCCCTCGAAACTGAATTTGATCACCAAGAAGAAGGTCTAAGACCGCATCAAATGAGTGATTATGTCGGTCAAGAGGATTTAAAGACAAATTTAAAAGTATATATTAAAGCTGCTCTTAATCGTCAAGAGGCTTTAGATCATGTTTTACTCTATGGTCCACCAGGATTAGGCAAGACTACCTTAGCCTATATTATTGCCCATGAAATGGGGACCCATATAAAAGTGGTCACAGGTCCTTCCATTGAAAGAACAGGTGATCTAGCAGCCATACTCTCTGCCTTAGAACCAGGAGATGTGCTATTTATTGATGAGATTCATCGATTACCAAAAGTAGTCGAAGAGGTCTTATACTCAGCCATGGAAGATTTTGTCTTGGATGTGGTCGTAGGTAAAGATGCCACGGTCCGATCAATTCAAATTGATTTACCACCCTTTACTTTAGTTGGGGCAACCACTCGAGCAGGAGATTTAAGTTCACCACTAAGAGATCGATTTGGGATTATTTCAAAATTAGAATATTATACGGTCGATGAGCTCCAACAAATCATCGTTAGAAGTGCTCGAGTCTTAAGTACTGAAATTGATGAAGAGGGAATCATTGAAATCGCCAAGAGAAGTCGAGGTACCCCAAGAATTGCCAATCGAATCTTACGAAGAGTTCGTGATTTTGGCCAAGTACTAAATAACAATATTATTGACCAAGAAATAACCAATTATGCCCTAAATCAGCTTAAAGTTGATGAGCTAGGCTTAGATGATGTTGATATACGATATCTCAAAGGAATTATTGAACGATTTAACGGTGGACCTGTCGGTCTAGATGCATTAGCAAGTTCCATCTCAGAAGAGACCATGACTCTTGAAGATGTCTACGAACCTTATTTACTACAAATTGGGTTTATCAATCGAACACCAAGAGGACGAGTTGTTACACAAAAAGCGTATCAACATTTAAAACTATCTTATAACACAAACTTATTTGAACAAGAATTTGAGGACTAATTATGAATATATGTTTAACAGCAGGGGGGACTGGCGGTCATATCTATCCAGCCTTAGCCCTGGGGGATGAACTGATTAAACAGGGTCATACCATCTTTTATATTGGAAATAAAGGTAAAATGGAAGAACGCTTAGTCAGTGAGAAACCTTATACTTTTCTACCAATTGATAATGAAGGCTTGAAACCTGGTCTTAAGGCCAAACTAAAAGGAATTACAAGTCAATTTAAAGCAATTCTGACTGCTAAAAAATATCTCAAAGAGAATAACATTGATATGGTCATCAGTTTTGGTGGTTATGTTACTTTTCCTGCTTGTTATGCAGCCAAGAAATATAAAATTTCTTATCTAATTCATGAACAAAATTCAGTAGCTGGAAAAGCCAATAAAATGGTACAAAAAGATAGCGCAGGAATCATTGTATGTTTTGAAGAAGTGATTAAACAATTCAATCATCCAGATATTCGCTTCTTAGGTAATCCAAGAGCCAGTATCGCAGCTAAAGTACAAAAAGATGACACCTATTTAGATTCGCTAGGCTTATCGGCCTCACTACCAATAGTCTATTTTGTAATGGGTTCACTTGGTTCAGAATCAATGAGTCAAATGGTCATGGATTATTTGTTGAAACATCCACTTGATGATTATCAATTTGTTATATCGGCAGGAAGACAAGTTGAAAGCATGTCAAATCAATTAAAAGAATTAAAGAATGTATTTGTATTTGAAAGTGTTGATCAAATTCAATTATTAAAATATGCAGACTTAGTCATTAGTCGAGCTGGAGCTACCTCTATCGCAGAGATTACAGCCTCTTTAACCCCAGCTATTTATGTCCCATCTCCATATGTGGTGGCTAATCACCAATATTATAATGCCTTAGAGCTCAAAGAAAATGGAGCAGCATTATTAATCGAAGAAAAAGAGTTAAGTGCTCAAATATTATTTGATCACATCAATGAGTTATTAAGTGATAAAGAGAAATTAAATCAGATGAGTCAAAACTGTCAAAAGTTTTCCAAAGTCGACGCCATCGAGAATATTATAGAATGGATCAATGAGGTGCACCATGACAACTAATCAAATAGAAATATTAAAAGGATTTGGTGACCTTCAAGAAAATGTCTCTTTATCAAAACTAACCACCCTAAAAATTGGGGGCGATGTCAAAGCATTACTTTATCCAAACAATATGTTGGGTCTTTTAGCAGCCGTAAAACATTGTAATAAAGAAGGCATACAATACAAAGTCTTAGGACATGGTTCAAATATCTTAGCCAGTGATGATGATTATGATGGACTAATTATTAAATTAAGTCGAACGCTCTCCGATGTCTTTTATTTAGATAACGAAGTCTTCGTTGAGGCGGGCGCATCACTAGTGGCATTATCGGATTTATCCATGAAACGCTCTTTATCAGGCCTTGAATGGGCAGCAGGGATACCTGCTACTTTAGGTGGCGCAATCTTTATGAATGCGGGAGCTTATAAGGTTTCAATGTCAGATATTTTATCAGAAGTATTAGTCTTAAAAGATGATCAATTTGTTTGGATGAGTAATGAAGACTGTCAATTTGCCTACAGAACCTCTATCTTTCAACAAAACCCACAATGGGTGATTCTAGCCGCAAAGCTTTCTTTAAAACCAGCCCAACTTGAAGAAATTAAAGCCGTGATGGATCGCCGTAAACATCAACGTTTAAGCACTCAGCCATTAGATAGCGCATCCTGTGGCTCAACCTTTAGAAATCCAGAGGGACATGCGTCATGGAAGCTAATCGATGAATGTGGTTTACGTGGTTTTGGGATTGGTGGTGCCAAAGTTTCTTCTAAGCATAGTAATTTTTTAATTAATACAGGCTTAGCCAAAGCAGAAGATATGTTAAAATTAATTCAGCTTGTTAAACAAAGTGTTAAAAACAAGCATAATATCGATTTACAATTAGAAGTGGAGCCATTTAATTGGAAAGACAACGAGTAACAAATACCTTTCAAGACATCCAACAAGATTTAAGAAATAAGAAACTAATGGCCAAAAGAAGAAAACGTCGTCGAATCCTAAAAATCGTCTTTGTTTTCTTCACAGGAATATTGTTAGCTTTTATTGCGTTTTTATACGATAAGAGTGATTATTCAAAAATCATGCAGGTTGAAGTAACAGGGAATAACTATGTTTTAGACCAAGAAGTAATTGATGAACTTGGCTTTGAAACAGGGACTCATTTCTATTCTTTTCTATCATCAAGTTTAGAAAAGAAAGTTCCTGAGAATTCCTTTGTTGAGTCAGTTGATGTCATTAAACACTGGTTTAATCAGTCAATGACCCTTGATGTCACTGAAAAAGAAATTATTGGTTATCGTTGGAATCAAGAAACAGATATTATTGAATTAATTGCCCAAGATGGCTCAACTAAAGGGTTGTTAGAAGGTCAATTAAGTCATCTTCAAGATTTAGCTCGATTTACTGGATTTGACAGTAGTGAATCATTAGAACAATTAGTCGATGGCATATCACGTACAGAACCAATTCTCTATTCCAATATTTCTGAAATTATTCGTGAACCAAAAACCTATGATGAGAATTATTTACGAGTGATGATGGCTGATGGAGTCCAACTCTATACCTCTATCTATTCACTAGAATCACTCGATGCTGAAACTTTTAGAGATATCTTCAATCGCTTAAAGGAAGATCAAAAATGTATTGTTTATGATGTCTTTTGGCGCTCAACCTTCGCTAGACCTTGCGAAGTGGTCGATGAAATACAACCAGAAAACGAATAAAGTTTGTAATTCAAATTAATTTATTATAGAATACCAAACAGGTAATAGGAGGAAACTATGTCCATTGAAAGAATGACACAATTAGGAAACATCAATATTTCAGCTGAAGCAATTGCTCAGCTAGCTGGTGGCGTTGTAACAGAATGTTATGGGGTTGTTGGCATGGCAAGCCAAAAGTTTGTAAAAGATGGTTTTGCTGAATTATTAAAGAAAGATAATTACACAAGAGGAGTTGTCGTTAGAAAAGATGACAATGGCTTTGAAATCGATTTATATGTCATTTTAAGCTATGGCGTTAGAATCTCTGAAATTGTCCAATCCGTTCAAACCAAAGTTAAATATATGCTGGAAAAATCATTGGAACAATCCTTTGTTAAAGTAAATATTTACGTTCAAGGGGTTAAAGTAGAGAAGTAGTATGATGACATTAAAAGCAGCCGATTTTTTAGCCATCCTTGAATCAGGAGCTAATAATTTAACGAATCAGCATCGTGAAATTGATGCATTAAACGTTTTCCCAGTACCAGATGGGGATACTGGAACTAATATGAACTTAACCTTTAGCGCTGGCGTTAAAGAAGTATTAAGTCATAACTCAACTCATGTTGGACAATTGGCCAAAGTGTTTTCACGTGGACTCTTAATGGGAGCGCGTGGTAACTCTGGGGTTATCTTATCTCAAATTTTCCGTGGTTTCTCTCAATCAGTGGCAGATAAAGCAGAACTTGATGCCAACGATCTAGCCTTAGCTTTTGACAATGGTAAAAAAGTTGCATATAAAGCAGTTATGCGTCCTGTTGAAGGTACTATTTTAACTGTTTTACGACTTGCGGCTGAGGAAACATTAAGTTATGTGAACCAAAGCAATGAACTAAGTGTTGAAGATACTTTAAATTATTTTATAACTCAAGCTGAAATTGCCCTTAATAAAACACCAGAAATGCTTCCAGTTTTAAAAGAAGTAGGCGTTGTTGATAGTGGTGGCGCAGGTTTCTTAGTTATCTTACAGGGGATGCAATCAGCTCTTGAAGGAAAACCAATTAAATCTGAAGTTTCAAAAGCGGATAGTTCAGCACCAGTCCAAGCTCAATTTGATCATGAAGAATTTGGTTATTGTACAGAATTTATCATTCAACTTAACGATAAATCAGTCAAGTACTTTAAAGAAAAAACATTCGTTAAAGAACTTGAGAAACTAGGGGATTCTTTAGTTGTTGTACATGATGAAGATTTAGTCAAAGTTCATATTCATACACTGACTCCTGGTGATGCCCTTAATTTAGGTCAACGTTATGGGGAGTTTGCCAAGTTAAAGATTGAAAATATGGCACAACAACATGAAGCGATTGTTCATGATAGTTTGACACAAAATAATGACATCAAAAAAGAGAACGATTATAAAGAAACAACCATCGTTTCAGTCAGTGCTGGAGAAGGCTTATCTGACTACTTTAAAGAACTAAGAGTCGATGTTTGTGTGTCAGGTGGCCAAACAATGAATCCATCAACCGAAGACTTTGTGGCAGTTATTAATGAACTTAATTGTAAGAACGTGGTTATTTTACCAAATAACTCTAATATTGTTTTAGCAGCGAAACAAGTAATTGATTTAATCGATGATAAGAACGTGGTTGTTTTAGAAACAAAATCAATTCCAGAAGGAATTGCGGCTTGTATCGCATATAATCCTGAAGTAGACATTGAAGAAAATGTTGAAAATATGCAAAAAGCCATTAACAATACAAAATCAGGTCAAGTAACTTATGCGATTAAAGATACGACATATGATTCAATGCCCATTAAGGCAGGCGACTATATGGCCATTTCAGGTAAGAAAATAGTTTTAACATCACCTAATCAAGAAGAAGCACTAATTAGTGTTATTGATGATTTAGTAGACGATGAATCTGAAATTATCACCCTAATTGTTGGTGAAGATGGACATTTAGACAAAGTTGAAGAATTAGCTGAAGAGTTCGAAGACAAATATGATGTTGAAGTTGAAATTGTTGAAGGTGGACAACCAGTTTATTCATATATGGTGGGAGTTGAGTAGTCAATGCTGACTGCCAAACAAAAAGAAATTTTATTAAAATATATTCCAGAAATGAAACAGGATAAAGCGGCATTAACGATTTATCCTTTTCGTTACGAAAAAATACAACTGTGGGATGAACAAAGCTTTAGTCAAGATGATTTAATTGCTTTTAATGCCCAGATTCTTGAACCTATTAAAACCATTCGTTTTGGAAAAAGAACAATTAGTCGCTTTTTAGTCATGACTGAAAATCAAATTGTTAAATGCGTTATGTATAATCGTCCTTACTTCAAGAATAGTTATGGTGATAAACAGGTGTCAATAACTGGAAAATTCAATGAAAAACAAGAACTGATCATTAGCTCGCTTAATTTACGTCCATTAAGTGACACAGTCGGTATCTTACCAGTCTATCCACTTAAGAAGGGTGTTAACCAGCATCAAATGCGTACAATTCTTAAAAAGGTTGTAAAAGAACAATATGAGAATATCCATCAAATGATTCCAAGTCATCTAAACCAAAAATATGATTTGTTATCCACTAAAATGGCTTTAAAACAGATTCATCAACCTCAAGATGATGATCTGCTTTTTAAAGCAATTAGAACGCTCAAATATTCAGAAGCACTTCGATATCAAATGGCATTACATTTAGATAGTGTTTATCAATTAAGTCAAAGTAAACCACAACGATTAATTGATAGAACAATAATCGAAAATACAATCAATCAATTGAGTTTTGAGTTAACTTCAGACCAAAAGGATTCACTAAATAATATTTTAGATGATTTAGCATCATCCAGCTTAATGCGTCGATTATTACTTGGAGATGTGGGTAGTGGTAAAACAATTGTTGCGATATTGGCATCTATGGCCATGATTCAAGCCGGCTATCAAGTTGCTTTTTTATGCCCAACAGAAGTATTGGCACAACAACATTATGAAAGTTTTAAAACTTATTTTGATGAGGTCACATTATTAACAGGCTCAATTTCAGCTAGAAATGAATTACTAGAAAATCTAGAGAATGGAACAACGAAGATAATCGTTGGAACCCATGCTTTATTTTCTGAAAAAGTTAAGTATCACAATTTAGGGTTTCTGATTATTGATGAACAACATCGATTTGGTGTCAATCAACGTCAAAGCATGTTAGATAAAGGGGAGGCAGTCGATGTTTTAATGTTATCAGCAACCCCAATTCCTCGTACCCTTGCCGCAACCTTATATTCTCATCTTTCAATTAGTACGATTGAAACCATGCCAAAGGGACGTAAACCAATTATTACTAAACTTGTTTTGGAAAACTCAATACGATCCTTTATTGATGAAGTGTTTGAGTATATTGAAACAGGGGGGCAAGTATATGTCATTTGCCCAGCCATTGATCAAGAGAGTGATTTACCAACACGTAGTGTTCAAGAAATTCATTCAAATTTACAAGATGCTTATCCACAACTTAGAATTGGTTCCATTCATTCCCAAAAAAGCAGTGATGAGATTAATCAGACATTAAGTCAATTTAAGAATCAATCCTTAGATATCTTAGTAAGTACAACCATTGTTGAAGTAGGGGTCCATATTGCCTCAGCCAATATGATGATTATATATGATGGAGATCGATTTGGATTAAGTCAGCTTCATCAATTAAGAGGTCGGATTGGTCGCTCAAATCAACAGGCTACTTGTTATGTTTTAACACAGACTAAGAATCAAGATTCACTAGATCGTTTAAAAGTCTTTACTCAAGAGAGTAATGGTTTTAAGTTAGCAGAAATGGATTTAATGATGAGAGGCTCTGGTGATTTATTAGGACAAAGACAATCTGGCTATCCGCAATTTACCCATTTAGATTTAACCTCTGATTTAAAATTATTACAAAGTGCGAAAGAAGATGCGCAGTTGCTCTTTGAAAATCCTTCAAAAGAAGATACAATATTTATTAGCTTGATACAAAGACAACATCAAGCGATAATGAATCAAGTATCTATTTAGGAGCAGTCATGACATTAACAGAATATTTAAGACAATATGATATAGAAATAAAGGATGAAGAGGCCTTAAAGGGAGCATTTATTCATACCTCCTATGTCAATGAAAATAAAGAATTAAACTTAAAAGATAATGAGCGCTTAGAACTTTTAGGGGATGCGGTTCTACAGTTTTGGAGCGCAAATTTTCTTTATCACCAGACCCCTATTATTTCTGAAGGGGATATGACACTTATTCGTGCCCAATTAGTCAATGAGAAAGCATTAGCTCATTTTTCCAAAGAAATGAATTTGGCGCAGTTCTTAAAACTAGGAATTGGTGAAGCGAAAAGTGGTGGTCGAAAAAGAGATTCACTCTTAGCCGATTTATTTGAAGCCTTCATTGGTGCATTGTATCTTGATCAAGGAATTCAAGCGATTGATAAAATTTGTAATCAAACAATAAAGAAACGGTTTGAAAGTCTTGATAAAGATGACATAATGGACTATAAAACAAAGTTACAAGAATTTGTTCAATCAGACACACGAAAAACAGTCACTTACCAGATTGTATCTGTGACTGGACCTGCCAATCAGCCCGAGTTTGATGCGATTGTTAAATTAGATGAACTGATTTTAGGTAAAGGAACCGGTTCTTCTAAAAAACGTGCCCAACAACAAGCGGCCAAGGATGCCTTAAATAAATTAGTAAAGTAGGATTTAATGAAGACTTATCAATTATTAAAAACTATCCAATTTCCAAAGCACTATACAAGTGCTTTTAAGAATACTGAATTAATCACACCAATCTATTCTAAGAGTAAAAATCAAATTACATTTCAATTTGAAACCTATCAAATTTTACCTTTAAAAATCTATCAACAATTAGAACGCTTATTAAATAAGTCATTTAATTGTGTTTGTCATGTTCAAATTCAATCGGAAAAGAATACACCTGAACATGCTTTAGTGAGTGATTATTTAGAAATTATTACCAAACAACATCAATTACAAAAAACAATTCTACAAGCGTCTACCAAAATTGAAGGAAATCAAATTGTCTTTTTAGCCATCAATGAAGGGGACCAAGATTATATCAATCAAATTCTCGATCTATTGAATGAACAATTTAGTTTCTATGGGTTTGACGTTGATTGTCAATGTGAAATAGTTGAAGCAGATGTTAAGTTTGTTGAATCAGCAAAAAAAGTATCTCAAAGTATCAAACCAGTGGTTGAAATGAAACCTCAATTTAAAACGAAATCAAAACTTGAAGATTACACCTTGGTAAAAATTGCGATGCTTCAAGAAGAGATGTTTAATATTTATTTTGAGGGACAATTATTTAAAATCGATTCAAGAGAAACCCGTAATGGCAATATCATCGCCACCTTGTATTTCACAGATTTAGAAGATGGGATTGAAACGACCTGTTTTGTTGACTCGCTTGATGATATAGAAATAAAAGTTGGACAGTGGGCAGCCGTTTATGGAAATTATGTCTTTGATAACTATGCTAAACAAAATACTTTTAAACATAAATTAATTAGAACAATCCCATCGCCATTACATTATGAAGATACTGCGGATGAGAAACGTATTGAATTTCATGCTCATACAAAAGCTTCTGAAATGGATGGCATTAGTGATGTCTCTGATTTAATTAAACAAGCTTATGATTATGGACATGCCGCAATTGCTATTACTGATCACTCTGTCGTACATTCTTTTCCAAAAGCTCAATCGACAGCATCTAAATTGAATGCGAAAGATGAAAACAAACAAATAAAAGTGATCTATGGTGTTGAAATGAATGTAGTTGATGATCATTTAATGATTATCAATACAGATAAAGACTTTGACCTACAACAACAAAGTTATGTTTTATTTGACTTAGAGACAACAGGTTTGTCTTCTCGCTATGATCATATTATTGAGTTTGGGGCAGTTAAGGTGGTCAATCAAACCATTGTAGATCAGATTCAGTTATTTATTAAACCACCCGTCTCTATTCCAGCTCGAATTACCTCAATTACCAACATTGACGATGAGATGGTTAAGAATGCACCAACTTTACAACAAGCGTTTAAAACTATTACTGATTTTATTGGTGATGCAGTATTAGTTGCTCACAATGGAATGTTTGACTATCGCTTTTTACAAGCTGCCACTCAAAAGTGTCAAGTTGAAAAACTGAACAATCCACTTATTGATACTCTTGCTTTAGCGTGGGCATTAATTGATCAAAGAAAGTCCTATACATTAGGGGCAGTGGCTCGCTATTATAATCTTCCATATGATCAATCGATTGCCCATAGAGCCGATTATGATGCTCAAATTCTTCAACATGTCTTTGCGAGTATGTCTAGTGAGCTCTTTTCAAAAGGAATTAAAACCAGTCAAGACTTAATTGAATTTCAACATTCAATCAACCCAATTGATAAGCTAAGACCTTATCATATGACTGTCTTAGCTAAGAATCAAAAGGGTATTAAAGATCTCTATAAACTCGTTTCATTAAGTCATACTGATTATTTGATGTTTAGAGGAAAATCAACTAAAAAAGAAGATGAGAGTATTGCTGAAGCACGCATTACTCGACAAATGATTCAAGATAACAGAGAGAATTTATTAATTGGATCAGCTTGTTTTAATTCGTATTTATTTGAAATTGCTCGAACAGGCTCACAAGAAGAACTCGAAGAAGAGATGGCTTTCTATGATTATATTGAATTACAACCTTTAGAAAATTATGAACCGCTTTTATATAAGAAACAAATACTAAATCAAGAACACTTAATTGAGATTCTTAAGAATATTTATTTTACTGCCCACAAATTAAACAAATTAGTGGTTGGTACAGGGGATGTCCACTATATTCTTAAACATGAGAAAATCTTTAGAGAGATTTATATTAATGCAATGGGGATTGGTGGAGCGAAACACCCATTATATATTTATGATGAACAACTTCGTCAACATCAACAAAGTCCAGATCAACACCTAAGAACGACCAATGAGATGTTAGAAGGCTACCCATATCTTTCAACCAATGAAGTTAAACGGGTTGTTATTGATAACACCCATAAACTTAATTCATTGATTGATGATATTTATCCTGTTCCCAAAGATTTATATGCACCATCCATTGAAGGATCCGATGAGAAATTAAGCAACTTAGTCTATGAGAATGCCCACGCAATCTATGGAGATACTCTTCCTAAAATTGTTGAGGACCGCATTAAAAAAGAACTCAATAGTATTTTAAGCAATGGCTTTGGTGTCATTTACTATATTTCACATTTATTGGTTAAAAAATCAATTGAAGATGGATATATGGTCGGATCACGTGGATCGGTAGGGTCTTCCTTTGTGGCCACAATGGCCAACATTACCCAAGTCAATCCACTAGTACCTCATTATGTTTGTCCAAGCTGTCATTACAGTGAATTCTTTACACAAAGTGAGTATGCCAGTGGCTATGACTTACCCGAAAAAGAATGTCCACATTGTCACACTCAATTAATTGGAGAAGGACAAGATATTCCTTTTGAAACTTTTTTAGGCTTTGAAGGGGATAAAACACCTGATATTGATTTAAACTTTTCTGGGGATTATCAAGAAACCGCCCATAATTTAACCAAAGAATTATTTGGTGAAGATAAAGTACTTCGTGCTGGAACAATTGGCACAATTGCTGAAAAGACCGCATTTGGTTTAGTCAGTGGTTATTATGAAAATGTTGAACCAAAACAACCCGTTCATAATGCCTTTAAAGAATATTTAGTCTTAGGGGCGGCTGGTGTTAAAAGGTCAACTGGACAACATCCTGGTGGAATCATTGTTATTCCTGAAGAAAAGGATATTCTTGATTTTATGCCATACCAATATCCAGCCAATAACCCTGCGAGTTCTTGGTTAACCTCTCATTTTGAGTATCATGATATTGAACATAATCTACTTAAATTAGATATTTTAGGACATGTAGATCCAACAGCTATTAAATTCTTAGAAGATGTGTCTGGATTAGATGTTAATAAGATTCCACTTAATGATCCACAAACGATGTCTATTTTTAATAGTACAGATGCATTACTAATTGATCATCGACGTCAACGGGATTCCAATGGAGCAGTGGGCTTACCAGAATTCGGAACACAATTTGTTCGACGAATGTTAAATGATACAAATCCAAATAAGTTTTCTGACTTAGTTAAGATTTCTGGACTTTCTCATGGAACTGATGTTTGGTCTAAAAACGCAGAAGCAATTATTCAAAATGGATACACCCTAGATGATGTTATCTGTTGTCGTGATGATATTATGACTTATCTAACGCATTTGGGCGTCCAAGAAAAGATGGCTTTTAATATTATGGAATCAGTTCGTAAAGGAAGAGGCTTACGACCTGAATGGATTGATGCGATGACCTCAAAAGGAGTTCAACATTGGTACATCGAATCAGCTCAATTAATTAAGTACTTATTCCCTAAAGCTCATGCGGTGGCCTATTGTATGATGGGCGTGCGCGTGGCTTGGTTTAAAGTTCATCGTCCACTTGATTTTTATGCTCAGTATTTTACTTTGCGCTGTACGGCATATGAAATTGATACCATGCTAGCAGGGGCAGATGCCATTGAAAAGCGATTGGACAATATTTTAAATCGTCGACAATCCTATAACATTGAAGATCGAGTCTCAGCCAAAGAAGAACAATTAATTAATACCTTAGAAGTCGCCTATGAGATGCTAATTCGTGGTTATTCATTTAAACCGGTCAGTTTAATGGAATCACATGCGACGGCTTTCTGGCCAGATCCTAATGATCCTAAGAAATTATTAATTCCATTTAATGCATTAGATGGTGTCTGGGAATCGGTGGCGCACAATATTGTAAATGAGCGTGAAAAGAGAGAATTTTTATCCATTGAAGATTTTAAGAAACGAACTCAAATTACTCAAAATGGATTGAACGAACTTAAGAAGCTTAAAGTTTTAGATCACTTGTCTGAATTAAATCAATTGTCATTATTCTAACAAGATTGTTTATGTTATTATTAAACAAAGATAGGAGTGTTTTATGCCTAAGTTTTCAGTTGTAGTCCCTGTTTATAACACCTTAGAATATTTAAAAGCGTGTTTAACCTCAATCCTTTTTCAAAGTTATAAAGATTTAGAAGTGATTGTTGTTAATGATGGGTCCAGCGATGATTCCCATGTTTTATTAGAATACTATAGTAAAAACTACCCTGGTATCACGTTGATTCATCAAGAGAATGCTGGCTTGTCTCATTCACGAAATGTTGGTTTAGCCAAAGCAACTGGTGAGTATGTTTTATTTTTAGATTCAGATGATGCCTTTATCCCAAATAGTTTACAAGGGTTAGCTGACTTTTTAGATCAAAGTCAACCAGATGTCTGTGTGTATAACTGGATGTCTTATTATAAAGGCAAGACCATTGAATACTATGAATATTTTGCCCATAAAAAGCTTAAGAACATTAAAGCACAGTCAGGTCGTGAGTTCTTGTATGAAATGCTTCAAAAAGATAAGTATTGGGAATTGTATGCCTGGAATATGGCCTATAAAAAATCCTATCTTGATCAAAAAGGCTTTCAATTTGTTGAAGGAATGCTATTTGAAGATATGATTTGGAACTGGCAGGTTTTGTTGGAAGCCCCACTGGTTAACTATTATCCATTTCATGTTCTGTTATATACTCGAAAAAGAGAAGGACAAATTACTCGTGATATTTCTTTAAAGAGTGTTTTATCAAGAGTGAAGGTGTCAAACTATTGGTTAAATCATATTAATCAATATGAGTTATCTCAAAACGAGCGCTATCATTTTTTAGTTAGAATTTCCAATTTGTATTTATCAGGATTAATCATGGTGGGTGCCTTACAAAAGGATGAACAGGAGATTGTCTTTGAAGAACTGGAAAAAGGGAAGGATATATTACGGTATGCTCCAAATGCCATTGTTCAATCGGCTCATAGTCTTGTTGGGTCCTTAGGATTTAGACGTGTTGCTAAAATAATTGGCAAAAAGAGTCGTGTTTTCTTTCAATTATAAGTGTATTATGTTAAACTATATCTAACCAAGGAGTGGCTCTGCCACTCCTTATCTATTGTCTAAAAAGGAGAAACATGAAACATTTAGAAGCGATTAAGAACAAAATCCTCCCAATTGTTATTCAACATGAATTAAATTTAGTTGATATCGCTTGGGAAAAGATGGGCCATCAAAAGGTCCTCAACATTTCTTTGGCTGATGCGCAAGGGACTTTAGATTTAGAGACTGCTAGCGTCATCACCCAACCTATATCAGATGCTTTAGATGAGCTTGAAGAATTAGATTTTGAATATATCTTAGATATTGGCTCACCAGGAGTCGAGAAAGTATTATCGAATTATGACGACATGATTGGCGCATTAAACCAATATGTTAGAGCAACATTAACTCAAGGTGAGTTTTTAGAAGGAACATTAATGGATGTTGATGACAAATCGATTACCATTAAACATTTTATTAAGGGTCGACCAAGCAAAACAGTCTTACTCTTTGAAAACATTGAAAAATTACAGTTAGCAGTAAAGGTTTGAGGTAAAGAATGAAATTAGAAAATTTTGAAGCTGCCGTTGCGCAGATTGTTGATGAGCGTCATGTTGATCGAACTATCGTAGAAGATGCTCTAAAAGAAGCGATTGTTAAAGCGTTTAGAAAACAAATTGAAGTATCCGATGCACTGGCTGAAGTGGTCGTAGAGGATGAAGAATTAAAACTTTATCGTCTTTTTGAAGTAGTTGAAGAAGTTGAAGATGATGCTTTACAAGTTCAGCTGGATGAATTAGAAGAAGGTTCACCTTTACAAGTAGGTGAATTCTTACGTGAACCT
This sequence comes from uncultured Erysipelothrix sp., assembly GCA_964345765.1. Lineage (GTDB taxonomy): Bacteria > Bacillota_I > Bacilli_A > Erysipelotrichales > Erysipelotrichaceae > DUUI01. The sequence goes on from CAYFSJ010000005.1 coordinate 47,735, forward strand.
CACTCAATTGATCAACTTGGTCGTGCTGCAGCCTTATTAGCAAAACAAGTCTTAAAACAAAAGATACGTGAAGCAGAGAAACAAGCTGTTTATGATGAATACATCGATATGCAAGATGAAATGATTTTTGGTGAAGTTGAATCTGTTGAAGAACGTTTTGTGATTGTTAACCTAGGAAAAGCCTTGGCCGTTATGCCTAAGGCTCAACAAATGAGTAATGAAATCTATCAAGAAGGACAACGACTTCGAGTCATGATTTCTGAAGTGATTCGTGATACGAAAGGCGCTCAAGTAATTGTCTCTCGTGCAGATCCAAATTTAGTCAAACGTTTATTTGAAAAAGAAGTACCAGAAATTTATGAGGGCGTTGTTGAGATTCGTGCCATTGCTCGTGATGCGGGTGAAAGAACAAAGATGGCGGTCTATTCAAACAATCCAGATATTGATCCAATTGGTGCTTGTATTGGCCCACGCGGATCAAGAGTTCAAGTTGTGATTGAAGAACTCAAAGGTGAAAAAATTGATATTTTTGAATGGTCAGAAAACACCATTGAACTAATTAAGAATGCGTTAGCACCAGCTGTTATTACGGCTATTTTCCCATCTCAAGAAAGACGCGGCTTAGTTGTAGTGGTTGATGATAAACAATTGTCATTAGCCATTGGTAAACGTGGTAAAAATGCTCGTCTAGCAGTTAAATTAACGAAAGAACGGATTGATATTAAATCCATTTCAGAAGTTGAAGAAATGGGTCTAGACTATATGGCCTTAATGGAAGAATATCAAAAAGAATTGGACATTATACTTGCTCAAAAAAAGGCGAAACAAGCTCAAGCGCGCTTAGATGCTTTAGCTCAACTCCAACAAGAACAAGAAGAAGAGATTGAAGAAACTCAAGAGATTGTTGATTTAGATGAAGAAACAGAAGGTCTTGTTGTTTGTGAGGAAGAAGTTGAAGATCTTTCTACGACTAAAACAATTGAAGAAGAACCTGAAGTTGAAGAAATACAACCCGTTGAAGAACCTGAGCATGTGGAAGAAGCATCGACATTTGCTGATGAAATTGATGTTCAACCAGAACCAGAACCAGAAGTTAAGGCTGAGCCTAAGAAAGAGAAACGTACCATTCGTCAACGACAAGAATACGTGTCTAAATTTGAGGAATTGGCTGATGCATCTCGTTCTCAACAACAACAATCGTCTAAACGTAAGAAACGCCGTTCTAATGATGGTGAGATGAAGCGTGTTAATACGGCTGAATTATTAGCTGAATTAGAATATGAAATTAAACCGACCTATTCAGAGGAAGAACTCCAAGATCTCGATTACAAAGATGATGAATGGTATGATGATGACATTGATTTTGATGAGTTCGATGAATTCTACGATAATTAATGACTAAAAAAGTGCCATTAAGAAAATGTGTGGTGTCTAATGAAATGTTCCCTAAAAAAGAACTACTTAGAATCACCAAAAACAAAGATGGGATCGTCAGTGTTGATACCACTGGAAGGGCTCATGGTCGGGGAGCCTACCTCAAAAAAGATGAACAAGTTTTAGATAAAGCCATAAAGAACAAGGCATTGGAGAGAGCTTTAGAAACTAAAATTAGTGATGAAGTGTATGAAGAAATCAGACAACTTCTTAAATAATTTAGGACTTGCTAAAAAAGCCAATGCCATTCTCAGTGGGGAAATGTTATTTAAAAATTTAGCTAAAGTGAAGTTATTGATTTTAGCTACGGATGCCAGTGAAAAAACGAAAGAAAGAGTGTATAAAAAAGCTCATTTCTATGAGTTAAAGGTAGTCGAAAAGTATTCAAGTCACGATTTATCCAGTGCTATTGCATTAAGAAATCGTATGGTAATAGGAATTACCAATCATGACTTTAGTAAAATGCTAAGTGTAAAAGAAAAGGAGGACATGTATGAGTAGAAAACCAAGAAGAAGACCTAATAATAAACGTCGCGGGTCCAACAAAAATAAGAAACAAACGTTTAAACCAAGACCCGAAAAAGTAACCCATATTACATATCAAGAGGGGATTACAGTTGGTGAGCTCGCAAACAAGCTTAATAAAAACGCCTCAGACATCATCCGAGTTCTATTTTTACTAGGTCATGCTGTCACAATTAATGATTCAATTAATGATGAACTAGTAGAACTAGTGGCTATGGAATATGATGTTGAAACAGAAAAAGAAGAAGTCATCGATGAGAACACCCTTGAAGACTTAATTGAGGATGATCCAAAAGACTTAGTAGAACGTGCACCAATTGTCACTATTATGGGACATGTTGACCATGGTAAAACAACGTTACTAGATACCATTCGTTCAGCCAAAGTCGTTGCGGATGAATTTGGGGGAATCACCCAACATATTGGTGCTTATCAAGTTAAGGTCGATGGTAAGAAAGTTACTTTCTTAGATACACCTGGCCACGAAGCCTTCACTGCCATGAGAGCACGTGGAGCACAAGTCACAGATATCGTTATTATTGTGGTTGCAGCGGATGATGGTGTCATGCCACAAACAAGAGAAGCCATTGACCATGCTAAAGCAGCCAATGTACCAATTATTATTGCCGTCAATAAAATGGATAAGCCAACCGCAAATCCAGAATTTGTTAAGACTGAATTAATGAACTTAGGTGTGGTTGCTGAAGAATATGGTGGAGACACAGTCTTTGTTGAAGTCAGTGCACTTAAAGGGACTGGTGTTGATGAATTACTAGAAAACGTCTTAGTCTTAGCTGAACTTCAAGAATTAAAGGCAAATCCTAATCGACTTGCCTTAGGGACAGTTATTGAAGCAAGATTGGATAAAGGACGTGGACCTGTCGCAACCTTATTGGTTCAAACAGGAACCTTAGAATCAGGTCAATCATTAGTTGTTGGTACAGCGCATGGTCGTGTCCGTAAGATGGTCGATGATCGTGGCCGAGAAATTAAAAAAGCAGGACCAGCAACACCAGTAGAAATTATTGGTTTATCTGATGTTCCTGAAGCGGGCGATTTATTTAAAGTCTTTAAAGAAGAAAAGAAAGCACGTTCAGTTGCTGATGATCGTCTTCAAGAGAAGATTGAGGTTGAGCGTAAGAAATCTTCAGCCATTACGTTAGATGATTTATCTGCTCGATTAAAAGAAGGGGAGATTACTGAAATCCCAGTTATTCTTAAAGCCGATGTTCAAGGATCAGCAGAAGCTGTTAAGGATGCATTAGAAAGAATTGATGTTGAATCAATTCGTGTCAATGTCATTCGTTCGACCGTGGGTGCTATTTCAGAATCCGATGTTATGCTTGCCAGTGCTTCTGGTGGGATTATTTATGGATTTAATGTGAGACCAAGTGCTCAAATTCGTAATAAAGCCCAAGAAGAGGGTGTTGAAATTAGACTTCATAACATTATTTATAAAGCGGTTGAAGAAATGGAATCAGCCATGAAAGGAATGTTGGCACCTGTCTTTGAAGAA
>CAYFSJ010000006.1:0-45430 GCA_964345765.1 uncultured Erysipelothrix sp.
AACAGGAACCTTAATTAAACAGTAAGTAAAAAGATGATCCATTTCGATCATCTTTTATTTTGACTTTGGTGCATCAGGATACTTCCCGCAATCGCAACATTGAGTGATTCAAACTGTTGAACCTCAACCAAAACATTACGATTCATCTCACTCAAGTATTTCTCATCCAAACCTGCCCCTTCATTTCCTAAGAATAGACAATGAGGACCCGTTGGCATTTCCTGAGAGATTTGAGGTAATAAATAAGTACCAACACGGGTAATATCTTGTTGTTTACATAATTCAATCATATCAACAAAACTAATTTCAACTAAATTAAGATAAAAGATTGCCCCTTGACTACTACGAACGACTTTTTCCGAATAAACATCGGCCGTCTGTAAATCATAGAAGATAGAGTCATAGCCAAAACTGGCAGCTGAGCGAATCAATGTCCCAACATTTCCAGGATCTTGAACCCCATTTAAGAACAACCAACGTGTCCCAAGATCGCTAGGCTCAACTATACGACTAATCCCAAAGATGGTTGATTTAGAATTAGTACTAGAGAGTTTTTGAGCGACCGGCTCACTGACAATGATTTCATCCTTAAAACTTAAGTCACCATGATAATGTTCACTTTTAATTAGTGATACTAAACGGTTGTGCCTTAGTGCTTCTTCGACTAAATGTTGTCCTTCAATTAAGAACTGATTTTTAGCCAAACGTTCTTTCTTAGAAGACAGTTTCAACCATTCTTTAACTTTAGGATTTACTCTAGAGGTAATCATTGTTGTAATTGTTGATGACATCTGTGGCAGATTCCATCTTCAAGATGGTCAACGACATTCCAACAGCGCTCACAAGTTTCCCCCTGTGCAGGTTCAACAAAGACTTGATAGCCTAAAACCTCTGGTAGTGTTTCATCAGTAAATTCAACATCCGAAACAATAAACCATTGTTTGAGTTCTTCTTTTAAATGCTTATCAATGAGTTCTTTGGTAATGTCTGTCACATTTAATTTAACTTTTGCCTTTAGAGAGTTTCCAATCACTTTTTCAGCACGAGCTTCTTCAAGGGCTTTATAGACAGCTGATCTTAATTCAAACAATTGTTCAAAATCCGCTTGATCATCAAATTCAACATCAATATGAGTAATAAATTCACCTAATTGAACTGATTTTCCTTCAGGATGAACAATTTCATACAGTTCTTCCATTGTGAAACTTAAGATTGGCGCTAATAAATGCATCAACGCTTCAAGTGTAACACTTAAGACGGTTTGAACTTGACGTCTTCTTAAATCATTTTCATGATGAATATATAGAATATCTTTAGTGAAATCTAAATAATAAGCACTCATCACATTGGTTAAGAACTTACTCACAGAAGTAGTTACTTCAGAGAAGTCATATGTTTCATAGCCTTTAATTCCCGTTTTTAACACATGATTAAGCGCATCTAGCACTTGTCGATCAACACTAGGTAACTCATTTAAAGACACTCTGTCTTCCACTTTAAAATCACTAATATTTCCGTGCATGAATCTAAAGGTGTTTCTGATTTTACGATACTGTTCTGAAACTTGTTTTAAGAGTGCTTCAGAAATTCCAACATCAGAAGTATAGTCCACTGACGCAACCCACAATCTTAAAATCTCTGCCCCTAAACGCTCAGTAATTGCTTTTGGTTGAAGTGCTTTCCCTTTTGATTTAGAGAATTTTTCGCCCTTCTCATCGACAATAAATCCATGAGAAACAACTTGTTTATATGGTGCAGTATCAAAGACCGCTGTAGAGATAATTAGACTTGAGTTAAACCAACCACGATATTGGTCACTACCCTCTAGATATAAATCAACTGGAAGTGTGACACCATGTTTAGCTAAAGCGGCTGTATGACTTGATCCACTATCAAACCAAACATCTAAGATATCTTTTTCTTTGGTAAACTCACCATCTGGTGAATTCGGATGGGTATACCCTTCTGGTAATAAGTCTTTGGCTTCTTTCTCAAACCAAATATTAGAACCATGTTCTCTGAATAAATCAGCAATATGTTGGAACACCTCAGGATCCATAATTGGTGTTTTATCTTGAGCATATAAGATTGGGATAGGTAGACCCCAAGCTCTTTGACGAGAAATCGTCCAATCACCACGGTCTTTAATCATGTTATGCATTCTTAATTTACCCCATGATGGTAACCATTGAACTTTCTCAATTTCTTCTAACAATTGATCACGAATGACATCAATTGAGGCAAACCATTGGTCAGTTGCGCGATAAATAATTGGTTTTTTAGTTCTCCAGTCATGTGGATAGGAGTGGGTAATAAAATCAAGTTTAAGTAAGTCACCTTGTTCATGTAAACGATTAGTCACTGTCTTATTCGCTTCATCAGTTGTTTGACCTTCTAACCACTCACCAGCTTCAGGCATCATTCTACCTTTAGCGTCGACATTACAGAATGGCTCTAAACCATATTCTAAACCCACAATATAGTCTTCCATCCCAAATCCAGGTGCCGTATGAACAGCCCCAGTTCCTGAATCATTGGTAACATGTTCTCCTAAGATCACTACTGATTCACGATCATAGAGTGGGTGTTGAGTCGTAATGTATTCTAATTCTGAACCTTGATAACGTTGGATAATTTCATAGTTTTCAAAACCAAACTCCGCCATTAAGTCATCAACAAATTCCTCTAATAGGATATAGATGGTGTCATCAACCTGCACAGCCGCATAAGTGTAGCGTGGGTGTAAAGAAATCGCCAAGTTAGCAGGGATGGTCCATGGGGTTGTCGTCCAAATAACAAAATAAGTATTTTCTGGATTTAAAAGTTCTTTTCCATCTTTTACTTTAAAACGAACAAAGATGGCTGGGTCTTTCTTATCTTTATATTCAATTTCAGCCTCTGCCAGTGCTGTCTCAGAACTAGGTGACCAGTATACTGGTTTTAGTCCCTTATAAATCATGCCTCGTTGAGCCATCTTAGAGAATAGTTCCACTTGATATGCTTCATAATCATGGTGAAGGGTAATATAAGGATTATTATAATCGGCAATAGTTCCAAGTTTTTTCATTTCAGCCATTTGTAATGAGACTTGTTCTTTGGCGTAGGCTTCACAAAGCTCTCTAAACTCAACTAATGGAACTGTTTTGCGGTCCACCCCTTTTTTAGTAATCTCATTTTCGATTGGTAAACCATGGGTGTCCCAGCCAGGAACAAAATTTACTTTATAACCCATTTTATGACGAGAACGGACTACAAAGTCTTTAAGAATTTTGTTTAGGGCATGACCAATATGAATGTCCCCATTGGCATATGGTGGACCATCATGAAATACGAACTCTTCTTTATCAGCATGTTCATCACGCATTAAGTGATAAAGATCTAGTTCTTCCCATAGCTTCAAATATTTGTCTTGTTTCTTAACCAGATTTCCTCTCATTTCAAAATCTGATTTTGGTAAATGTAATGTGTCTTTGTAATCCATAAGTTCCTCTCATTTCTAAATAAAAAACGCCCTGAGAAAGGACGTTAATAAACGCTGTACCACCTGTCTTGTGATGTGTCTCTTTGTTAACGATTGAGATAATCGCCCTATCCTACTGAGTTCAGATAAGGGGCTCCTAAGTGATCTTTCCTTAAGTTTGTGACTATGTTACACCAACCCATAGCTCTCTATACACGCTCTTAAGAAACGTCTTAATCTTCGCCTTTTAGTTTTTTATTCTCCATTAACCAGTCAAGATTTGGGATATCAGGTAACTGAACTTCATCAATCATCAGTGATAGATCATTGACATATCGTTTTAAATCCTCTTTAACTTGGTTAGTTTGGTTTGACATTTTAGCAAGTTCCATCAGAATAATTCGAGCCGTTGACAGAGCTTCACTCACAATTAAGTCCGCATTGTTATTGGCAGTTTCAATAATTGTGTTAGACTCTTCAATTGCTAATTGATGAACTTGACTAGCTGCTTTTTCTTTGACTAATACTTCCTCTTGGAGTTGTGTTACTTTTTGTTTCATTAACTCCAATTGGTGTTGTGCTTGACCCAATTGATTTTGATAAGCGACTAAACGCTCTTGATTTTCCTTTAATTGAGTTTCGTATTGTTCTAAGACGCGGTCGACTTCAAAACGATCATAGCCACGTCGTAATAGTCTAAAGCGAGGTTCTTGCCCGCTCATCGTCTATTGGTTGTCTTCTAAGTCGAAACTAATTTCGCCAGAAATACCAATGGTCTTAGGCGTACATAAGATGACATTATGTCCAATCTTTTGGATAGTCCCATCTAATGCAAATACGACTCCTGTTAAGAAATCAATGGTTCTTTGAGCAAAGTTTGCTGGTAAACGTTGTAAGTTAACCACTGCTGCACGACGATCCTTTAAATGTCTAGCAACTTCTTCACTTTCTTCAAATGTTCTTGGTTCAAACAGAACCATTTTAGCATCTGTTTTTAATTGTGCAACACTTTTTGTGCTACTTTGTTCGTAATCGCTTAATGCTGGAGCTTCATCTTGATCAAACTCTACATATTCTTCGTCTTCAACTGGTGCTATAAAATTAGCTAATTTATCTTTGAAACCCATTAAAATCCCTCCATACAGGTCCTATTATATCACATTCATTTTGCTTGTTAAACTAAAAGCGACCTGTTTGAGGTCGCTAGGTTCTATGTTGGATCTTTCTCTAATTCAAGCAAGCCATAACCGCCATCATGACGCTTATAAACCACCGCAATTTCAGAGGTTTCATCATCGGTATAAGCAAAGAAATCATGATTTAACATTTCCATATTCATAATCGCAGTACTTAAATCCATCTTCTCAGCAAATACCTCTTTAGTACGAACTGGTTCTTCCTTTTCTTGGGCTTTCTTGATTTGTTCATCCTCGAATTGTTGCATCTCCTCTAGAAACGCAACGGAAAGTTTATCATTGTGCTTTCTAGATAAACGGGTTTTCTGACGACGAATTTGGTCTTCTAGTTTATCAACAACTCTATCCAATGCACTGTAGAAGTCATTTTCCTTCACCTCAGCCCGAAGTAATCCAACTGGGGCATTCACTGTTACTTCTACTTTTTGATACTCATTATAGATTTTAACAAGCACTCGAGCCGTAGTAGCCTCTGGGTCTTTGAAATATTTATCAATTGTTGACAATTTTCGCTCAGCTCTTTCTCTCATTGCATCTGTAATTTTTACGTTTTTCCCTTGAATAGTTACTAACATAATTCATCCTCCTTAGTGTTGGTAAATTAAATTGAAATGTTTGAGATCCGCCACTTCCTGTAAACCAGTCGTATAGTTACGATGATCAATAAATGCTTCTAACGAATCTTCATTTTGGTGTAAATCATGGTTGAGTCGAGATAGTGCCTCAGTCCCTCGAACTAATGATTGATTAAATAAATCCATAAACGATGTCTTATAAGTGAGTTTCGAATCAACAGGATGAGACCACTCATTTTTTCTAAGGTTTAAAACATCATGCTTTAAATCCAATTGTGGAATCACAAAATGAGAAGAGAAGACCCATGGGTCCTTAAGTATTTTATCCTCAATTTGTTGGATGATTTTTGTTTTTAAACCCGTCTTATCCCATAACAGCAGGTTGTATTTATACATAGAATGAATCGCACGCTCAATCTTTTTGTAATCAACATCCTTTTTCTCTGTAAATCGAATAATACTTTGGTAAACCTTAGCTACTAAGTTTCGCTCATTCTTAGTTAACTTAACAAAATTATAGGAAGGAATATCTCGATATTTATCTTGTCTAATTCGCTTAACGACCAACGTATCAATCATGGCCTCCATTCGATAGTGGTCGTATCGTGTGTCTCCTTCAATCAGTCCAGTCTTATGGAAAACATATGGATGAGCCAACGAATCAAGCGCCCAGTGACACAAATGACCAGCCAAATAACTTAGGGTCATCGACTTATACGGTTCTTCAAAATGTTTCACTAACTCTTTACCCACCGTATAGAATTCATTGATATGGGCATCGTGAAAAAGACTTCCAAGCTCTCTAATTTCATGAGCATCGTCATCTTTGCTCATAAAACGATAGTAGAACAGGAAATCTGGTCCATTGCTTCCAAAAAAGAATAAGCGAGGATACGCCGCAATCGCATCAGCAACCATTGAATCATCCAAAAGTTGAACGACTTCATGTGCCATTAATCCATGCGTAATTACATTAGGCATAACGCACCTCCTCTTTTCTATATTTTATCAAAAACTAGACGCTAATGCGAACACTAATCATCTTATCATTAGCGAACTTGAGACAATCCAACCTCGAATCAACTCAAAGAATTCATGTAAGCCCATGCTATAAATAAAGGTTGTTGGTGGTTTAGCCAAAAGAATAATCGTCGTAAATTTCTTAAGCGACATCTTGGTTGTCCCCGCAAAGTAACAAAGGAAATCATCAGGGGCAATCGGCAATAAGATCGCCCAAGTAAAGACTTTATCAAAGGTTTGTTGTTTATCCAAAACCTTCTCATATTTATTAATCAGATTCTCACTAAAATAGCGTTTAATCAGTGGTCGGCCATATCGCCTTCCAATTTGAAAAGCAATAATCGAACCAACACTAATACTAATATAATTAATAATAAAGCCCCACCAGATGCCAAATAGCAAGGTGGCAACAACCATTCCAAGCCCACCAGGAACGATTGGAAAAACAACCTGAAGAATCTGTAAGATAATGATCACAATAACGGACATCGAACCAAATTGACTCACAAATTCCTGCATCTTTCTTTGATCAGTTAAGATTCCCGTCTTAAAACCCCACCAAAATAAGAAGGCTAGCAGAATTAGGGATAAGATACTTAATAAGTTTTCCAATCGTAGTTTCATTAAATTTCTAACTTTCTATCAAATAAATAACGGGTTAATCCATAAAATATAATAAACATCAATAAATTAAGAGCAATCTGAACAATCCCAGAATATGGTGTTGAAAGATTAATCAGGATATCCGATTGATAAGCTAGTTGATCAGGTCGACCAACAATCAATTCAAAGATAAAGGTGATTACCCATTGTGAGACAAAACTAATCACAAAGAAGATAACAATCGAAATTAGATAATTTGTTCTCTTAAATAAAGACGTATTCACAAGTGTCATCGATAATAAGACGAGTGCTAAACCTGAGAATAAACTGGTCAATTGGTTTAAAAACGTTAATACGAACTGCCACCACTCAATGCGACTCAACACTTCAATTAACTGACGAAGTGATGCTTGAAGTGCATTCAATAAATCTGGATCAAAAGAGATCGCAAACACAAAGATCGACAATGTCCCAATCAATAAAGTGATAAAAAACCAAATATTGACTGTCACTAACTTCGATAATAAAGTCGTATCCAAAGAGACAGGTAGTGTTAAGTTGAAATACGCCCCATCCTCAAAGAGTCTTCTCTTTAAGAAACCAATCGCATTCATGAGGGTTAAAATGAAACTCATAATAAATAACACAACAATAGACATCATGGTAAAGCCAACCAAGAAATTGTTACCCGACTTAATGGCAAATGGTCCCAATACCGCAATAAAAATCATAATGAGATATAAATTCAAATAATCTCTGAACGAATTAATTAAATCATGTTTAAGAGTTTTAAAAAACATTATCTGAATACCTCCCTAAAGTAAGCGTCAACGGATTGGCCAACGCGCTCTCTCAGTTCATCGCAATTCTCATGAACGACCACTCGACCATTTTGTAAGAAAATCACTTCATCTAAGATCGATTCAATATCAGCAATTAAATGTGTAGAAATCACTAATAATGACTCTTGAGCATAACTGGTTAAAATTGAATTCATAATCTTATCTCGAGAAGCAGGATCAACCCCACCAATTGGCTCATCCAATAAATAGATATGAGCATCTCTCGCTAAAACTAAAGCAAGTTGGAATTTTTCTTGCATCCCCTTACTCATCTCTTTAAAGCTTAACTTTTCTGATACATCAAAAGATTCAAGCAATGAGCGCATTTTTTCTTCACTAAAATCTTGATACATATCCTTAAAGACATTAATTGCTTGTTGACCTGTCATCTTCTTATCAAAATAGGTTTTATCTGGTAGATACGAACAAAGTGCTTTTGAATCTTTAGAAATATCAAAACCACCAATACGTGCCTCTCCCTGATAATCACGTAATAAACCCATCAAGATTTTGATTAAGGTTGTTTTCCCTGACCCATTAGGCCCACATAATCCAATAATCCGACCAGACTCCAAGTTGAGATTGACATCATCGAGTGCCACTTGTTGTCTGTATGACTTCGAAAGATTTCGAGTCTGAACTAAATAATTACTGCTCATCACTTTCCCCTCCTTTTTGAAGTTGTTTAATAATCTGTTGTTTATTAAATCCAAGTTGTTTCATCTTACTCACAAATTCATTGACTTCACGCTCAATCGTCTCTTGTTTTAAAAGTTCAATATACGCTTCATCTTTGGTTACAAATCTTCCCTCTGAGCCTTGAGCAAAGACTAGACCTTGTTGTTCTGCCAGTGCCAATGATTTCTGTACAGTATTTGGATTAACACCATAGATCAACGCCATTTCGCGCACCGACTCAATGCGCTGACCCGCCAGATAATGCCCTGACAAGATTTTATTAGCAATGTCTTGGGTGAGTTGTAAGTATATCGGAACACCCTCTTTAAATTTCATGGCTCCCTCCGTTCTATGTACTACACACATAATACACAATAATAAAAAACCTGTCAACGATTTTAGCCTTTTTTTGATATGATAGATAAAAGGAGTTCCTATGCCATTTAAAATTATTAGACACGATATCACAAAAATGAAGGTCGACGCCATTGTCAACGCAGCCAACACTGATCTATTAATGGGTGGAGGTGTCTGTGGCGCCATCTTTAAAGCAGCCGGAAGTGAACTCTTAGCATTAGCCTGTCAACCTTTAGCACCTATTGAAACAGGACAAGCAGTCATCACCCCTGCCTTTAATCTACCTGCTAAAATGATCATTCATACGGCAGGTCCAATCTATAAAGATGGCCATCAAAATGAAGCATATTTATTAGAAGAATCATATCTTAACAGTTTGAACTTAGCTTATAAGAATCACTGTCAAAGTATTGCCTTCCCACTTATCTCTTCTGGTATTTATGGTTATCCAACCCAAGAGGCTCTTGAGATTGCGACTAAGTCCATCCAAACGTTTCTCTTAGATCATGAAATGGATGTGACCTTAGTTATCTTTGATACTAAATCAACCTTAACGACCCAATCACTGATGGGAGAGATCCAACAATTCATTGATTCAAATTATACCAAAGCTTTCGAAACGTTAGAGCGATTTAGAAACATTACTCAAGATGATGCATTTATGCCAAAAGATTTTACACTCGATATCTCATTTAGTGATTATCTCTTTAATCTCATTGATGAAAAACAATTGGATGAAATCTCCGTTTATAAATCTGCTAACATTAGTCGTAAACTCTTTTCAAAGATTCGTAACACCCATTATGTTCCTAGTAAACGAACTATTTTAGCGTTGGCCATATCCATGAAACTCAATCGACAAGAAACCAATCGTTTACTCAATCAGGCCGGTTATTCCTTATCACCAAGTGTCCTCTTTGATGTGATTATCGACTATTTCATACTCCACCGTATTTATGATATCTATACTATAAATGAAGTCTTATTTGATTATGACCAACCTTTATTAGGCTCTTAAAAATGTCGCCTTTAAAGCGACCATCACATAATTAAACCTCCCTATAATACAAGCACAAGGAGGTTTATTTATGAAAAACACAGAATTACTATTTATTTTAGACAAATCCGGATCAATGTATGGTTTAGAACAAGATACGATTGGTGGTTTTAATGCTTTATTAAAAGAGAACCAACAACTTAAAACACCTTGTCACATCACAACCATCTTATTTGATCACCAAATTAACATACTCCATGATCGACTTGATATCCAAACCATTAAACCATTGACTGAAAAAGATTATTTAATTGGTGGGTCTACCGCCCTCTTTGATGCAATCGGTTATGGTATCAGTAAGATTAACAATGTACTTAAACAAATTGATGCCAATGTCTTAGTTGTCATCATTACAGATGGGAATGAAAATTCCAGTCGAGAATATACTGGCCCTCAGATTAAATCGATGATTAATCAACTCAAAGATAAGAACTGGGAGTTTATCTTCTTAGGCGCAAACATTGATGTGGGTGAATTCGCTCAACAAGTAGGCATCGATAAGAGTCGAGCTAAAAGTTTTCACAGTGATAAGAAAGGAACTCAATTAAACTATAAAGTGATGAATGAGACGATTAAAAATTATCGACAAAACCAACGCATTGATGATAAACAACTTGATGAAATCGACAAAGACTTTCAAACACGAAAAAAGTGGAATTAATCCACTTTATCATTCTTAAGAGATTCTTTAATGATATCAATACCATCTTGCATCGATAATTCAGCTTTGTATGTTTCTATCAATTCAAGCACATGGTCTATGTCAATGGTTTCTTGTTGTTCTCTTAATTCTTGTAAATGATTTTTTAATCGATCTAACATAACGCTCCTAACTGCTTTTATTATAACAAAAAAGAGTAATCATTGACTGACTACTCTTTTTATAATTATTTGTTTCTAGGATTTTTGATTGACGCTTGAGCAGCAGCTAAACGAGCAATCGGTACACGGTAAGGTGAACATGAAACATAATCAAGTCCTAAACCATATAAGAAGTTAATGGTTGCTGGATCTCCACCATGTTCTCCACAGATACCAGTCTTAAGGTTTTCTTTAGCAGAACGTCCTTTTTCAACAGCCATCTTAACAAGTTCTCCAACTCCATCTTCGTCCATTCTAGCAAATGGATCTTGTTCGAAGATCGCTTTATCGTAATAATCGCCTAAGAAGTTACCAACATCATCACGAGAGAATCCAAATGAATATTGAGTTAAGTCATTTGAACCAAATGAGAAGAAGTCTGCCGCTTCAGCAATCTTATCTGCTGTCACACAAGCTCTTGGAATTTCAATCATGGTTCCAACAGTGTAATTTAATTCTTGACCACTGTTTTCGATTTCTTCTTTAGCCACTCGATCAACAACATTACGAACATATTGAAGTTCTTTAACATTTCCAATTAATGGAATCATAATTTCAGGTTTAACATCATAGCCTTTGTTCTTCTTAACATTTAAGGCAGCACGGATAACCGCACGTGTTTGCATCTCAGCAATCTCAGGATAAGAGATTGATAAACGAACACCACGGTGTCCCATCATAGGGTTAAACTCATGTAAACCATCAATAACTTCATGTAAGTAATCAACAGAAACATTCATATCTTCTGCTAATTCTTTTATTTCAGCTTCATTAGTAGGTAAGAATTCATGGAGAGGTGGATCTAAGTAACGAACTGTTACTGGTAGTTCTTTCATCACTTCATAAATTCCTTCAAAGTCAGCTTGTTGGATAGGAAGTAATTTATCTAATGCTTTACGACGATCTTCTTCTGTTCTAGAAAGAATCATTTCACGAACAGCTTTAATTCTGTCTTTTTCAAAGAACATATGTTCTGTACGAACTAAACCAATTCCTTCTGCACCAAAGTCTAGCGCTTGTTGTGCATCACGAGGTGTATCTGCATTGGTACGAACACCCATTTGACGATGTTCATCAGCCCAATTCATGAATTTTTCAAAATCACCAGAAATTGTTGCTTCTTCAGATTCAACTTCACCTTCATAAATAATACCTGTTGTACCATTTAATGAAATATAATCGCCACGGCTGTATTCTTTTTCACCAATCTTAACTTTGTCTCCCTTAAATGAAACATCATTAGAACCAGAGACACAGCATTTACCCATTCCACGAGCAACAACAGCTGCGTGAGAAGTCATACCACCACGAGCAGTTAAGATTCCTTCAGCTAAAGCCATTCCTTCAATGTCTTCAGGAGATGTTTCTAAACGACAAAGAATTACTTTCTTGCCTTTTTCAGACCATTCTCTCGCTTCTTCAGCAGTAAAGACGATTTGACCTGCTGCCGCACCAGGAGATGCTGCTAATCCACGACCAATTTCTTTCGCATTCTTAAGTGCTTCTTCATTAAAGTGTGGGTGTAATAAAGCATCTAATTGTTTAGGGTTAATTTGAAGCACTGCTTCTTGTTCAGTAATTAATCCTTCTTCAACTAAATCAACCGCAATCTTTAATGCAGCATTGGCTGTTCTTTTACCAGCACGAGTTTGTAGCATATAAAGTTTGTTATTTTCAATCGTAAACTCCATGTCTTGCATATCCTTGTAATGTTTTTCAAGGACATCACAAATTTCACAGAATTGTTGATAAGGTTCAGGTAATACTTTTTCTAACTCTTCCATTTGAAGTGGTGTACGAGTTCCCGCAACAACGTCTTCACCTTGAGCATCAATTAAGAACTCACCAAAGATTTTGTGTTCCCCAGTGGCTGGGTTACGAGTAAAGGCAACTCCGGATGCAGAAGTTTCACCCATATTACCAAAGACCATTTCTTGAACGTTAACCGCTGTTCCCCATGCTGAAGGAATATCATTAATACGACGATAATAAACCGCACGCTCATTATTCCAAGATCTAAAGACAGCAGTGATTGCTTCCATTAATTGTTCAAATGGATCATTAGGGAATGATTCATGGTGATGCTCTAAATAATATTCTTTGAAACGCTTAACCATTTCTTTGAAGTCTTCCGCACTAAACTCAGCATCTTCAGTAATGCCACGTTCTTCTTTCATTTCATCGATGATTACTTCAAATTCAGCCTTAGGAATTTCCATGACCACATCCGCAAACATTTGGATGAAACGACGATAAGAGTCATACGCAAAACGCTCATTGTTTGTTAATTTCGCAATTGCTTCGACAACTTCATCATTAATTCCTAAGTTAAGCACGGTGTCCATCATCCCAGGCATCGATGCGCGAGATCCTGAACGAACTGAAACTAGAAGTGGATTTTCTTTATCACCAAACTTCTTACCAGTTTGTTCTTCAAGTTTCTTGATATTTTCTTTGACTTCTTCAACAAGTTCTTCACCCACTTGTTCGTTGTTGTCATAATAGAGATTACAAGCCTCTGTTGACACGGTAAATCCTTGTGGAACCGGTAAACCAAGCTTAGTCATTTCAGCTAAGTTAGCGCCTTTTCCACCCAGAAGCTCTCTCATTGTTCCATCAGCTTCTGAAAACAAATACACATACTTTTTATTCATGTTTCCTCCTGTGTGTCTACCTATCTATTCTACATGAAATCACTTACTTTTTGAAGTGATATTTTCTAGTTGTGATTGACTAATCGTCAATTGTGTTTGATATTCTTCTAATTTCTGTCTCTCAGCATCAACTTTGGTAGCTGGAGCACGATCCACAAAGTTCTTATTCGCCAACATTCCTTGTGCCCGCTTAATTTCTGATTGATAATGCTCAATCTGTTTCTCTAACTTCAAGATTTCAGACTCTAAATCAACTAAATCTGCCTTGTTAATTTTCAGGACACTCGCCTTAAGTGGAATTACCACTGAATCTTCATCAATCGTATCAACAAAATTAAAGCGAGTCATCTTATAAATAATGTCTTTAAAGATAGTTGACACTTCATGATTAAGTTGACCAAACAATTCTGTTTTAGGCTTAATTTCAAAATCAACTCTTGTTTCACGAATCGCTTCAATCACTTCAATTAATTCATCAACTTCTTGAGTTTCTTTAACCCCTTCAATCAATTCTGGCCATTTCTCCAAATTAATCGACTCTAATTCATGAGGTAAAGCCAGATAAAGATGTTCAGAAACAAACGGCATAAATGGACTAATCATCTTTAAGATAGAAATGAGTGTGACATATAAGGTTGACTTAGTACTCTGACCTACTTGAGTCTTACTAAACTCTAGATACCAATTACAGAAATCATTCCAGATAAATTTCTCTAATTCTTGCCCGATGGCTAAGAAATCATACTGTTTCATATGTTCTTGATAAAACTGATTCATATGATTGAGCTTCGCTAAAATCCACTCATCGGTTAAATTTAAATTCGATAAATCGACATCTTCCACTTTGAAATCATCCCCTAAATTCATCAGCACATAACGCGCTGAATTATAGATTTTATTAATAAAGTTCCAAGCGGATTTAAGTTTTGTTTCCGAATAACGTAAATCTTGGCCAGGAGATGAGTTGGTCACTAAGAAGAATCTTAAGGCATCTGCTCCATATTCATCGATAACATCCATTGGATCTTGTCCATTACCGAGTGATTTTGAAATCTTACGTCCAATTTCATCACGAATTAAACCATGAATAATGACATCGTTGAATGGCTTAGCATCCATAAAGTGTAAGCCTTGAAAAGCCATCCGAACCACCCAGAATAAGATAATGTCATACCCAGTCGCTTGAACACTGGTTGGGTAATAACGTTCTAAATCTTGAGTTTGTTCTGGCCAACCTAACGTCGAGAATGGCCATAAAGCAGAGCTAAACCAAGTATCTAACACATCAGGATCTTGTGTCCAATTTTCAATATCTTCTGGTTCTGTGGCGCTGACCAATAATTCACCTGTTTCATTGTGAGTATAGGCAGGAATGCGATGACCCCACCATAATTGTCTAGAAATGGTCCAGTCTTCAATGTTTTCTAACCATTGCGTAAAGACTTTTTCAAAACGTTGAGGATAAAAATTAATTTTATCATCACTATCCTGAAGTTTTAAAACTTCTTTAGCGAGTGGTTCCATCTTAACAAACCATTGTTCTGATAAAGTTGGCTCAACAATTACATCGGTTCTTTCCGAATAACCCACTTCATGAAGGTGTTCCTTAATCTCAACTAAGTTGCCTTCTTCTTCAATACGTTTAACTAATTGTTTTCGACATTCAAAACGATCCAAGCCTTCATATTCATTGGCTAATTCATTCATCGTGCCATCTAAGTTCATACAGATTGGCATTTCTAAATTGTATTTTTGACCAATCAAAAAGTCATTGGGGTCATGGGCCGGGGTACATTTCATGGCTCCTGTCCCAAAGCCTAACTCAACATACTCATCAGCAATAATATCGATATATTGATGATTGGCTGGATTGAGTGCTTTTTTACCAACCAAGTGTTGATAACGCTCATCATCTGGATGAACAACGACACACACATCCCCAAACATAGTTTCTGGACGAGTAGTGGCAACTTCTAAAACTTCATCTGAATCTAAGATTGGGTATCTAAAGGTATAAAAATGTCCTTTAGTTTCTTTATGGAAGACTTCAATATTACTGAGTGCAGTCATTGCCTCAGGATCCCAGTTAATGATTCGTTTGCCTCTAAAGATTAATCCTTGTTCATAGAGCTTAACAAAGACTTCGTTGACAGCTTTATTTAGTCCTTCATCTAGTGTAAATCGCTCTCTGGTGTAATCTAAGGATAAGCCAAACTTTGACCACTGGTGATGAATCGTCTCAGCATATTCTTCTTTCCAGTTCCAACTGTGTTTTAAGAATTCATCTCGGCCAATTTCTTTATAGTCGATACCCATTTCTTTAAGACGAGCTACCACCTTGGCTTGTGTGGCAATGCCAGCATGGTCCATTCCTGGTAAGTACAGGACATCTTTATTAAGTAGCCTGTGATATCGAGCTAAGATATCTTGTAAGGTGTTATCCCAAGCATGACCTAAATGTAATCTTCCTGTTACATTTGGGGGTGGAATAACAATACTGTAGGGTTGTTTTGAGAGGTCGCCCGCTTCAAAATACCCTTCTTTTATCCATTTCTCATATTTCCCTTGTTCAACTTTTTGGGGATTGTATTTTGTTTCTAACATAACACTCCTTCTAAACGACAAAAAAGACCTCCATAAGGACGTCTTTTATAAACGTGGTACCACCTTAATTGTGACTTGATGTGTTAACGCCACCAACGATAAATCTTACTTTGGTTCAGATTTATATCTTCGAATACGACCTTCAGTGCACTCAATCATAGTTTTCACCACCCACTATGTCTCTAAAAAGTGAATCACACCTACTCCTTATTCGTTTGATTTGAAAACATTATAACATAGTCTCGCACAATTGAAAGACTCAATTATTTGTAGGCCACAGGAAATTGATAACCTTGTTGGTGCCAATACTTTTCAACAAGTTCAAAGAAATTATCGATGTCGTTTTCATCGATGGCTCCAATGGCTCCCACTCTAAAGGTATTGGGTTTACCTGTTTGAAATGGGAAGATGGTATAGTGATGATCAAATAAGAAATCATGGAAATGTTTAAAGTTAAAATCAATCCCATCTGGATAATCAAAGGCGACAACTAATTTAGCACTCTTATCTGGATCGAGCGTTTCTCTAAAGCCTAATCGTTGACCATGTTCTCTAATACGATCCCAGACTCGTCTGGTTCTTTGACTTCTTTCGATAACTCCTTCTTCTAAGAGTTCATCGACTGCGACCACAGCCGCATACACTAATTGGACAGGAGGTGTAAAGCGCATATCTCCTGTTTTATTAAGAATATGATATTGGGAATAAAGATGCGCATAGAAGGTTCTCATTGGATAACTTTCAGATGCTTCAATGAGTTTTCGTTTGCCTATCACAAAGGATATCCCTGTCATCGCATAGAGTCCCTTTTGAGCGCCTGACATAACAAAGTCTACATGATCTTTTTCCATATCGATCGGAATTAAACCATAGGTTGAAATAGCATCGACTGCCAACATAACACCATGTTTATGACACACTTCCCCAATTTTTCGGATCGGATTGAGTAAGCCCGTGCCTGTTTCTTGATGAGTCACATAGACAAGTGACACATCTGGATTTTCAATTAATAATCTTTCAATATCTTGTGGTTTGACCGGTTCTAAGATATCGACTTCATGATGAACAATTCCTAAATTATAAGCCTTTGGTATGTTCATTGCTTTTTTAGCATAGGTCCCATTTTCAACCATAAGCACTTTTTTATTTTCATCGACCATTGAGGCAATGACGGATTCTAAGATGAGAGTGCCAGAACTACAGAATAAAACGGCATCATAATCATTAAAATCAGCATTAACGACTTTACAGAGTTTTTGACGTAATTGTAGCATTAGGTCAATGAATTCTTGTTCCTTAGGACAGATATCATCGCATAATAAAGCATTTCGTATGCCATCGGTTGAGGTCACTGGACCTGGGTTTAATAAAACTTTACGAACTTTTTCTAAATTATTATCCATTCTTGTTTTCTCCTATCTTTAGTCTATAAATTTTACTTGGAAGTTTCAAGTGCTAAAACAAAAAAGAGAGTCCTAAGACTCTCCATGGATCCATAATTGAATTTGATTATTGATTTGTTGGAAGTCATCCATTGTCTTTGAATCGAAGGTATAGGTTGGTACCCCCGTTTGATTCTTCACTTTCATGGCTTTGGCTTTCCCTTGAGAATAACTCACTTTCTGACTCTTTGATAATGCGACACATACGGCTAGTTTTAAATCTTTCGCTAACTGTAACATCATCTTATCTTCTTCACTAATATCACGACGGATATCCATAATAAGGATCATCCCCTTTAAATTAGGACGATGTGAGAAATAGCCTTCCATGAGTTTTCCATAGCGTTCCAATTCTTTGGCAGAACGTTTTGCGTAGCCATACCCTGGAACATCGACTAACATTAGATCTTCATCGACTTCATAGAAATTGACCAAGCGTGTTTTCCCTGGTGTTTTTCCTACATAAGCTAAATTCTTACGGTTAGTTAACCCATTAATTAAGGTTGATTTACCCACGTTGGATTTACCAACAAAGACAATTTCTTGTTGATTTGAATCAGGAAACTGACTTGGTGAAGCAGCTGAGATAATTAACTTGGCAGCCATTAGACTTCTAAGGCCACTTCTAACACTTGAGCAATTTTCTCAACTGGAATGAAGTGAATTTTTTCTTTAACAGATTCTGGGACATCTTCTAAGTCCTTTTCATTCTGTTTAGGAATAATGATTGTATCAATACCAACTCTGTGAGCTGCTAAGGATTTCTCTTTTAAACCACCAATTGGCAAGACATTTCCTCGAAGGGTCACTTCACCGGTCATTGCTAGGTTAGATTCCACTTTACGGTCTGTTAAAGCTGAGACGATAGCCGTGGTTAAGGTGACTCCTGCACTTGGGCCATCTTTAGGGACTGCCCCTTCTGGAACGTGAACATGAATATCATGGGTTTCCATAAATTTAGGATCAATCCCGAATTCTTTGGCATGACTCTTAACAAATCCTAACGCAATTTCAGCAGATTCTTTCATGACATCGCCTAAGCGACCGGTTAAGATTAAGCGTCCTTTTCCTTCAAAGGTAGTGACTTCAATTGGTAAGACATCGCCACCAAATTGTGTATAGGCTAAGCCTGTAACTAATCCAACTTGGTTTTCTTTTTCCTTCTTACCATATTCAAATTTCTCACGACCTAACATTTCCTTGACTCGTTTAATGTTGATGGTCATTGATTTTTTCTTGGTCGTTAATAGTTCTAAGACACATTTACGAGCTAAAGCAGCAATTGTTCTTTCAAGCTGACGAACACCTGCTTCGCGCGTGTAATGACGAATTAAGTAGAGAATGACCTCATCGCTAATTTTAAACTGAGAAGGTGTTAACCCATTTTGTTGTAACTGTTTAGAGACTAAGTGACGTTTCGCAATTTCAACTTTTTCTTGTTCCGTATAGCTTGAGAGTTCAATGATTTCTAAACGGTCTCTTAAAGCTTCTGGAATATCATCAAGGTAGTTTGCGGTGGCGATAAACATAACTTTACTTAAATCGTATGGTTCTTCTAAGTAGTGATCAGAGAACATGTAGTTTTGTTCTGGGTCCAAGACTTCTAACATTGCACTTGATGGATCGCCTTTATAGTCTGAGGCCATTTTATCGAGCTCATCAATTAAGAAGACTGGGTTAATAACGCCTGCCTTTTTCATTCCTTGAATAAAGCGACCTGGTAAGGCACCTAAATACGTACGACGGTGTCCTCTAATTTCTGCTTCATCACGCACTCCCCCTAAACTTGCCTTAACAAATTCACGGTCTAAAGCGCGAGCAATGGATTTGGCTAATGAAGTTTTACCGACCCCAGGAGGACCAACTAAACATAAAATTGGTGCTTTTAAAGAATTGGTTTGTTGTTTGACCGCGAGGTATTCCATAATACGGTCTTTGACTTTTTCTAAACCATAGTGGTCTGCATCTAAAACACCTCTAACTTGGATTAAGTCTTCGTTATCTTGAGATTCTTGATACCATGGTGTTTTTAGTAACCATTCTAAATAGGTTCTAATCACGCCTGATTCACCAGAAGCTTGAGGTAACATCTCATAGCGTCTAAGTTCATCGAGTGCTTTATTTTTAATGTTTTCTGGATATGGATTGTTTTCAATTAACTCTCGTAAATCTTCAACATCATCCCCTGTACTGGAAACATCGCCTAGTTCTTCTTTAATGGCTCTTAGTTTCTCTCTTAGGTAATACTCGCGTTGAGATTCTTCGACACGCTCTCTAACTTTTTCATTGATGTCTGCTTCAATGGTAGAGAGTTGTTTCTCTTGATTGAGATCAGCAATAATCATGAGCATTCTTTCGTTGACATCCAGTTCTTCTAAGAGTGCTTGTTTCTTATGAAATGGAAGTGGGAAGAATTGTGCGAATTGATCAGCTAATTGTGGCGCTCCCACCCCTTTTGCCATTTGGGTAATGACTTCTGATGGGAAGTTGGCATTGTGAGCCGCAATATTTTCTAGTTCACGGGTAATGCGTCGAATTAAAGCGAGTTCTTCCATTGGATCGCCTTGACGATCATTTAGAGGTTGAACTTTACCATACATCATGCGTGAATCTTCAGTTAGTTCGATGAGTTGTGCACGTTCCATTCCTGAAAAAGTGACGCGCATAAAACCATCTTTTTTACGGACTCGTTTAACTTGGCTGAGAGTACCCACTCGATATAAATCTTCTTCTGTTGGGTCATCAACCATAATATCTTTTTGAGAGACCAACCAAACATGACCATTGTAGAAGGCTTGTGCTTCTTCAATGGCGTTCATGCTTTTTGGACGGCCCACTTCTATCATTATGTCCTGATTTGGAAAGACGATGACGCCTCGGGTACAAATCACTGGAACATTAATTTCAATTTTTTTACTCATATTGACTCCTTTCGTTTAGGAAGACTAAACTTATCGAGACAACAATAAATCGACCGCTTTCTTAATTTTTACATCGTAGCTGATGTCCTCAGCTGGAGCCATTAATTTGACTTGTTCGATGTCAATTTGATAGGTATCACTTATTGTTTGATACTCTTTTTCGATATCTTCAGGGGTTACTTCGACACCCTCTTGTTTAGCTACTTCATTCATGACTAATCGATATAGTACTCTTTGATTTGCGTCTGGTCTAATTTGAGCCATCACGTCTTCATCAGTTTGTCCTAAGATTTGTTTGTACATATCGAAATTTAAACCTTGTTGACTTAGTCTTTGTTGGAACTCAGCCAGTAATTGTTGAGCTTCATTGTCAATCATCACTTCTGGAATATCGACTGTTGCGTGTTCTAAGACTTGATTAATTAAGTTATCTTGAGCAGTTACTTTTGCTTGTTGTTGTCTTTCTTCTAGTAATCTAGATTTTAGAGTTTCTTTTAATTGATCAAGAGTTTCTACACCATCTTCGTCTAATTCTTTAACAAATTCATCGTCTAATTCTGGTAAAACCTTTTCGCGAATTTCGTGAACCGTTGTTTTAAAGATGACATCTTGTCCTTTTAAGTCTTCAGCTGGATAGTCTTCTGGGAAGGTTAATTCTAAATCTTTCGATTCACCACTCTTAACTCCGACTAAAGCTTCTTCAAATCCTGGAATAAATGACTTAGAGCCGATTTCTAATTCTGCGTTTTCAGCTTTTCCACCATCGAAGGCTTCTTCTCCTTTGAATCCTTCATAGTCTAAAACAACTTTATTTCCTTCTTCTACTTCACCCTCTTCTTTTAAAACCCATTGAGCGGCTTCTTCTTGAAGACGGCTAATTTCAGCGTCAACTTCATCATCTTGGACACTAACTTCTTCTACTTCTAATTTTAATTCTTTATATTTAGGATCTAGTTGGACTTCTGGCATCACTTCAACTTTAAAGTCAACGACTAATTCTTCTTGAGTTAAGCTCTTTACATCAACTTCAGGTTGAGCAACTGGTGATACTTCTGAGTCTTCTAGTCCGAATGTATACATATCTTGTAATGCTTCATTGACTGCTTCCATCAAAACTGCTTGTTGTGATATTTGTTTTCTGAGCATTGATTCTGGTGCTTTGCCTTTTCTAAAGCCTGGGACAGTGACATCTTTTGATGCTTTCTTAAAGGCACGTTCTTGAGCGTCTGCCCAATCTTGTCCATCGACTGTGACTGATAGTGTTTTTTGTTCTTTATTCCATGTTGATTTCATTTAATTTCCTCCTAAGTCTGTCTAATTATACCATAATCTTTAGCACTGTCAATTAAAGAGTGCTAAATAAGGTTAGACCTTTGTTTTCTTCTAGTTTATTCTCAACTGTATAATTGTACCATTCTGACTCTCTATTTAACAGAAATAAACTTTGTTTATAGATGGCCAGTGCTAATAGTTCTGATTCCTCTTGTTCATAGATTAAGGGTAAGGCCATAATCACTTCATGAACTAAGAGTTGATGACATAAATTGGTTAAGCTTGGTTCTTTATAAGTCATATTAGCTAACAGTTGATAAGCTTCTTTATAACCATCACTACTCACTGGATGCTCTATTTGGCGCGGGTTAATTTCATAGCTTAAGCCATTCTTTTTAAATCGAATTTTCTCATCAATTTCTTGATCAATGAGATGTAATAAGATCATGCTGATGACTAATGGATCTGTCTGTTTATCTAATATCTCTTGAATCTCTTCTAACACATTTCGTAAGTTAAAATTAGCTAATTGACTAAGTGCAGCTTGATGACTCACAGGATCTTCTTCTAATAAAAACTGTTTAATCATATCAAAGTCCATGGTTCCCTTAACTGGGATATTGAGGACTTGTTGACATTCTTTTTGCCAAGTATATAGTTTCTCTTCTAGTTTTAGTGGAACATAGGGCATATTAAGTTCATCTTCGATTTTTTCTAAGGCTAACTCATAGTTTTGATTCTTTATTAACAATTGGATTTCTTGTTCTAAATCATTGTAGTAACTCATGCTTTTAGTTTCCTTTCATAGATACTCATACAGATAAAGGCTAAGACCATAAAACCAAACGCAAACACAAAGGGACCTGATGGGTTAAGTTCATAGATAAAGCCTGCGCTAAATGATCCGATGATTCCACCTAATGATTTCATGGCATTGAAGAAACCCATAAGATGATGGACTGATTCTTGATGTTTTGAAATGAGTGAGACTGCCTGCTGTTGGATGGGTTGAACGATTGAAAACCCAGCCATTAGTAATAACCCTATTCCTATAAATAAATATAACTCATTAAATAAGAGTAGACCAACAAACAGAACGGACATGACTAAGGATAGAATTTGCATCGTTAGGGATAAGCGTGTTTTACGAATTAAATAAAAGGTTAATGTGACATTACTGATTAAGGTAAAGACTCCTATTATGGCTTTTAAATAACCATTATAGCTTGGTGGAAATAAGAGCACATCTCGAATGTAGTAGTTAAAGCTTGAGTCAAAGGATGTACTAGCGATCCAAATGAATAAAATGGCGGTAAATAATAATTTCCCAAAGACATCTAAGACATTCCAACTATGAGTCATTGAGGTCCACGGGTTAATTTTCTTTTGACTTGAGACTAAGTGATTTCCTTGGGTAAGTCCGATAAAAAAATAATAAATAATTCCTAATAAAATCAATAAAACTATTTGTAGAACTAATGGGATAAACAGATTAATATCACCTAATACTCCACCAATAAAGAATCCGAAAGTTGAGCCTAAGATCATTAAAATGGTGTATTTCGTGAGGGTTTCTCCCCTATTGTCTGGTTCTGTTTGATCGACAATAAAATTCATTTGACCCACTAGAAATCCTCCAGCAAAGATACCAGCAATTAACCTGGCAATAATCATTTGAAGTTCGATGGTACTGGTCAAAAAGATTATTTGTGCGACTCCATATCCAGCTACTGAGATGGAGAGTATTTTATTCATCTTTATCTTATTGGATGCATCTGCCCAGTAAAATGAAAAAATGAACATCATTAAGTTCATACTAGCGAAGGCCACCCCAAACATATAGTCATTAAAATTCAAGTAATGAATAAAGGCGGGTGTGACAGGATGGACTAAGTTATTTAAACCTGATTGAAAGGTAATTAAGACTAAAAATATGGTTATGGTGTGTTTCTTTAAAAATTGTGACAAGTTACTTCTCCTCTATAAAAAGCATACACAGGTATGCTTTGAATAGGTCAATTATATCATAGTCTGTTGGTTGATGACTAAATTGGAGTCTATGAACTTTCAGAAATGATATACTTATAACAAAGGATATGACTTAATGAAAAACTATTTTGTTTATTGTTGTTATTGTGTGTTGGTTGTGCTCAAACCAATACTATGACTGAATTTGTCTGTGAACAACCTGGATTTAGTGGGTCACTGAATCACGATAAAACTATTTTTACTTTTCACGAAACTCGACAACCGGTATCAGATAATCTTGAAAGTGATAAGATTGATCATGAGTTTGAGATTATCAATGATCCTAAACAAGTTGAGTTCATTAAAGATGTTGAGCTCAAAAAGAATCAATTTATCGTCATTTTATTTGATAAGAATCCAGATACCGACAACCCTTTCCTCTATGCTGTTACCGAGAATAACTATCCTTATTTTAGACCGCTTTATAATTCACATGTAACATTAGACACTGATAATAAGTTTATTGGACATAATTTCCATTTTGTTATGCCCTGTGTTTCTAAGACTAGTCATCAAGATATTCTTGATGTTAAAGAATAAATAATACTTATTATGAAAAAAGGAGCTGTGCATTATGTACAGTTCCTTTTACGTTACGAACATTACCGTTCGTGAATATTCAAATGGCGTCCCCTGAGAGATTCGAACTCCCGACCCTGGGCTTAGAAGGCTCATGCTCTATCCAGCTGAGCTAAGGGGACAAGTGCCCTATCATATTATCAAAATATGAGTGTTTTGACAAGCATTCTAACGATTTAAGTTGATTCGTTTGACACTCACATTCGAGTAATTATCATCATCAATGGTAATGATCGCATAACAAGGTGGCGTCGCATCACGATTATAACGCATTGAACCAGGATTAACCAAATGAATACCATCCTTTATTTCATCCATAAAGACATGGCTATGACCAAAACAAACCATTTGACATTCATTCTTCTTAGCCAAACTCACTAATCGATCAATTCGTTTAAAATAGGATACTAAATGAGAATGCGTTACAAAGATCTTAAACCCGTTCACATTAACAATTCTCGATTCTGGTAAATCAGCATAATAATCATTATTACCTGCAACACTAGCCCAACCCGACAACTCATGATTGGTCATCTCTGAATCACCACAATGAATAAACGCGTCATAGTCACTATGAAGTTGTCTAATCGCATCTAGTTCTTTCTTTAAACCATGATTATCTGAAGTCACCACAATTTTCATAGCACAATCTCCTTCACTTCTTGTTTGGTATTAAATAGAGAAAAGATTTGATTCTCGAAACGCTTAGCATCATGAGTCGTAAAGATTTGACTCTCTCCATCTTCTAAATCAGACTCATCAAAATAATGAATGCTCGCATCAATCGAATCAATGATTTGAGCTTTCGTCAACTTTTGTAGATTGTTTTTAATCAAAGGATAATGCGTACAACCCAAAATAAGCGTATCAACATTTGTCTTCCCCTCTAAATACTCACCTAGAATCTCATCAACATCCTTATCATCCGCCAAACCTTCAATTAGTGGCACTAATTTAGGCGTCGCCAACTCATTAATCCATGCATTCTTAGCATGTTTAGTAAGAGCGCTACTATACGCTTTTTGATTAATCGTCGTAGTAGTGGCAATCACCAAGACACGATTCACCTCAGGACTCACCTCTTGTATGGTTAGATCAATGATATTAATCAAATTTAAACAAGGAAAGGCCTCAACTAGTTCTCTATAAACCGAAGCAATCAAGGTATTACAACCAATTAAAACAGTCTCAATATTTAAATCAGACATTCTCGTCAAAAGCTTCTTACCAATCTCAAGTAATTCATCCTTTGTTTTATCACCAAATGGAGCATTTGCCTGGTCCACAATTAACGTAAAACTCTTCTTAGGATATTTAGCTCTTAAGCCATGATAGAGTGTATAACCACCTAAACCTGAATCGATAATTCCAATTGATTTACTCATGTTCGTTTTTTCCTTTCTCAAGTTGTTTTAGTTGATTAAAAACTTGTTGACCCGTTTTATTCCCAATCACTTTCTGTAAATCTACTAAAGAAGCCTCTTTAATCTTCTTAAGTGACCCAAAATGATTCATTAGCTTTTTCTTACGCTTTTGACCCACACCCTCTAACTCATCTAAAATAGAACGTGTCATCCCCTTCAACCGTAATTGTCGATGATAGTTAATCGCAAAACGATGCACCTCATCTTGCATCAAGGCCAGTAGTAAATAGAGTTGGTCACTCTTAACTAAGTCTACTACAGAATCACTTGATAGATAAAGCGATTTGGTATTATGATACTCATCCTTAATCAACCCAATCACTACCATATCGATATCCAAATCAGATAAAACTTGTTTCACACCCTCAACTTGGAGTGCTCCACCATCCACAATCAAACAATCACTCATCACTTCTTCTTGTTTTAAGACCCTCAAATAACGGCGATAGACCATTTCCTGCAGAGACTTAACATCATTATTGGCTTGATGTAATTTGTAGCGACGATATGCATTTTTATCAGGAACCCCATGCACAAAGACAACACAAGCTCCAACCGGAAAACTCCCTGAAATATGAGAGACATCAATCAATTCAACCCTAGATACATCTTTATTAAGTATTTTAGACAAGCGTTTTAAACCAATCTCCTTAATATCATCCTGTGTCTTTATCTTTTCAAATTTAGTAAAAATCTGTTGTTGCGCATTACGTTGAGCCATCTCCAATAATTGTCGTTTTTGCCCACGAACAAAAGTCTGAACCTTCGTATTAAGCGTCTCTGAGAGTAACTGTGCATCAAGATTCTTAGGCACCACCACCAAAGGTGGGATTGGGTTCTTCTTGTAGTATTCAACAATAAATGACGTCATCGCATCATCCTCATTGACTTCAATAGGTTGAAGAATCATGTTCTTCTGAAGCATTTGACCCCCTCTAAAAAATAATCCCACACCCGACAAATATCCTTTATCAACCACATAATTAAAAATATCCATCGATGTTTTATCACTGGTTTGAACATTCTGTTTACTCACAATATATTCTAGTGCCTCAATTTGTTGTTTCACCACTTGCGCTTGTTCATATTCTAAAGCATTCGCATGAGCCATCATTTTATCCATTAACATATTTTTAACTTCAGTAATTTGACCAGACAAAATATCTCGAATACTCTTACGAATTGATTCCACTTCCTCAGAATCCATCTCTAATTCACAAGGAGCTAAGCATTGTCCCATATGATAATAAAGACATTTTCTCTTTTTCAAAGGAAAACATTTTCGAGTTGGAAAGATTTCATTAAGTAGCTTCACCGCCTGATAAGCAGCACTCGCATCAGGATAAGGTCCATAGTAGTATGAATCCTTACTCTGTTTTTTTTCCCTAACAACTCTTAAATAAGGCAAAGACTGTTTATTCATCCGAATATATGGATACGATTTATCATCCATCAACATAATGTTGTATTTAGGACGATGTTGTTTAATCAAATTATTCTCTAAAATCAGTGCTTCTCGCTCACTATGAGTCACGATAATATCAAAATCAGCAATCTGAGAAATCAGTTTTGCTGTTTTCGTATCATGAGCCCCCGTAAAATAAGAACTCACCCGACTCTTAAGTCGTTTAGCCTTACCCACATAAATTACTTTGTTATCCTTATTCTTCATTAAATAACAACCTGGTTCTTGAGGTAAAGTCTGAATTTTAATCAATAATTTTTCACGCATTACTTAAACGAAACGACAGTCGCTCCATGACCTCCCTCATTTTCACCACCTAAACGGAAAGACTTAACTTGTTTATGTTTCTTAAGTGCTTGATGAACCGCCTCTCTTAAGGCTCCCGTACCATGCCCGTGAATCACACGACCCACCTGAATATTATTCACAATACATTGATCAATATATTGTTGTAATTCAATCAGTGCCTCCTCAACTCTCATCCCAATTAAGTTGCACTCAATTTGAACCGGTCGAACACTTGAGACACTCACACTCGATTTACTAGACGATTTTTTCTTAGACTTTTTAACTGGATGATAGCGAAGTTGATTCATCTTAGCCCGAACACTCATCCCATTGACATCAACCAAGACTTCTTTCTTTTCAATCTTCTGTATTGTCCCAATTTGCTGGGTCGACAAGAGTCGCACTGAATCACCAACTTCAAGCTCTTTCTCAAAAGCTGGCTCTTCTTCAATAGGCGCCACACTCATCTCTTGTAATTCTTTCAGTGCATCAATATTGGTATGCATCTGTTGTTGTTGACGCATATCAGCCAAAATTCCCTTAGCCTTCGCAATATTTTTACGCATTTGTTGTTCTTGTTTATTTTCAAACGTTTTAAGAATCGATTTCTTTTCTTTCTCAAGTGTTTCTAATTTTTGACGAAGTTCATTCTCAGATTCCTTGAGTTGCATCTGTTGACGATGAAGCTCATCATTGAGCTGTCTATTTTGAGCAATTTCCTTCTCAAGATTTTCAATCAATAATTCCTGTTTAGAAACAGACTCGTTTTTGATTTGATTCGCTCGATCAATCACTTCTTCCTTCACTTCTAATTTACGAGCAATATCCAAAGCATACGATTGACCCGCAAGCCCCTCAATATAACGATAAGTTGGTTGTAAATCATCCAAATCAAACTCAACCGAAGAACTTAAAATCTCTGGATGGTTCTTAGCAAACACTTTAAGACGATTAAAATGGGTTGTCACCACTGCCATACAACCTAATTCATGACAATATTCTAAAATAGCCTGTGCCAAAGATTCCCCCTCAATTGGGTCAGTCCCACTACCAAGCTCATCCAACAGCACTAACGAATGAGATGTTGCTTGATCTAAAACTCTCTTTAAATTTGATAAATGACCAGAAAAAGTTGACAACGATTGTTGTAAGGATTGAGCATCCCCAATATCAACAAATAGCTCATCAATTAAAGGCACAATCGCCTCTTGAGCTAAGATCGGTGCCCCACACAGAGTTAAATAAACACAAACACCAATGGTTTTTAAACCAACCGTCTTACCTCCAGTATTGGGGCCAGTAATCAAAATCATTCGATGTGGAGCTAAACAGCGATAATCATTTTCAACCACTGTTTTTTGATCTAACAGTGGATGTCTAGCCTTCGTGAGCACTAAATCACCCTCAGATAACTCTGCCACACTACCCTCTAAATCTTTAGCCCAACTAGCCATAGAAAATAAAACATCTAAATAACCAATGCTTTCAATGGAGGCCAATAGTCTATCCGCCATCAGTTCAACTTGACGACTTAAGTTCTCACAAATTCGAATGATTTCCTGTTTCTCTTCAATTAAGAGATTTTGATGTTCATTATTTAAGTCAATCAAAAACTGAGGTTCAATATAGGTCGTTTGTCCTGAAGCAGACTGATCATGGATCAATCCACTAAATTTATTTTTATTCGCCGTCAACACAGGAATCACACGTCGATCAGCCCTTATAGTTGAATACTGTTCGGAGAGCGCATCCGCATTCTTACCAATAAAATCATTGATGGCTTTATCAATTCGATTATTAATCGTCGATAATTGTCTTCTTATTCGAAATAGTTCACTCGAGGCTTGGTCATACACTTCCCCATCGATTGAAAAACAACGATCAATTTCTTTATTGAGATTCTTCTCAATAAAGAGCGATTCAAATAAATCTCCTAATTCATCCATCTCAACTAATCGATTTTTATAGTATTCCACCAATGAATTTTGACCATGTAAAAAACGGCTCGTCGCAATCAATTCTTCAATTGACAACGTGCCACCCTTTTTCACTAGTTTGAGCGACTCACTTAAATCAGTGATGCCATAAAAAGAAGGAGCACTCTGTTTAATCGTCGCATTCAGTGCTTCTTGTTGTCTTCTCAATTGGCGCTTTAAAAGGAGTTGGGACGAAATAATATCTAAGTTTCTTAGATGTTGTTGTCCCATACTCGTTTTACTATAGTTTAGAAACTGACTGATAATTTGATCAATTTCTAATTTTCTTTTATTATTCATTCTATTCCTTCTAAATATTCAACAATTTGGTCTTCAGTTAATCCATACTCACTTAAAATTGACTGTAAGCGACTTACTTCCTCTTGATTTAGATTTTCTTGATTCGACGCTTTTTGAGTGACCAGCGACTCATTGACCAGCTCAGCAAAGCTATCAATCATTGAAGAGCTATCCTGAATCACTGACATATATGAATTATCAATTAATGGCTGTGCATTTCTAAAGATTGGTGTCACCAAAATAATAAGTAAAAGATATAATTTAAAATACGCTAAAATGAAGCCCAAGACTAAACCAGCGATACTATTAACTGAACTGATAATAGGGATTTTTTCAACAAACCCAAATAACCATTCAATAATCATGGTTATTAAATAAGTGGCAATAAACAAAATAACAAACCAGATTAAGCGAGACCCTTGATGTTCAAGCGCATCGGTAATTACTTTTGCCACTGAAATGGAACGATAATTGAGAAGAGGAAAAACACGAGCCATCGCTCCAGAGAATAAACTAGCAACAATTAAAGCTATAATCATTCGTAACAGATTAAGAATACCCTTTAAAAGTCCTTTTTGATAACCAACAACAAGTGACCATACCACAATCAATGCGATGATTAGATTTAGATATAAGCCCCATGATTCTTTGAGTTCGATCATAACTGTTCCACCTTTTCAATGAATTAATCATACCCTTTTTATGAGCTTTTTTCAATCTGTGCTAAACTGTCATTATGAAAACAAAAACAATAACATTAACCCCTCAACAAATTAAATCACTACAGCATCAAATGAGCGCTTATCCAACTAGGGTTTTAGACTACACACACTTTCAAGCAAAACTCGATCAAGGCACCATTACCGCCTATACATCAGGAAAAGTGGTCTTTAGTGGTGATGACGGGCTTTTATACGCTCAACAATTTGAAACATCTCAAAACGAACAAGCAGGATCAGATGAAGTGGGAACCGGCGATTACTTTGGACCAGTTGTCGTTTGTGCCTGTTATGTTAGTGAGAATCAAGTAGAGTGGTTAAAACAGTTCAATATCTTAGACTCCAAACAAATCACAGACCATGATATTTATGAACTAGCACCACATTTAATGAAAGAACTCACCTTCTCTGTTTTAATCTTAGACAATGCGAAGTACAATGAAATTCATCAAACGACCAATTTAAATGCCATAAAGGCTCGTCTACATCAAAAAGCCTATGACCATTTAAAGAATAAATTAAATGGCTATTTACCTTCTTTATGTGTCGTTGACCAGTTTAGTCCCAAAGAAAAATATTATGCCTATTTATTAGATGATTATGGAATTACTCATCTTCACTTTGAAACAAAAGCCGAAAATAAATACATCTCTGTGGCCTGTGCCTCTATCATCGCCCGCTATACCTTTTTAAAAGCCTTAGAACAACTTTCAAACAAATATGAACTCACAATCCCTAAAGGCGCTTCAAATAAGGTCGATCAATTTGGGAAAACGTTTATAAAGAAATATGGTAAAGAAGCATTAAAAAATGTAGCCAAGCTACATTTTAGTAATACATCAAGAATTATTGAATGATCTCTACATCAACACGAACTTTTTCAGTGAGTTGTCTACATTGTACACCAGCTGCTTCCAACATTTTGCGAGAAGCAGTTGTTTCTTTTGTGTCATGGTATTTATCATCCTCATACACAATTTCACTGATGCCTGATTGAATAATGGCCTTTGCACATTCATTACATGGGAACAGTGACACATAAATGCTACAACCATCTAAACGGACTGTTGAGTTTAAAATCGCATTCAACTCAGCATGAACCACGTAAGGGTATTTCGTCTCTAAAAATTCCCCTTCTCTTTCCCATGGAAAGACATCATCTTCACAGCCTTTAGGTAAGCCATTATATCCAATTCCAACAATTCGTTTATTGGCATTAACAATACAGGCACCCACCTGAGTACTTGGATCTTTGGAGCGAAAGCTCGATAAATGGGCAATCCCCATAAAATATTGGTCCCAACTAATAATCATCAGAAATCTCCCTCATAGTAATAATCTATCATTTTCTCTTCTAGATAATCTGCATAAAAATCAAGTTTAAGTTTTCTCGCCACATTAATGACATCAAAATCAGAGCTCGCATAAATTTCATTTGGGTAATTTCGATTGATACCCAAATAACCTAACATGACTACCAACATCAATGACGCAATAATCGTATTTTTACGCAGAGATTGCCACTGCGGTTTCTTAACAAAGGCCATCCCAACTAATACACCTGATACAAATCCTCCCAAATGTCCTAGCCAAGACACATTCGGTAAGAAATTAATAATTAAGTTAATCCCAAAGATATAGGTTAACTGGGTTTTAAAGACAGGTGATTTAATTAAGTTAGTCTCAAATAAATAAACAACTAATAAACCTAATAAGCCATAAATCCCTGTTGATAACCCAACTGAGATAGCTGCTTGGGTTTCAGCCACATATACCACTAAGTTACCACCAATGACACTCACTAGTAACGCAATCAGAAACTTTTTAGTTCCATAGACTTTCTCTAATAATAATGAAATATTATAGAGCGAGAGCATATTAACAAATAAATGGGTGAAATTAGCATGAATAAAGCCTGCTGTAATGAAACGATGAATTTCATTAGCACCTTGAATCATTGGGACATAAATTCCACCTAATAAAATCATATAGGTTGTCTCATATCGAGCGAGAGATGTGATAAAGATTCCTAAAAGATGAACCAAGACACAAATAGCAATAATACTTAGAGCACCCTTTGAATTCTTTAAACCTGTTTGTCTAACTCTCTCTTGGCGATGTCTCATGGTTGTTTTATTTAAATTATTAACCGCAACTTTAAGCTCCAGCACTTCATCTTTTACTTGCCAATCTAACTGTTTAATTTTTGGGAAAGTATTTAAAACTTGTTCACTAAACTGATTATTCTCATCTAAGTGAACTAAGTGATGAGTTTCTTTTTCAAACGGTTCATCCACAAAGCTAAAGGTTAAGAGTTTAATATCTCGTTTTTGACGATTGAGTGAATTGACCACCTCAACCATTTTCTCCGATTTATCCTCTTCATAAGCAATACTACTTAAACGAATATGAATGGTTGGATACTTTGGATGTTTCGGAAAACCAAGTACCACGTCACCTGTAGCGTTATCAATTTTCATTAATTCATATTTATAAAATCGCATTAAGATTGAGGCTAAACGCAGTGCCACTATTTGATTTTGTTTACTCATGGCCATTCCTCAATTCTTGAAGTTTATCACTAAATCGTCTTGGTAAAGGAGCTTCAATTTGAAGGAGTTGTTTTGATTTTGGATGAATAAATTCAATCTTTTTAGCATGAAGATATTGACCCAAAGCCTCACTCTCTTTCTTATAGCCATAAACAGGATCTCCTAATACAGGGTATTTCATATATTGGCAATGAACTCTGATTTGATGAGTTCGACCTGTCTCTAACTTACATTCTAATAGCGAATGTTTATTGAAGGTTTCAAGTTTTCTAAAATGAGTGACTGCTTCTTTGGCATTCTCATGGGTCACTGTCATTTGTTGTCGACTCTTTTTATCTCTACCAATTGGAGCATCCACTTTCGCAGAACTATGTGGAAATACGCCAGATACAATTGCCCAGTAGGTTCGATTCATTGTTTTATCTTTGAGTTGATCAGCTAAAAAAGCATGAGCTATTTCATTTTTTGCTACTACCATAGCACCCGATGTATCTTTATCTAAACGATGAACAATTCCTGGTCTAAACTGTTCACCATGATCTGACAATTGAGTATAGGCCAAAAGACCATGAACTAAGGTTGGTTCCTTGGAAGTTGGACTAGGGTGAACAATCAATCCTTGTGGTTTATTAACGACCAATAAATCCTCATCTTCATAAAGGATTTCTAAGTCCATTTCAATCGGTTCTAAATCAATTGGCGTTGGCGTTAACGATTTAATCACAATAATATCCTCTTCTTCAATTAAGTAAGAGGGTTTCATCACTTCATTATTAACCAAGATATCCCCTTGTTTAATCATTTGACTCACTTTAGATCGTGAATACTTACTGATACTGGCACAAAATTGGTCTAAGCGTTGATTCGCCTGTTCATTACTGACTTCAATTTCTCTCACTGATCAACACCTCCACAATTAAAATAAAGACTCCAATAACAAGCAAAGAGTCGGCCACATTAAAGACTGGAAACATATAACCAAATAGATTAAATGACAAAAAGTCTCGAACATAATTTAGTGCGAAACGATCATATAGATTTCCAATCGTCCCAGCAATCATTAAGACTAAGGCAATATTAGCAATCTTTGATTGTTGGTCTCTTAGATAAATAACAATTAAAGCTATGGCAGCCACAAAACTGACGACTGTTAATATTCCCACTCGACCATTAAATAAACTCCAAGCTGCCCCTGTGTTATGTACATGGGTCAACCAAAAGAAATTATCAATGACTTCAACTTGTTGGTTATGAGCGATGGCAGTGGTTACGGTTTGTTTGGACCAAAGATCAATGGCTACTAAAACAAGGATACTGATAAATCCGATTAATTTATTTTTCATGACGCTATTATACCACATCACTAGATACCCTCCTTAGTAGCAAATCTTCCTCTTGTTGATTAAATTGGTTTGTATACAAGGCATAGTAATGGCCTTTTTGTTGTAACAACTGTTGATGATTGCCCTGTTCAATAATTTGCCCCTTATCAATCACTAGAATTCTATCCGCATTAACAATGGTGGATAAGCGGTGTGCTACCACAATTGATGTTCTATCTTTGAGTAGCACTTCAATGGCACTCATAATATCGTTTTCTGTTTGAGTATCAATACTTGCTGTAGCTTCATCAAGGATAACAATGGATGGATCATTAATTAATGCTCTAGCAAAACTAATTAATTGTTTTTGGCCACTCGATAATTTAGTGCCACCCTCACCCACTTCAAAATCATAACCTTTATCTAATGTCATAATGAAACTATGAGCTCCAACTAATTTAGACACTTGAATAATTTCATCTTCAGTTGCTTCTAATTTCCCAAAGCGAATGTTTTCAGCAATACTACCTGAGAAAAGATGCGGTGCTTGCAGCACGACCCCTAAATTTGAGTGAAGCCATCCAATTGAGCGCTCTTTATAATCCACATCATCAATTAATATCTGACCTGCTTTAGGTTCATAGAATCGAGCAATCAAATTAGCCAAGGTTGTCTTGCCGCTGCCGGTCTCTCCAACTAAGGCAATGGTTTGACCAGGTTCTACAACCAAATTAAAATTTTCTAAGATTGGTTCTTGAGGGTTATAGTGAAAGTCTACTTGTCTAAATTCAATTTTTCCTAAAACAGATTCATAATTGTGAGTTTTGGGCTCTAAAATCGTGCCATATTTTTCAATAACTTGTTGGCTATCGACAATTTCGATTTCTTGTTCTAGTAGCGATAAGACTCGCTCTGCTGAGGCTTGTGCCATTTGAAGTTCTGAGAACATATTTGAAATCATTCGAATAGGTTGAAAGAAAACATTGGCATAGGAAATAAATAGCATAATGGTTCCTGGTGTCATTGAGCCAATTAAGACTTGTTGTCCACCATCCCCTAATAATAAAGCAATCGAAATACTGGTCAAAAAGCCAATAATTGGGGCATAGATTGAACTTAATATAGAGGCTCGAATTGACTTCGATCTCATTGTTTTTGTTAAGTCACTAAATTGTTGATAATGAAGTTCTTCAAGTCCCATCGTCTTGGTTGTTTTAGCACCCATAATCCCTTCAGAAAAACCTGCTGTAATGAGCGAGTTAGTTTTACGAACTTCGCGCCAATTACGTAAAATACGGGTTTGGAAAAACCATGAGACCAATAACATAAAGGGAATAATTATAATTGTCCAAAGTAACATGCGAAGTGAAATGCTGGCCATAACGATAATGATTCCTATCATTATGACAATTCCCCAAACTACATCAACTAATGTCCAGGAAAATATTTCTGAAAGTCGACTAATATCACTGGTTACTCTTGAGACAATCCAACCACTGGCAGTTCTATCATAATAAGAGAAGGATTGATTTTGAAGTTTTATCATGCTTCTTTCTCTTAAATCGGTGTTGAGATCCATTTCTATTTGTCCATTATTATAAATGAATAAGAAGACAACATAGGCTTGGACGACAATAAGAATGAAAAAAGTAACACCAAATATCAACAAGGTATCTAACTCTTGTTTTTCGATGAACGTATCAATTGCCCAACGATTCATGATAGGAAAAACAAGTTCGATGGTAGCGACAAAAAACATGATTAAAAATGATTTGTATAATTTCTTACGGTGAACCATAATCAATTGCCAGATCTTTTTCCATAAAGATAATTCTACTTTTTGTAGACTAAATTCTTCTTCGTGCATTAGACTTCCTCCACTCTCTGACTTTGGATTTCATTGATTTTAGAATAGAGACCTTCTTGTTGGATTAACTGTTGATGAGTACCCTGTTGAACAATTCGACCTTCATCTAAGACTAGAATATTGTCAGCATTCATTGCCGAGTTAACGCGATGAGTAATAATAATTGTTGTCGCTTTATTGGATAATTGTTTTAATTCTTGTCGAATTAACATATCCGTTTGAACATCGACTGCCGATAAGGAATCATCAAATATTAAGATAGGACAATGATTGATAACCACTCTAGCAATCGCAATTCGTTGTTTTTGACCACCTGATAAGGTCACACCCTTTTCTCCAACCATTGTTTCATAGCCTTGATCAAACTCATTAATGACTTTGTCCACTGCCGCAATCGATGCTGCTTTATAAACATCATGTTTATTGGCTGTTGGATTGGCTAGTTTAATGTTGTCATAGATAGAGCGTGAGAAAAGGAATGGTTCTTGAAGCACTAAACCAATGTTCTTTCTTAAATGTTTACTTTGAATGGTCTTTAACTCAACTCCATCTAAATAGATATGGC
Organism: uncultured Erysipelothrix sp.; assembly: GCA_964345765.1. Classification (GTDB taxonomy): domain Bacteria; phylum Bacillota_I; class Bacilli_A; order Erysipelotrichales; family Erysipelotrichaceae; genus DUUI01. The sequence goes on from CAYFSJ010000006.1 coordinate 36,628, forward strand.
CATGATAATCATATAATTTGGTTAAAAGATGGACCAAAGATGATTTACCAGACCCTGTTGGACCCATGATGGCCACCGTTTGACCTTCTTTTATTTCAAAGCTTAAATCCATGAGAACATTGTTATGAGCATCATCATATTGGAAACTGACCTCATCAAAGACGATATGGCCTTTAATCTCAGGTGTGAGTCCTGCATCAATGTCTTCTTTTGGATACTCTAAAATTTCATAGAGACGATCCAATGAAACGGAGACTTTCCCAAAATCCGAAAGAATTCGTCCTAAATAACGAATTGGATAAAGAATAAATGAAATATAGGAGACAAAGACGACAAAGTCTCCAACACTAATTTGATTGTTTAAGGCATAATGAATACCAGCTAAGGTTGTGACAAAGGATTGGGTCAAGACGATAAAATCACTGATGCCCCAATAATAGGCTAATAATTTAATCATATGGACCGTTTTATCGCGATGGTCATAATTAGCTTTTTTAAACTTCTCTAATTCATACACTTCACGATTAAACGCTTTAACGACTCGAGTCCCTTCGACATTTTCTTGAAGGACAGTGGTTAAGACGGCTTCAGATTCATCACTGGCTTTAAATGCGACTTGCATATTCTTAAAGAAGAAATAAGCATAACCAATTAAAAATGGGATAGAGATCAGTGACATAATCGCTAATGGAACATGGATAGAGAATAAGATAATTCCAGCAATTATAATGGTAAAAATTCCATAAGTAAAATCAGAGACCTGAACTGCTAAGAACCTTCTGATTAAATCAACATCGGAAGTACAACGTTGAATTAAATCCCCGGTTTGAATCTCTTGATGTTTAGCATACGGTAAGTATTGTATATGATCATATAGTTCGTTTCTTAGATTTTTAGCCACTGTTTCTGAAGTAATTCCATTGGCTTTACCTCTAAGGTATTGAGCCAGTGCCATGACGAGTGCTAATAAAATAACTAAACCAGCCACAAGCCAAATATTCTGATGGAAAACTTCAATCCCACCTACACTATTACTAAAGAAGCGTAGGATGAGGTTTTGTGGTTCAATTTGTGGGATGACATTATCTAAGACAAAACTTAGGATGAGTGGATTGACTAAGGTCATAAATACGACAATCGCATTCATTACAATCATTACTAATAAGTACTTTTTATAGTGCTCCATAAAGGAGAGTATTTTTTTGATGTTTTTCATAGGTCCTCACTTTTTAATATTTAGGTCTTTTGTACCTACTTTAAAGCGTTGTAACACCAATAAACTAATATAACCAGTAATAATTCCTGTTGGGATGGCACTAAAGAGCATAAATGGTAGCCAGTAAATCATACCCCATGTTTTGTTGATAAACATTAAGGCTAACATTTGTCCAACATTATGGAATAAGGCAGAGGCCACGGAAATACCAACAGGTGACATTTTTGTTATCTTTCTAAAGAAAATCATAGCGAGTGATGACATAAAGACTCCACTAAATGATAACCAAAAACCAATTCCTGGGAATATTCCACGAATAATTGATGAAATTAAAACACGCATAAAGTTGAGTTGAAACATTCGTTTCGCATCAAAGATGTAATAACAAATTAACGAGATGGCATTGGCTAAACCAAACTTAACACCCGGAATTCCGATCGGGACTGCTGGTTCAACAGAATGCAATAAGATAGCCATCGCAACTAACATGGTTAAAAGTGTTAGGCGGCTTGTTTTTGATCGTAGTCTCATTGGGTGATACTGTCCACTTCTGGCTCGGTCACTTCATGATTGGAATTCTCAATTTGAACGATAACATAGTTAGGCTGACAAATTAATGGAACATAAGCTCGATCAACCCATCCTTGTAAGGAACAGATATGACGTGGCGAATTTTCCATGGCAATGCGGACTCGATCTGTTTCTATATCAACAACAACATCCCCTAGTTGTCCTGGCACAGTAACTTGTTGATTTTGATTCATCGAATAACGACCATATTCTTGGTCATTGACATAGATGACTGTTTGAAGATCATCTGAAGTAATCATGTCAAAAATAACGTCGGAGAAGATATAGATAAATACGCTCATTAAAACCACGATGGCTATAAATATTTTGTCACTTTTATTCATCTTATCCCTCCTATCTATTTATTCTAGAAAAAGTCTACCAAAAGTGTCGCTTATTGACAAATTTAGCATCATTTATTATCTCATAAAAAAGAGAGTTTTACCTCTCTAATTGTTCTTAAAGCTGATTTAAAAAATCCAATTGTTCAAATCGCTTACTCTCAGCAATACCAACTAAGATGTCGGTTGGCTTTAATGGTGTATTAATATCAAAATTAATGACCATCTTTTCTCCTGCTCCTGCCCTTAATCCTATGATATTAATATCATAATTTTGTCTGACATTCAGTGAATAGATGGTTTGATTCACCCAATTTTTTGGTGTTTTAAACTCGATAACAGAATATTGTTCATCTAAGACAATCGTATCAATGATGACATTTCGCATGAGTTCTTTGGCAATGTGCTCACCCATCTGTTTCTCTGGACGTACCACTAAATCAGCTCCAAGTTTTTCTAACACTTTTAAGTAAGTCTTATTTTTGGCTTTACAAATAACTCGTGGAACGCCTAATTCTTTTAAGTGAACCACTGCCAAAGCGGTTGCCTCTAAACTTGAGCCTGTGGCAACAATTGCAATATCTGCTTCTTCTAAGCCAATATTTCTAAGTGAATCAATGTTGGTAATATCTGCTTCAACGCCTTGAGTAACATATTGATCGATCCGATTCACATTTTCGATTTCTTTATCGACCGCGATAATTTCAACATCAAATTGAGACAGTGTTTTACAGATGGTTGAGCCAAAGACACCCAATCCCAATACCGCAATAATTTTTGGTTTCATATTTCCTCCATTTAGCCAATTAAAATCTTGGCTTCTGTATATTTGTTTTCAATCGTTTTATGTGATTCTTTGGTTAAGCTTAATAATAAGGTCATTGGTCCTATACGTCCACCAAACATTAAGATCATTAAAACTAATTGGGATAATCTGGATAAGCTTGGCGTTAAATTCATACTTACTCCCACTGTATTAATGGCCGAGGTTACTTCAAAAAAGGCGGCTAACACGGAAACCTCAGGATCAAAGATTAGTAGTAATATCGATCCTAATAAAAACGATGAGAGAAATAAGACAAAGACGATCGTTGCTTTTCTAAGAATATCCGATGATACCGAATGTTTAAAGATGTTGACTTGTTTTCTGTTTTTAAACTCTGCGACAATCATAAACAGCACAATGGCGACTGTGGTTGTTTTTATTCCCCCTGCTGTACCTCCTGGTGAACCACCAATAAACATGGTCACCATATAGATTAAGTTTGAAACAGGTCGCGTTAAGGTATAGTCAATCGTGGCAAAGCCTGCGGTACGCATGGTTACTGTTTGAAAATAGGAAGCCATGACTTTATCAATGAACCTAAACTGGCCAATTGTATTTGGGTTGTTATATTCTAAAACTAATCCTAATAATGTCCCAAAAAGGATGACCACCAGTGAGACACTAATGGCTAGTTTTGTGTGTACTTTTAGCTTTCGTATAAAGTTACGCAGAGTCAGTGAAGATGTTTTAATGAGCGAGAACATGTTTTGAGTTAAATCAAACCATACCGCAAAGCCAATTCCACCTAAAATAATTAAGCCTGGTATGACGAAATTTAAGAGTGGTTGATGGACAAATGATAAAAGCGAACTGGAATTGAAATTATCAAAGCCTGCATTACAAAATGCGGAAATACTTAGAAAGAGCGAATTAAATAATCCTTGGGTTAGTCCAAAATGTGGGACTAAAACAAATGAAATCAAAATAAAACCGACTAACTCGATAATAAATGAGTATTTTACTATTGAGACAACAAATAATTTTAAATTGAAGATTTCTTCTTTATTGAGTGCTTCACTGAGGGCTAAAGTACTGCTGAAGCGCATCTTTTTTCCCGAGCCTAAAAGAAAGAAGGAAATAATGGTCATTAAACCTAGTCCACCTATTTGAATCATTAATAAGATAATTATCTGACCAAATAAATTATAAGTACTAAAGATTGGTTGAGTAAATAACCCGGTTACACAGACGGCTGAGACACTGATGAATAAATGGTCTAAATAGTGGGCTTGTGAGCTTGAACTTTGAGCAAATGGTAAGCTCAAAAGGAGTGATCCAATGAGAATCACTCCTAAGAAACTAATGGCTATTTGTTTGGTAATACTTAATTTTTTAAGTGATATCATTTTAGATACAGGCACTTTGTGTCCCTTTAGTAATTGTTCCTACTGCGGTGGTATTGTCTTTAATATCAACGGTAATAATGGCTCCTGCACCGATTTTAACATTATCGCCAATGACCACTGGTCCAATAATTTGAGCATGAGCTCCTACCATCACATTATTTCCTAAATGTGGGTGACGACAGCCTTCACTGGATGTTCCTCCTAGGGTGACACCATGATATAAAATACAGTCATCGCCAATTCGAGAGGTTTCGCCAATGACTATACCATTTCCATGGTCTATAAATAATCGTCTTCCAATTCTGGCGCCTGGATGAATCTCAATTTGAGTAAAAAAACGTCCAAGTTGAGAGACAAAGCGCGCTAAGAAAAACAGACGAATATTGTATAGGAAATGAGCAATTCGATGAAAGCCTAAAGCATGTAAACCAGGGTAGAGGACTAAAACTTCTAAAAGAGAGTGAGCTGCAGGATCGAGCTCTCTAATTCTTCTAGCAGTCTCAAACATCCAACTCTTCCAATTTACTTGAGATTAATCCTAAGACATATTCTAAATCTTCTGGATTTTTCTCAAAGTCTAAATGATCAACATTGATTTTTAGTAATGGTGAAATCGTATATTGATCAAAGAAGGATGAATATTGATCATGTAGGTTTTGCCAATACTCTCTTTCAACAATTTGTTCAAAGTCTAATCCGCGTTTACGGATACGTCGAATGGCTTCATCGACACTGACTTCTAAATAAATCATTAATTTTGGTGCTTCTACATGTTCTAACATGTTTTCTAACAATTCTTCGTAAGTGTCATATTCAACATCTTCCATCTCTTGATTTAGATGAAGTAATTTCGCAAAAATGGCGTCTCCATAAATAGAGCGGTCCAGAACTGACTTTTCAATCTTAGAAGCTTCTTTGATATGTTTAAAACGTTTGTTTAAAAAGAAAATTTGTAACGGAAAAGAATAGCGTTTACGATCATAGTAAAACTTTTCTAAAATTGGGTTATCAAAAACAGGTTCCTCAAAAGTGGTATAACCTAGTTTTTGGATATGTCGCATTAAAGAGCTTTTTCCAACTCCTACAACGCCTTCAATAACAATCATGTTTGCGGGCTCCTTGTCGTTTATTACACTTAATAGTTCTTTATATGATTTCATCTTTATTGTTCCAACTTAAAGATTAAATCCTTAACAATTTTTTGTAGTTCTTTGTTTACCACTTGATCAATGGTTCCTTCATCACTGGCTTTGGTAAGTGCAGGATCAATTGGTAATGAGGCTAATAAATCTAAATCATAATCTTTAATTAATGAAGTTGTTCGACCTTCACCAAATGGATAAATCTTTTCATCACAGTTTGGACATTCCATCCAAGCCATATTTTCTACGACGCCTAAGACATCAACATTCATTTGTTGAGCCATTTTAACTGCTTTTGATACAACCATCGACACTAAGTCTTGAGGGGTTGTGACCAAGACAATCCCTGATAATGGTAAGGATTGATAAACTGTTAATGGAACATCTCCTGTTCCTGGTGGCATATCAACAAATAAAACATCTAAATCTTCCCATAAGACTTTGGTATAAAACTCTTTGACTGCATTAGCAATCATTGGTCCACGCCAAACAATGGGTGTGTCATCTGTTTCTAATAGCATATTGGCAGAGATAATTTTAATCCCTTCTTGAGATGCCATTGGAATCATTCCTTCATCGGTTCCTCTGGCCTTGTCGTGAATATTAAACATACGACCTATGGATGGTCCGGTGACATCCGCATCTAATATCCCTACATTAAATCCACTTTGTAAAGCGGCTGTGGCTAGTAAACCGGTAACCATGGATTTACCAACACCACCTTTTCCTGATACGACCGCGATCATATGTTTGATTTTAGTCGTTTTATGAGGTCTTGCCCCAAACGGATTAAACCGTGCTTCGTCTTGTTTGCTCATGTTGTTCTCCTATCCTAAACTGACATCTAATATCATCATAATAACAAATCCTAATATAACACCTAAGGTCGCATAATGGCTTCCTGTATGTGAGGATGCTTGGGCTTCAGGTATCAATTCTTCTACGACCACATAAATCATAGCTCCAGCCGCAAAGGCTAAGGCATAAGGTAGTAAATTTGACATTGAAACGACTAAGATTGCGCCTATCACACCTGCGATGGGTTCAACTAAACCAGAGGCTTGACCATACATAAATGATTTCATGCGAGACAATCCTTCTCGTCTTAATGGTATCGATACGGCCGCTCCTTCTGGGAAGTTTTGTAAACCAATTCCTATGGCAATGGTAATTCCACCATAAACTAAGGCTGGGTTTTGACTAACTCCTGCTGCCCCAAAGGCGACACCTACGGCTAAACCTTCTGGGATATTGTGGAGTGTTATTGATAAGACTAATAAGATACTTCTTCTCAGTCTTGTGTCGATTCCTTCAGGTTGTGCTCCTTTTTGAAAGTGCATATGTGGGATGAGTTTATCGGCAATATATAAAAATAATGCGCCAATCGAAAAACCGATGGCCGCGACCATTGCCGCATTACGCCCTTGTTCAATGGCCATATTGATGGCTGGATCTAATAATGACCAAAAGCTGGCGGCTATCATGACACCGGAAGCAAATCCTAACATACTATTGAGTACATTTTGATTAATCTCTTTAAAGAAGAAGACTAAGCTTGCTCCTAAGGCGGTCATCAAGTATGTAAATAATGTTCCGATTAAGGCCATTTGCCACGGTTCTAAACTTAAAAACCAATTCATTATTTTCCCCTACTTTCCTTCAATATTATAAAGACTTATTACCTAAATTACAATTGAGATAGTACTTTGCGGGCTTCTTCTATTTGAAATTGTTTCAATGAGCTTGGCTTTTCAATGATGAGTTTACTTCCTTGTTCTAAAATAAATCGTTTCGCACGAGCTAAGGTATAAAACTTAATCTCAAAATTATCTCCGTCAACAATTTGATGATCTGAGATTTTGAACTCTTTCAGATAATTGGTGCCAACAAGTTTTCCTGTTAATAGAATTGGCTTTTCTATTTTGAATCCTTGAGCACTTAAATGAGACTCTAAATTAAAAGAATCTTCTTTTATAAATTTTTTATCATTTATAATCAAATTATCGATCCGGTCGAGTCTAAATGTTCTAACATCATTATACCGTTGATATCCAATAACATACCAAGCAATGTCGACTTGAAAGACATAGTATGGCTCAAATTCATAAACTTTGTTGTTGTGATAATGGATAGTGGTAATTTGTTGATTCATGATAGCCTGTTGAAAGCTTGCAATTCGTTTTTCAAGTTCTTGATAATCGATATTGAGTTGTTGGGTGGTATGAGTACTTATCCTTGGAAACCCATGATCAATATTACCGATAATCTTTGAATAGGCTTGTTTAAAAGAATCATTGATTAATGGATTGTCTGAGGTTAATAAACTTGGATAAGCATCACTTAAAGCTTTTAGTTCTGATTGAGTGAGTTCTGTAAAAGGGAAAAAGGAGCTATTGATTAATCGATAGCCCCCATATCGTCCTTTTATGGTTTCAATTGTATACCCAACCATCTCTAGTTGGTTGCGTAAGCGTTGGACATTTTTTTGAGATATTTCCAATTGTCGTGCCAAGTCTTCTTTTTTGACGATTCCTTGTGTTTTAAGAATGAGTAATAGCCTAATGGCTAATGCGATTTGATTCATAAATAGCTTCACTTTCTACAACATGTAGTGTTGTATTGAGACGTTTAAAGTCATATTCATTTCGAATGATTTTATTTAATCGTCCTAAACTTAAGTATGGAAGTGTATCAGATATGTATACATGACATTCTGGATTAACTATTTGACCTTGATGAATATATAAGCTTAATGTATTGTTGGTGAAAGCTTGATTGTATTCTAGTTTGAAGTTAATATCTAAATGCTTAGAAATTTCGACTAAGCCAGGTTGTCGACTATCAATGAGCCCAATAACATTGAGCACAGGTCTTAAGATCAATTGATTCTCATTATAGAGATCATAGTATACACCGACATTTCTAAGAATTTGTTTTCCATAATGACAATCCATATAGAAATTAATGGCGTCTTGTTTTGTTTCGAAAACCAGGGTCACTTCTTCGTTTAAGACCATGGCTGATTGAAAGAATTTTTGATAGGTAGAATGTTGTAGACTAATAAGTTCTGATAAATCTTCGTATTGTAAATTATCAAACTTTGATAATGAGGCTAATAATTGATTGAGATTAATTTTTCTTGTCATAGTGATATCCTCTTTTCTTTGTAGGTCTACTATATCACTATAACTGGACATAAATGGTCCACATATTAAAGTATAGCATAAAAAAAGTCAGAAGTATCAACAGTGATATCTTCTAACTTTAATATAAGAAAAAGAAAGAACTTTAACATTCTTTCTTTTTGTTTACCTGGCAACTTGTTATCTTGACTCAGAGAGCTATTTTCACCGTAAAAGTGC
>CAYFSJ010000007.1:0-32821 GCA_964345765.1 uncultured Erysipelothrix sp.
AACTGTATCCAATGTGGATTCTGTTCATTTGTATGTCCACACGCAACAATCCGTACATTCTTACTTGATGAAAAAGAAATTAAGAATGCCCCAATGGAATTTGAAACCCTTAAAGCAGTTGGTAAAGGCGTTGATGGACTTGAATTTAGAGTTCAAGTTTCACCTGATAACTGCGTAGGTTGTGGATTATGTTCAGTTGAGTGTCCAGGTAAAGCTGGTAAGAAAGCACTTGTTATGAGAGACATTCATGAATCTCTACAATATGCTCCATTAGCTAACTATATCTATAAAGAAACTCGTTATAAATCAGAATACTTCCCTACAGACTCAATTAAGGGATCTCAATTCTTAATGCCATACTTTGAAAACTCTGGAGCATGTGCTGGTTGTGGTGAAACACCTTACTACCGCTTAACATCTCAATTATTTGGACGCGATATGTTAATTGCGAATGCGACTGGATGTTCTTCAATCTATTGTGGTTCGACTCCTTCAAGTCCACTTGTTAAAGACAAACAAGGTGAAGGTATTGCTTGGGCTAACTCATTATTTGAGGACAATGCTGAATACGGATTTGGTATGAAGGCAGCTCAAGAATTCAAATCAGCAGCAATCTTAACTTTAGTTAATGATTTACTAAATGAAGAAGGTACTTCTGATGAATTAAAAGAAGTGTTAACAGCTTACCAAGAAGCGAAAGAAAATCGTGAAGAAGAAAGAAAAGTTGTTGGTAACTTAGTTGAGCTATTAAAAGGTTCTGACTCAGAAGTTGCTAAGAAACTACTTGCTTACGAAAGAGATCTTGTTTCTAAATCAGTATGGATTATTGGTGGTGACGGATGGGCTTATGATATCGGCTTTGGTGGATTAGACCACGTTATTGCAAATAACTTAAATGTTAATATCCTTATCTTAGATACAGAAGTCTACTCTAACACTGGTGGACAAGCTTCTAAGTCTTCTCCTACAGCAGCAATCGCTAAGTTTGCGGCTAGTGGTAAGGAAACTGCTAAGAAGGACATTGGTATGATTGCGATGACTTATGGCCATGTCTATGTTGCTTCAATTGCTATGGGTGCTAACCGTGTTCAAACGATTAAGGCACTTAAAGAAGCAGAAGCTTATAATGGACCATCACTCATCATTGCTTACTCACCATGTATCGAACACGGTATTAAGGGTGGCTTAAGTAATCACCAAATCCAACAAAAGATGGCTGTTGAATGTGGTTACTGGACATTATTCCGTTATAACCCAGACAACAAGGAAAAACCACTAACAATTGATTCTAGAAAACCTGATTATTCGAAATATAAAGACTTTGTCTTAACGAATCGTCGTTATAATCAATTAGAGAATATCAATCCTGAGCATGCAGATGAACTATTACAACGTTCAGCTGATGAAGCTCAAAGACGTTATCGTCAATTAGTTAAATTCTCTCAACCATACGTTGAAGAATAAGTCTTAAATCTTAGAAGGAGATGATTCAGGTCATCTCCTTTTTATTTCGGTTTTGTCACTTTTTTCTTAAGAATATGAGTGTATAATAGATCGGTGAGGTAATTATGATAGAAATCAAACATTTAACAAAAAAATATGGGAATTTTATAGCGGTCGACAATATTGATTTATTAGCTCAAAATGGTCAAATAACAATTCTATTAGGACCCAATGGTGCAGGTAAATCAACCACAATCAAATCAGTTGCTGGTCTATTAAAATTTGATGGAGAAATATTAATTGAAGGGTATCCTAATCTATCACTCGAAGCCAAAAAAGAATTTGGTTATGTGGCAGAACTGCCATCTTTTTATGACTTGTTAACCGTTGATGAGCATATGAACTTCATCGAGAAAGCCTATCAATTAGAACCAAATCAAGCGTATCGCGAACATTTATTAGAACGTTTTGATTTATTAGACAAAAGACATAAATTAGCTAAAGAGCTCTCTAAGGGGATGACTCAAAAACTATCACTTTGTTGTGCACTATTAATAAGACCACAATCCTTATTGGTTGATGAACCAATGATCGGCTTAGATCCTGTGGCCATCGATGAGGTTTTAGAAGTTTTAGTTGAATTAAAAAAAGAAAACAAAGCTATTTTAATGAGTACGCATATCATTGACATGATTAATGATATTTGGGATGTAGCCTATATCATGGATAAGGCTAAGATAGTCGCACGTGTCGAAAAAAATCAATTACAAGAAGGGGAGACCTTAAAGAAAATCTTCTTTGAAAAAGTAGGAGACCACCATGAAACAAAGTAACATGAATGCTATTTGGTATTTATTGTTAACTAAAGTTAAGGGACAAATTCGAAGTCTTTTTAGAAAGAAGATAAGTGCTCTATTAACAATGATCGGATTAGGTTTTTTGGTTTTTTCAATGGTACGGGCGATTAATAACCCAAGTCCCTCTATGGCAACTTTTCAAATAGATATGACACTTGGTAATGTTTTCGCAGGATTAACCCTCTACGTCATGTTAATCGTCTTTATCTATAATAAAAAGACAGCTTTAGTGTATGAAAATGATGCTAACGCCATATTTGCTGGTCCGTTTAGTCAAAAACAAATTTATACCTATATTTTAACGACAAATTTCTTTCAATCAATTATGTTTGGCTTAATGTTTATTGTCTACATGTTGATCTTTTTTAATAAGTCCATTAATGGTTTACCACATATATTAGGTTTAATCCTTAGCGTCTTCATTCACTTTATCTTAGTATTATTTTACTTCACTTATGAATATATCAAAGAGGCATCAAAAGATTTCCCTATACATCTCAATCGAAAAATGATCATTAAACTAACGTTATTAATCATTGGCTTATCAGTGTATACTCTTTATCCACACTTTAATCTTCAATCGTTAAAAATAGTCGCAACCACTAATACGTTTAAATGGATTCCATTTATTGGTACATTTGGTTGGATAGGAAATATGTTTGTTTTAGGTGATATAACGGCACTGTTTCCTATTTCAATTATTAGTCTATTGAGTTTGTTGCTATTAGTCAGAATTTTCAATTTTAAGGGAAACTTTATTGAAAAAGCAGTCAATGATGCCCAATTTGCTAGTAGTAGGATGAAACAAGTGAAGGATGGCAATTTTGAACAAACTCAAAATTTAAACATCGATAGAGTTAAGAAAAGAAAACTGACAGCTCGATTCTTACCTGGTGGTTATTCATTGTTTTCTAAACAACTGTTAATACTTAGAAAAACTAGAAAACTTGTTCCTATCAGTATGTTAATCTTAGTAATAACCTATGGAATTTTAGGTTTTGCTATTAATGATTTGAACCTCTTTAAAATCTTAATAGTTACGGGTTTAATCATCGGTAATGATAACACCTTATTAGTTGAGGAAATGAAGAAACCATACATCTATTTAATCCCAGATTCAGAATTAAAGAAACTGGTTAGTACATTAATTATTCCGTTTGTTCGTGTTTTTATTCTACAACTGGTAAACCTCGTTATTTTAATCGTATTAGGAAATCCGATCTTGGATTCAATTATTTATATCTTGTTTGTCATGAGTTGTTATGGCGTTGTATTGATGGTCGATTGTGCTTCCGCCAAAATACTAGGCTCTTTTAAAAATGTAATCTTAACAACCTATATAAAAATGTTTCTATATATTATCTCGCTGTTGCCTACAATTGCCTTTTTAATCGGACTGTTCTATGTTTTAAATTCTATTTCTTTTAATACCTTATTCATATTTGGTTTAATTCTTAACTCAATTATTACTTACTTGGGTCTTTTATTCTCTCAATCAATCTTAAAAGGTCATAATGCCCTTTGATAAGTATGGTATACTTAGGATGCTTATGGATAAGTTAAAAAGAGTAATCAAAAGTCCGCTTTTTAATCTAATACTGTTAATATTTTTAACTATTTTAGTTTACTCACAATTATTGGGTTCTAATTTAGATGTCTTTATCGATTCAATCAAAAATGCGAATAAGGTTTATTTTTTTGTTGCATTATTAGCTCAAGTCATTACGATGTTATTAACAGGTTATGTTTTATATAAAGTTGGGAAGTTGTTTAAAAGTAAACTCTCTTATTCATTAGCGCTACAAGCTTCTTTTGTTGGGGCATTAGGATCAGGAATTATGCCCATGGGAAGTGGGGCACAATTATTTCAGTTTTATCTCTTTAATAAAGCACAAATAGAAACAACCAATATTGCTATCATATTATGGATAGAGTTTCTTTTGTATCAAGCTGGATTAGTGATTGTTACCTTCGTTTTAATATTATTAAATATGGAAGCCTTAAAACAATCTGGGTTGATGTTGGGTGTCATTGTAGGAATGTTTGTTACATCGTTTGTTTTAGTAGGATTAAGCTTATTATCGATAAGTCAGTCTTTCTATAACTTGATTATAAAAAGTGTCACGAAAATTTATTCAATTTTACCCATCAAAAAGGATGTAACTGTTTTTAAAAATAAGCTGAATAATCAAGTGGTTAAGTTTCAAGAGTCACTTGAATTGTTTGCTGATAACAAGCGACTCATTATTCAATTGGTTTTCGTAAATATTGTTAGAATGGGATTGTTTCTAAGTGTTAGTTATTTTGTAGCCAGAAGTTTTGGTTTAAATGATTTATCCATTATATCAATCATGGGTGGACACATCTTTGTTATGATGCACAATTCATTTATTCCAATACCGGGTCAAAGTGGAACCACAGAATATTTCTTTAATAAGTTTCTAGGAAGATTCTATCAGTCATTTACAACTTCAATCGTGATTGTTTGGCGATTTATTACTTATTATTTTGTTCTAATTATAGGAGCGTTTATTTTTATGTTTTATAAATTCAAAAGTAGGAGAACACAAAGATGAGAATTGGAATATTTTCGGATGCGTATTTACCAACCATCAATGGGGTTGTGACATCGATTGTAACGCTTAAAAATGGCTTAGAAAAGAATGGTCATGAAGTTTTTATTGTCTCTAATCATGGCGCTTTATATGAATTAGATTATCAAGATAATATCTTGTTATTACCTGGTATTAATATTAAATTTTTGTTTGATAACAAGCTTTCTACACCACTTCAAATTAGAGCTACTGAAATAATTAAACAAATGAATTTAGACTTAATTCATGTTCATACAGAGTTTGGAATTGGTTTATTTGCTAGATACATCGCTAAGAAGGAAAATATTCCATTAATTTATACGTATCATACAACCTATGAAGATTATACCCACTACATTAATCCTATTCATTCAAAATCGGTTGAAAAGATGGCTAAGCGTTTAGTATCTGTTTTAAGTAGACAATTATCTAAACCGGCTCAAGCCATTATTACTCCTTCTGCTAAGACGAAAGAACTCTTATTAAGTTATGGTGTCTATCAACCTATTCATGTTATTCCTACTGGCGTTAATTTGGATCGATTTGACAAAACACCTAAAATTCAAACAAAAGCTACCTATTTAAGACAACAGTTTAATATCAAGTCAGATGATTTATTATTAATCTTTGTTGGTCGTTTAGGAGAAGAAAAGAATCTAGAGATGTTAATTGAGAGCATCTCACTTAATAAGGATAAGAATATCAAATTAATGATCGTTGGTGGTGGACCAATCTTTGATAATCTACAAGATTTAATTAAAGAGTTTAATGTACAAGAGTCTGTTTTTATGACAGATCGGATTCCTAATGACCAAATAGCCGCTTATTATCATGGGGCTGACGCCTTTATTTCGGCTTCAATGACTGAAACGCAAGGCTTAACATTTATTGAGGCAATGGCCTGTGGCTTGCCACTATTTGCCAGTGATAAAGAAGTGTTACATGATTTATTAATTGAAAATGAGAATGGCTATTTCTTTGATACTTTAGAAGAATTAAATCAATGCTTAGATAAGTTTTATCATCTAAGTCAACAAGAGAAAGATATGATGGCACAAAGATCACTTGAGCTAGTTAGACCATATAGTGATGTTGTCTTTGTTGATTCAATGATTAATCTTTATTCAAAAGTATTATTGAATACTGAAGATAAAGAATATACAGTGATAGGTCTTAAACAAAATGAGAATACTTCACTAATTGAATTATCTAATGATCTCAATTATTTGAATGTTATCTTAACCAATGAAGATATAAAAGAGTTCAACTTATCTGAAGACCGTATTTTAAGTTTAAAGGAGATGTCGATGTTAAAAGAAAAGGATTTAATTAGTGAGAAAGTATCAAAATGTCTTAATAAAATAAGTTATCATGATTATTCAGAAGCCCAAATGAGAACTTACTTACAAGAGAGTGATCCTGATAATCCAATACTTAATGAACAAGTGATGCGTGTTTTAATCGAAAAAGGATTTATTGATGATGAGCGTTTTATACAAGAACTGGTTATTCGCTATCAAGAAAAGGGTTATGGTTTATATCGAATAACGAAAAACTTGGAGAAATATCAATTTGAAGAAAATCTTGAAACCTTAGTCTTAGAACGGATTTCTGATCAACAAACAGATCATTTACACCAACAATTTGAAAAAGTGTCTCAACAACGCTTTAATGGTTCATATTTAAGTGTAAAGAATAAAATTTATGAGAAGTTAGTGAGACAAGGTTTTAAAGCCTCAATAGTGGGTGATTTATTAAGTAAAGCAGAACTTGATTACGATGAACTTGCCTCATGTGTTAGTGATTATGCTAAACTTAAGAAGAAAGAAACAGATCGATATCAAATCATCAATAAATTGAGACAAAAAGGATATCGACAAGACAGTATAAATAAAGTGATCGGGGAGAGTGAAGATGAAGATTAGAGATTTTCAAGAAAGAACAAAAGTAAACCAACCATTATTAGTTGTGAATGTGATAAAAGGGGTTGCCAATAATGGTGCACCCTATATGTCCTTAAACTTACAAGATAATTCAGGAAATATTGAGGCCAAATTATGGGATGTCAGTGAAGAAATATCCAATAAGCTAAGAGCTGGGCATATTATTGAAGTGGTAGGGGATGTGATTAAATATAAATCTAATCTTCAACTTAAGTTACAATCTGTTGAGATCTTAAATCAAAAGAGTTATCAACTGAGTGACTTTATTATTACCTCTGATATTTCTAAAGAAGAATTAAAGAAGGGGATTTATCATTATATTGACTTAATTAATGATGAAATACTAAAAAAAGTTACTAAAACAATTATTGATTTGGTTGAAAAACAATTTTTCTTATACCCAGCTGCCTCTAAAAACCACCATGAATTTGTTGGTGGATTAGCAACCCATACCTTAGAAATGTGCCAACTTGCAGAGAAATTAGGACAACAATATTCAGTTATTGATATGGACTATTTATATGCTGGGGTATTATTGCATGATGTAAGCAAGATTGACGAGTTTATTTCACCGGTCGTGGTGGAATACTCTAGAGCAGGTAAATTACTAGGACATATTTCAATGGGTCAAACTAAAGTCTATGAAACTGCTAAAGAACTGGGGTATGAAGACAGCGAACAAGTTTTATTATTAAGACATATGATTCTTAGCCATCATGGTGTATATGAATTTGGTTCTCCAGTTAGACCTCTAACACTCGAGGCTGAAATGTTAAACTTTATTGATAATATCTCTGCTCGTGTCCATATGTTCACTAAGAACACAGAAACTCTTGATGAGGGACAATTTAGTCAACGTGTGTTCTCTTTGGAGGGTCGAGCAATCTATAAACCACATAAGAAAGATGAGTCATAATGAAAACGAGCTGTAATCAGCTCGTTTTTAGTTAGATAAGATTGTTTTTTGAATAGCATCTAAATCAAATTCATTTTGATTAAATGTTATTTTAATCGTATCACTTTGATCATAACGCGGGATTAAATGAAGGTGGAAGTGAAATACTGTTTGTCCAGCCACTTCATTCATATTGGTTAGAACATTAAATCCATTTGCACCTAAATTCATTTGAATCTTTTTGGCTAAATCTTGAGTAATCATCATTAAATGATTAAGTGTTTCTTGATCGCATTCTAAGAAGTTCTTATAAGCTTTCTTAGGAATAATCAGTGTATGACCTTTGGTTGTTTGTGAGATATCCAAGAAGGCCAACGCAATATCATCTTCATATAAGATGTAGGCAGGAATCTCTTTATTAATAATCTTTTCAAAAATAGTCATATTAGTTATCTATTTCGAAATGTTGTAATTGTTCGTTGTTCTTGATCGCATCATAGATAGCTTGATCATAAACTTCGAATCGTGCGTTTTTAAAAGCTTCATTCATTAAGTTAGAAACAGAAAGTTGATCTGTTAAGAAGACATCTTTGTATTCTTCTTTTAATAATGTACTATCAACTTCAATTGGTTTAACTAAGTAAGAAGCATTGACATCAACAATTGGTTGTTTTGACCATTCATCTGTCACAGGTTCATCAGAGTCTAAATATTTTTGGACAAGCTCAGGAAGATTACCCTTAGAGATAATTGTTGGTTCAGCATTATTTAAACCTGCTTTAGCAGATCCAAATTCAGCGATCACAGCCGCAACTTCTTGATTGCTATTAAGTGCTTCTAAAGCATCTTTTGCTTGTTGTTCTGTATCGAAATATAAGATATGAACTTTTACTGGATTTGACTCTTCAATAATTTTATCTGTATTAGTGTCATATTCTTGTTCTAAGAAAGTTTGTTGTAAAGTAGCAGGGATAAAGATTTCTTCAAGTAGTTCTTCATCAGTTCCACTTCCATAACGCACTTCAAAGTAATCACCAAAGGTTGCGCGGGCTGAATCTAAACTTTCTTTTGCTTTTTCTTCAATTTCAGGTGTTTGTTCTACTTTAGAACTAATTAATACTTTTTGAGCTTCCGTAATAGCAATTTCAGGTGCAATATTTTGGAATCTTAACATGTTATAAATATTGCCACGGGTAATTTCTTTATCTTCAATTCTAAAAATAATATCGTCAGCATTACTGATGGTTGAAACACCGGAGTTACTACAGCCAACTAGTAATAAGACTATTAATAATAAGGATAATAGTTTTTTCATTATTCTTGACCTCCTAGTCCATAGCGAGTTCTTAGTTGTTCTTCAAACTCTGGGTTATCTGAAAAATCAATGTTTAGATTTTCAGCTTGTTGGAAAAAGGCAAGTCCTCTTAAATTTGGAGCATAAGTAGACATTAATTGGTTAAACTCAGGATGTGATTTGATTTCTTCACGATCATCAGATGTGATGACTATTTTATGCCATCCAGATGGTGATTTAATCCAATCACTGACTTCACCAACTTCTAAGTCATAAGTTGCATCTAAGAATTCAGGGTGGAAACTAATTGATTTATAGACAATACCTAGTGATCCATTGTTTTTAGCACTTCCTGGGTCAGCTGACATTTCTAAGGCTACCTCACCAAATTCTTTTTCTTCTAATGCTTTATCAATTTCATCCATTTTCGCTTGAGTTGCTTCATCAATTTCATCGGTTTCTTCTTCATCCGTTTCACCTTCTTGTTGTGGGCGAACCAAGATGTGAGAAACTAACACAGGTTGTTCATCAGCAAATAAGTCTTCTTCAATATTTTCTTCGAAATAGTTGTTAATTAAACGCTCACTTGCTGCAGCATTTAAGTAATAGTCTGAAATCGTATCATCAGCATCGTAGCCCATTGCTTGAAGTTGATTTGAGATGATTTCTTCAGCTACATCTTCGCCTAACATAGATTTGTAATAAGCGATTGTTTGATCACCCTCTAAACGAGCTTGGACTTTTTCATCCTCTGTATATTCGAAAGTTCTTTCTAACACTTCTTTTTCAAAGATAAGAGAAGCTAATGGACCTTCATATTGTTCTTGAGCTTGTGCATAAAGCTCATCTGCTGTTAAGTTATGTCCATCGATTGATGAAACGACATATTTTCCATCAATTTGTTTGGATGAAACTTGACCAGCACCTTGATTAATAATAACTGCCGCAATCCCAATTACAAAGACAATTGAAACCAAGATTACATACCAGTATTTCTTTAAAAATTGATTCATAAGTACCTTCCTTTTCAAAAAACATTGCTTAGACATTATACTTTATTTAGTAGTAACATGCAAAATATTAGAGCCCTTATAAACAAAAAATAAGTGGGTAGTTGTTTAATATTTAATAAGGTGTTAAAGAAGTTAGTTTATGCTACTTATGTTATAATCAATGAGTGAAAAAAAGAAAGGGATTAGAATGTCAAAATTAGTTGTAAAAGATTTGCATGTCTCTGTAGAAGACAAACAAATTCTTAAAGGAGTTAATTTAGAAATTAATTCAGGCGAAATTCACGCCTTAATGGGACCTAATGGTAATGGTAAGTCAACTTTATTATCAGTTATTATGGGGCACCCAGCTTATACGGTTACATCAGGATCCATCGAATTTGATGGTGAAGATGTTTTAGAAATGGAAGTGGATGAGCGTTCTCAAGCAGGTCTTTTCTTAGGGATGCAATATCCTCAAGAAGTACCAGGAGTAACAAACTCAGACTTTATGAAAGCAGCACTTAATTCACGCCGTGAAGAACCAGTTGGATTATTTGAGTTCGTTAAGAAAATGGAAGGTGCTATTGAAAAGTTAGATATGAAAGAAGACTTAGCACATCGTTACTTAAACGAAGGATTCTCTGGTGGTGAAAAGAAACGTAATGAAATCCTACAAATGATTTTATTAGAACCAAAAATTGCGATGTTAGACGAAATCGATTCAGGACTTGATGTTGATGCACTTCACTTAGTAGCTGATGTTGTTAATGAAACTGTCAATAATCAAAACTCTGGAGTGTTAATTGTGTCTCACTATGAACGTTTCTTCCAACAAATCAAACCAACTCATACTCATATCATGATTGATGGTAAAATTGTTCATTCTTCTGATGGATCATTAGTAAATAAAGTTGACTCAGAAGGATATGACTGGATTAAGTCAGAACTTGGTATTCATTTTGAAGAAAAAGATGAAAATGTAAAACCAGCACCAAAAGCATCAATTGAAGGATGTGCAGTAAAGGAAACAGCTAACTAATGGAAAAGTTGAATATTGATTTAAAAGAAAGTCAAATTGTTTCAGTCGCAAGCGATGTTCAAGTTTCATACAATCTTACAGTTAGCGACGAAACAGATATAACCCTTAATTTCCCTGAAAACTCAAAAGGGATTATGGTGCTAACATTAATGGGTGAAGGTACTTTAAACCTAACATTAAATTTCAATAATCACTCTCATTGGGATTATTTAATTATGAACGAAAGTGACCATGCCTTAACGATTAAGGAAGTGGTTAACCTTTATGAAGATGTTCATCTTCAAGCAAACTATGGTGAATTATCCAATGGAGCACATGTTAAGGACACTGTCTTTAATTTTGTAGGTCCACACTCACATTTAGATGTCAGAGGCGCAAGTATAGCTTTTAATAATCTAGAATGGCATATGTCAGCGATACATAAAGCAAAGGATACTTATGCTATGCTTAAAAACTATGGCATCGTTGTTGAAGGTGGTAAATTAACCTTTGAAGTCTTAGGACATATTGAAAAAGGATTCTCTCGATCAAAGACACATCAAGAAACCCGTGTGATGAATATGGATGCTAAAGTGAAAGCGAAAGTATTCCCTAAACTAGTTATTGATGAAAACGATGTTGAAGCTAGTCATGCGGCTTCCGTAGGTCAACCAGATCCAGAGGCAATTTATTATATGCGCTCACGTGGTCTAACATTAAAGGAAACACTCCAACAGATGACACTTGGTTATTTATTACCAATTGTTGATGTGATTGAAGATGAGTCCATTAGAGAACAACTATCCGAAACAATTTATGCGAAGGTGATGCAATAATGTTTGATGTCGCGAAAATACGTCAAGATTTCCCAATTTTAAAGAATAAAATGGAAGATAAGCCACTTATCTATTTTGATAATGCCGCGACAACCTTCAAACCACAATCTGTTATTGATGCAGTGATTAATTATTACACCAATGAATCCGTTAATATTCATCGCGGTGATTATCAATTATCACATGAAGTCAGTACTCATTTTGAAGATGTCCGACAAAGTGTCGCAGACTTTATTGGTGCCCAAAAGAAAGAAATTATCTTTACTTCTGGTGCTTCAGAATCACTCAATATTGTTGCTCAAGGTTATGGGATGAAATACCTCAAAGAAGGCGATGTCATTCTTACCACTGAAGCGGAACATGCTTCAAATATCTTACCTTGGTTCAATGTGGCTAAAAAGAAGAAAGCCATTGTTGAATATATTCCTATGGATAATGAAGGTCGCTTAACCATTGATGATGTTAAATCGGTTTTAACAGATAAAGTTAAAGTCATCGTGATTGCTCATGTATCCAATGTCTTAGGCTATGTAAATCCAATTAAAGAAATCTGCGAACTTGCCCATGAAGTTGGAGCAGTCGTTGTCTGTGATGGTGCTCAATCCGTAGCCCATATGCCAATTGATGTCAGTGATTTAGGTGTTGATTTCTTCGGTTTTAGTGCCCATAAAATGTGTGGACCAACAGGTGTAGGTGTCTTATATGGTAAATACGAGTTACTCGAAGCAAGTGATCCATTACTGTATGGTGGTGGCTCCAATGCTCGATTTAATACCTGTGGCGATGTAACACTTAAACATGCTCCTGATAAATTTGAATCAGGAACAAGAAATATTGAAGGTGTCTTAGGACTTGGTGCAGCCATTGATTATTTAAATCAAATTGGAATGGATGAAGTCGTAAATATTGAGCGTGAGTTATATGAGTATCTTATGGAGAAACTTAAGAAGCTAGACAATCTCATTATTTATAACCCAGAAGCTGATACAGCAATCACAGCTTTCAATGTTAAGGGCATCTTTGCTCAAGATGTGGCCGCTTACTTATCAAGCTTTGGGATTGCCTTAAGAGCAGGAAATCACTGTGCCAAAATTCTACTAGAAGTATTAGGGACCAATGAAACACTTCGTTGTTCACTTTATTTCTACAATACCAAAGAAGAAATTGATACCTTTGTTGATGTACTAAAAGATATAACTTTAGAGAAAACAATTGATATGTATCTATAGGGGGGATGATGAAAGATTATACAAAAGATCCATTATTCTTAAGACAAATCATCATGGATCATTATCAAAACCCAAGACATAAGAATTTATACGATGAATCAGAGGAGTATTATGAAAAACATATGGATGCTGATTCCTGTATCGATGATATAAAAGTACAAGCTAAGATTAAAGATGGAGTCATTGAGGATGTGGTATGGGATGGTGTCGCTTGTGTTATCTCAACTGCTTCAACATCGATTATGTCTGGCTTACTCAAAGGGAAAACAATTGATCAAGCAAGAGATTTAATTGATACCTATAACAAGATGATTAATCTAGAAGACTTCGATGAAGAATCAATGCAAGAAGCAATTGCTTTTTCTCAAGTTGGAAAACAAGCGAATCGTATCGGATGCGCCACCATTGGATGGAGAGCCATTACCGATATTATCTTAGAAAGTGAGGAAGACAATGTCAGATAGAGACTTACTACCCTCAACGGAATATGCCTTTGGTTTTAAAGATGATGTAGCCACTGTCTTTTCAACCGGTAAAGGGATTAATGAGGATGTCATTCGACAAATTTCATCCATTAAGAATGAACCTGAATGGATGTTAGAATTGCGATTAAAAGCATATCGTGCTTTTGATAAAAAGCCTATGCCTCAATGGGGTGCAGAGCTAAACGACATTAACTTTGATGATTTTATTTATTACTCTAAATCATCGGAGCAGATGCAAAATAACTGGGAAGATGTCCCAGAAGAAATTAGAAATACTTTCAAGAAGTTAGGAATTCCAGAAGCAGAAGCAAAATACCTTTCGGGTGTTGCTACTCAATATGACTCAGAAATGGTTTATCACAACATGCTTGAAGAAGTTGAAGAAAAAGGCGTTATCTTCTTAGATACAGATACTGCCTTAAGAGAACATCCTGAATTATTCAAGAAGTATTTTGGGACAATTGTTCCTTATACTGACAATAAATTTGCGGCATTAAACACCGCAGTTTGGTCAGGTGGATCCTTTATCTATGTACCAAAAGGAGTTACTTTAGATAAACCACTTCAATCATATTTTAGAATCAATGCAGACAATATGGGTCAGTTTGAAAGAACACTAATTATTGTTGATGAAGGTGCTGATGTTCACTATGTTGAAGGTTGTACAGCCCCAATATATAAATCAGATTCACTGCATGCGGCAGTGGTTGAAATCATCGTTCATAAGAATGCTCGCTGTCGTTATACAACGGTTCAAAACTGGTCAAATAACGTCCTTAACTTAGTTACAAAACGGGCGAAAGTTTGGGAACAAGGAATTATGGAATGGATCGATGGAAACATTGGTGCGCGTATCACCATGAAATATCCAGCCTGTATCTTAGCTGGTGAGGGAGCTCGTGGGATGACCATCTCAATTGCGGTAGCTGGACAAGGACAAACTCAAGATGCTGGAGCAAAGATGATTCACTTAGCACCTAATACTCAATCCAATATTATTTCTAAATCAGTGTCAAGAAATGGTGGAGAAGTTAACTATCGTGGAATTGTCCATCATGCTAAAAATGCCACTAATGCGAAATCACATATTGAATGTGATACCTTAATTCTTGATGAAATTTCTAGATCAGATACGCTACCTGTAAATGTGGTTGAAAACAATCAATCCATTATTGAACATGAAGCGGCTGTCTCAAAAATTTCAGAAGATCAAATGTTCTATCTAATGTCTCGTGGTCTAAGCGAAGAAGAAGCTGCAGAAATGATTATTCTTGGTTTCTTAGAGCCATTTACACGTGAATTACCTATGGAATATGCGGTTGAACTTAACCAATTGATGAAACTTGAAATGGAAGGGTCAGTTGGATAAGAAAAGCCTCAGAGCCATCAAATTCAAACAAAGATCCGTTTTTCCTAAAGTCTTAAGAGATGTATATGATCAAAAGATTTTAAAACAGATTTTAGAGTTAGTGGATAATTCTGAGTGTATTAGCACTTATATTAGTATTAAAGACGAGATTAATACTCGTCTTTTTATTAATGAACTCTTAAATAAGAAGAAATGTGTCTGTGCCCCAGTCATTATCAATAAGGAAATGACAATGCATCAATTAACAAGTTTAAATGACACAAAAGAAGTGGCGATGAATTTAGTAGAACCAACCTCAAATTTAGAATGTAAGCCTGATACCGTGATTGTGCCACTCATAGCTTTTAACCAAAAAGGGTATCGGATTGGTTATGGTGGAGGGTATTATGATCGTTATCTCAAAGATAAATCAGTCCTTAAAATAGGTATTGCTTATTCATGGATGTTGGAAGAGTTTGAACCAGAAGCATTTGATGTACCATTAGATATAATTGTGACTGAAAACAAATCACACAATATCACATAATTTGTACACATTGGTTTCACAGACAAAAATTATACTATAGGCACAATAGAAAATATTCTCGGGTGAAATTCCCAACCTTCCTTCCTTGTAGTAATATTAGAAAAAAAGAACACTCAAACAGGTGTTCTTTTTTTACATATTAATTCGCTTCATTATATAAGCTATAGGCGCATTCTTAGTGTTGTAATTATAAACTACAACTTCATATTGTTTCTTATCAATTTGATGATTTACCCATAGTTCAACCGCTTTAGCTTCTTTCTCGCCACCTTTATGGCCAGGGTAGGCGGTAATAATTAAGACACTATTAATTTTCAATAATTGATGTACTTTAGAAAGTGAGACTAATGTTGAATCTTTATTGGTAATGATTTTTTTATTACCACCAGGCAAATAACCTAAGTTGTAAATAACAAGATTTACATAGGGTTGAACATATTGGTTGATGTTTTGATGGTCATCATGAATGTACTCAATATTTGAATAATCCGAAGTCAATTTTTTAGAAGAAAGAATTGCTTCTTCTTGAATATCAAAAGCATATACTTTCTTACTTAGTTTAGCTAAAGCTAAGGTATCATGACCTCGACCAGTGGTCATATCTACACAAACCCAATCTGGTTGAACGGTTTTTTCTAAAAATTCATGAATGATTTCATTGGTGTTTTTCATATCGATCTCCTTGTATAATGTTATATTTTGACATGGTTTTATCTATTTGATTTAAGACACTAATCTTATTTAAAGTCCATGTAGGCTCAATAATTTGACTCGCCACTGGATCTCCCGTTAATCGCATAACAATGGTTTCTGGTGGTAATAACTGAAGTTGTTTGATACTGATATCCACAAATTCGTCTTGACTCAAAATTGGATAGGGATTTTGTTTGTAACGATAAGCTTCTAAGGTGTTTTTTAGAACTTGATACATATGAATCTTAATACCATCAATTTTTAAATCAGCACAATATTGAGCAGTTTCTAACATCATTGATTTACTCTCAAATGGTAAACCATTAATGATATGTAAAGTGGTATGTATCTTGGCCGCTTGTAGTTTCTTAACAACATCAGTCACTATTTGATTCTCATGTCCTCGATTAATATATTGGTTGGTTTGAGCGTGGATAGACTGAAGTCCTATTTCTATATATAAATCTTTCTTCTTATTCATTTCTTTAAAGTAGGCAATTTTTTGATCATCTAAACAATCCGCTCTAGTGGCAATAATGATTGCCACAAAACGATCGTCTTCAAAGAAAGGGTCATAGAGTTTCTTTAAATTCTCTAAGGTATCATAGGTGTTGGTATAAGCTTGAAAGTAGGCCATCCCTAGTCCATCAGGCCATTTGTTTCGCATCACTTTAAAGCCATCTTGAATTTGTGCTTCTAAAGTGTCTCTTAGGATTAAATCACCTGAGCCTTCAATGGAACAAAAACTACAACCCATGATTCCTAAATTATTATCTCTATTTGGGCAAGTAAAACCTGCATCCAATGGAACACGGAAGATCTTTTGATGATATTTATTCTTTAGAAAATAAGAATAGGTATGATAGCGCTTATTATCGCTCGTATAAGGAAATAAATTCGTTGATTTCATTGTTAAATTATAACACAGTGGCTCACTGTGGTATAATTGTTCAGTTAAAAGGAGCATTCTATGTCAAAACAAAAAATTATTAACCTTGCTGTAATAGCCCACGTTGATGCTGGGAAGTCGACTTTAGTCGATGCCTTCTTAAATCAATCTGGTATTTTTAGTGAGCACGAAACCAGAATTGACCAAGTCATGGACAGCAACGATTTAGAAAGAGAACGCGGCATTACCATCTATTCTAAAAACTGCTCCATTCAGTATAAAGATATTAAAATCAATATTGTCGATACACCAGGCCATGCTGATTTTTCAAGTGAAGTCGAACGAATTATTCAAACAGTGGATACGGTTATCTTATTAGTCGATAGTGCTGAAGGTCCAATGCCACAAACACGCTTTGTCTTAAGAAAAGCGTTAGAACAAGGTTTAAATCCAATCTTATTCATTAACAAAATTGATAAGAAAGATGCCAGAGTTCAAGAAGTAGTCGATTTAGTCTATGAGTTATTTATCGATTTAGAAGCTAATAATGATCAACTCGATTTCCCAATCCTTTATGGAGTCGCCAAAGAAGGGAAAGCCATGACTGATTTACAACAAGATAGCGATAATCTTGGTCCACTTTTTGAAACCATTGTCAATCATGTTAAACCCTATCCTGACTACGATGATAAACCACTTCAAATGCAAGTTTCATCGCTGGCTTATGATGATTATATTGGTCGATTAGGAATTGGTCGCTTATTTAAAGGGACCATCAAAAAAGGTCAAAATGTTATTATGGTAGATAACCAACTGAATCAGTTTAAAGGGCAAATATCCAATATCTACATCTATGAAGGTTTAAAGAGAAAACCAGTCGATATTGCTTATTCTGGAGATATTGTCTTAGTTAGTGGCTTAAGCAAGATTTCAATTGGAGATACTATTAATAGTCCTGATTATATCGAGGCTTTAGAACCAATCCATATTGAAGAACCAACATTATCCATGAACTTTATGGTTAACTCATCACCCTTTGCTGGTCAAAGTGGAAAATATGTGACTTCACGAAATATTAAAGAACGCCTAGAAAAAGAATTAGAAGTCAATGTTGGACTTAAAGTAGAAGAGACTAGTTCTACCGATACCTTTAAAGTTTCTGGACGAGGAGAGTTGCATCTAACAATATTAATTGAGAACATGAGAAGAGAAGGATACGAACTAGGTATCTCAAAACCTCAAGTTATCTTTAAAAAAGATGAGAATGGGCAAGTATTAGAACCAATCGAAGAAGTTTTAATAGAAGTTCCTAACCAATATTCTGGATCTGTTATCTCTAAATTATCGATTAAAAAAGGTGAATTAGTTGAGATGGAAGAAAAAGGATCAATGACTCATATGAAATGGTTTGTTCCTACGAGAGGTTTACTAGGGTATCGTTCTGAATTCATTAATGATACCCATGGAGAAGGCACTATCATTCGTCAGGTAAAGGGATTTGAACCACATAAAGGAACCATCGAACAAAGACAAGTCGGTTCCTTAATCTCAATCGCCACAGGTGAGGCCATGACTTATTCAATCTTTAATCTACAAGAAAGAGGAACCTTCTTTATAGGTCCTCAAACACCTGTCTATGAAGGGATGATTGTTGGTCAATCAGCTCGAGACATAGACATGGAAGTTAATCCAACCAAGAACAAAAAAGCAACATCGGTTCGTTCAGCTGGAAATGATGAAGCGATGCGCTTAGTCCCACATCGAGTCTTAACATTAGAATCTGCTCTAGAATTTATTACGGAGGATGAGCTAGTGGAAGTGACTCCTGATGCTCTACGTTTAAGAAAGCGTTTCTTAAAATCAATTGATCGTAAACGTGCGAATAAAGGTGAGAAATTTGAAGAAAAATAGACCTGTTCATTTAGAAATAACTCATACATGTAAACAATCTGGTGCTCGTACTGGAATTTTACACACACCTCATGGAAGTGTCTTAACACCCATGTTTATGCCTGTTGGAACTTTAGCTACTGTTAAATTTTTATCTCCAGCAGACATTAAAGCCATCGAATCAGGTGTTATTTTAAGTAATACCTATCATCTATGGTTAAGACCAGGTGATGAAGTTGTTAAAGCAGCAGGGGGTCTACATCAATTTATGAATGTCGACAATCCAATCTTAACCGATAGTGGTGGATTTCAAGTGTTTTCATTAGCACATATGAGAAAGATTGAAGAAGAGGGTGTTCATTTTAGAAGTCACTTAAATGGAGATAAACTTTTCTTATCACCAGAAAAATCCATACAAATTCAAAACAATCTGGGAGCAGACATCATTATGTCTTTTGATGAATGTCCAGCTTATCCCGCTACTTATGAATACATGAAAGACTCTGTCGAAAGAACGCTTCGTTGGGCAAAACGAGGCCAAGAGGCTCATCAAAGGCCTCATGATCAATCACTCTTTGGGATTGTTCAAGGTGGAGACTTCCAAGATTTAAGAGAGCTATCAGCCAAGACTTTAGTTGAGATGGATTTCGATGGTTATTCAATTGGTGGAACCTCTGTTGGAGAGGATAAAGAAACAATGTATCGAATGGTCGATTATTCAATTGTTCATCTACCAAAAGACAAACCACGTTACCTAATGGGGGTTGGTGCTGTCAATGATATCTTAGAATCTGTCAAACGTGGTGTTGATATGTTTGATTGTGTTTTACCAACCAGAATTGCTCGCCATGGCAGTGCTATGACTTCACAAGGTCGAGTCAATATCAAGAAGAAAGAATATGAATTTGACTTTAGTCCCCTTGATCCAGAGTGTGATTGTGAGACATGTCAAAACCATACGAAAGCGTATCTAAGACATCTAATTAGATCCAATGAAGGTTTAGGAATGCGATTAATGAGTATTCATAATCTACGCTTTTTAATTCGATTAACTCAAGAAATTAGACAAGCCATTAATGAGGATCGCTATCTTGATTATATGGAGGAAGCTTTCCATAAATATGATTTGTTTAAGAAAGATGCGAAAGGTTTCTAATGAGAACTAAAGATTTTGATTTTAACTTACCACAAGAATTGATTGCTCAAACACCCTTAGACAATAGAAGTGAATCCCGCCTAATGGTCATCGATAAACAAGAGAGATCCATTGAACATAAACATTTCTATGATATTTTAGAATATCTAAATCCTGGAGATGTTTTAGTAGTAAATAACACTAAAGTCATTCCTGCTCGCTTATTTGGTATTAAAGCTGAAACGGGTGCCCATGTAGAATGTCTAATTCTTAAAATGAATGGGGACATAATTGAATGCTTAGTTGGCAACGCAAAGAAAGTAAAAGTAGGAACTGAAATCATCTTTAAAGAAAATATCTTAAGTGCTATTTGTTTAGAAAGAAAAGAAGAAGGAATTATGGTCTTTAAGTTTATCTATGAGGGAATTCTGATGGAAAAACTAGATGAACTAGGTCATACACCACTTCCTCCTTATATCCATGAAAAACTAAAGGATAAAAACCGTTATCAAACCGTCTATGCTAAGGTTGATGGTTCAGCAGCAGCACCTACGGCTGGTTTACACTTTACTCCAAACCTATTAGAGGAAGTCAAGAAGAAGGGAATTGACATTGTTGAAGTAACTTTACATGTTGGCTTAGGAACCTTTAGGGCAGTTAAAGTAGAAGATGTCAACAATCACACGATGCATACAGAAGATTATCAAATGACTGTTGAGGCAGCGCAGAAATTAAATCAAGCCAAAAAAGATCAAAGACGCATCATTTCGGTTGGTACCACTACAACGCGTGTTTTAGAAACTCAGATGATGCGCTATAATGAGTTTAAGCCAGAAGTCTCTAGCACTGATATCTTTATTTATCCTGGTTTTGAGTTTAAAGCCATTGATGCTTTAATTACTAATTTCCATTTACCACAATCAACATTATTAATGTTGGTCAGTGCTTTAGTTGATAAAGAATTTATATTAGAAACTTACCAACAAGCAGTCAATAAACAGTACCGATTCTTTAGCTTTGGGGATGCGATGTTAATCAAATGAAAATAAACTATCTTGAAATTTATGACAAACTCTTAGACAGTATTCAGGGAAAACCTAAACTGTGTTTACAGGCCTGCTGCGCACCGTGTAGCAGTGCCGTTTTAGAGTTGTTAGCCAAGAAATTTGAGATAGTTTTATTCTTTAATGGCCATAATATCTTCCCCTATGCAGAATATGAGAAACGATTAAAAGAAGTTGTTCGATTAGTAGAGATCGCTAGAGAGGATTTTGGGGCAACCGTTGAGTTGGTTGTAATTAAACCAAAGATAGAAGAATACATGAAATCACTCGCCTTTGGTAAAGACCAAAGGGAGGGGGGCACACGTTGTGAAGCATGTTATGGCATGAGACTTAAAGAAACCTTGGACTTTGCTAGAGAAAACAAGATTCAATATGTCACAACCGTGATGACAATTTCAAGACAAAAATGTTCTCAGAAAATTAATGGCTCAGCTAAGACATTAATGCCACACTATCCTGATTTAACGTATGTCTATTCTGATTTTAAAAAGAGACATGGCAATACAAGAAGTAGTGAATTATGTAAAGCGTATGATTTATATCAACAACAATATTGTGGATGCTCGTATTCTTTAAAAGAAAAATATGAGCGTGATAAAAAGAAAAATCTGAATTCGTGATAAACTATTGATGGAGGTAATTGCATGATAAAAACAGATTACAAATTAAATAACAATATCTTAATACCAAGCATTGGATTTGGGACTTGGCAAATTCCAGATGGGGATGAGGCCTATCAATCAACGCTTTGGGCCTTAGAAGCAGGGTATCGTCATATTGATACAGCTTATGTTTATCGCAACGAAAAATCCGTGGGTCAAGCCATTAAAGATAGTGGTATTGCTCGTGAGAATATTTTTGTGACTACTAAGCTAAGCGCAAACATTAAGAATGCGGATGAAGTAAGACCTTATTTTGAAGAATCACTTCAAAATTTAGGACTTGATTATGTGGATTTATATTTGATTCATAATGCCCGTCCTTGGAATGATGCGAAAGAAGGCTACGATTACTTTGAAGAAAATGTCGCCATCTATGAAACAATGGAACAACTCTATGAAGAAGGAAAGATTAGAAGTATTGGTGTCTCAAACTTCTTAGTTAAAGACTTAGAGAACTTATTAGAGAATACAATTGTGATTCCAGTACTAAACCAAATTAAGTTTCATCCAGGTTATTTACAAGAAGATGTCGTAGAGTTTTGTCAATCCCATCAAATTCTTGTTGAAGCTTATAGTCCATTTCAAACAGGTAAAATCTTTGGGAATGAAATCATTGCTGGTTTAGCCCGTAAATATCAAAAAACTGAAGCACAACTTATTTTAAGATGGATTCTTCAGTTAGGTCATTTACCATTACCTAAATCGGTGACTCAGGAAAGAATTATTTCTAATTTAGATGTCTTAGACTTTAAAATTAGTGAAGAAGATATGAAACAGATAAATAAAATGTCCCTCTAAAGGACATTTTTTTCTACTTCAATTGAATCAGTAATATTCGTTGTGACTTTGGTCATCACAATTTCTTGTTGAGGTCTATCTTGTAAATTGGTTGGTTGATCAGCAATCCAATCAACGACTTCAATTCCTTTAATGACCTTACCAAAAGCAGCATACTGACCATCTAAATGGGGTGAATTTTGATGCATGATAAAGAATTGAGAACCAGCAGAATTTGGATTCATTGATCGTGCCATAGAAATAACACCGCGCTCATGAATTAAAGTGTTATTAAAGCCATTAGAACTAAATTCTCCATGAATGCTATAACCTGGTCCACCCATTCCAGTACCTTGTGGATCTCCCCCTTGGATCATAAAGCCATTAATTACTCGATGAAAGATCGTATTATCATAAAAGCCTTGTTGGACTAATGATAAAAAGTTATTAACGGTATTAGGGGCAACGTCTGGATAAAGTTCTAATTCAATGATTTGATCATTGTTAATTTCAATTGTTACGATAGGTTTTGTCATAATTAATTTCCTCCTGTTAAAATATAACATTGACTAACAAACAGTTCAATCGTAATGCGTTAATCAATAATTCTCTAAATAAATTTAGTTAGTGGTATAATAAGCAATGGATTGGACGGAATTATGGAATTAATATACTTACTAACAGTTATCATAACCATAGGACTGGTTATGTTTTTAATTAAAAGATACAACTTAACACGCTATCAAGTGATGATTTTCATCTTATTAGTCTTGTTTTGGAGCAGTGTCATTATTATTCGAGCGTATCGAAAGAGTTATGCTTATAATCCCACAGAATTAGGTGGTCTGGCCTTAGGCTCTGCTGCAGCTGCAGTCATTGCTTCTGGCTATGGCTTTATATCGATTTTTGCTCGATTTAGTATTTTCTATCTCTCAGATGTTTTTCATTCAAGAAAACTTTTAATTGGAATAGGCTTAGCTATCATCGGATTAACTTCCTATTGGGTTTTTGTTGATCCAAACTATACCTCATTATTAATGAGTTCTTTAGCCTTAGGAATTGGGGCGTCTATGCTCAGTTTATTTAATGTCTTCTTTGCTCAAACCTTTGATCCTAAGCAGGCAATGATGTCGGTCTCGATTTTATCGGTTGCGCCATTATTAGCAGAATTTATTATGTCTGCTTTTCAGGCAAACTATACGATTGTTTCTCAAGAGAACTATTCAATGCTATGGTTGTTATCCTTGGTCTTAGCAGTTGTATCAATAGTGTTCTTAGTGTTTGTTAAAGACAATAAACCACCAAATCGTGTGATGACTTCTTCTAGTCTTAAGAAAGTCTTATCAAATCGTAATATCTATTTCTTTGGTATTATCGCTATTTTAGTCTCAGTCATTAAGTTTGCGACATCGGGCAGTAACTTAATTACTTATTTCCAATCGGATATTATTCAAATGAGCTCAGGAAAAGTAGCTTATAGTGATTTTGTGTTCTCTGTCTCTCAAATGATTGCGGGTGTGCTAGCAGGCTTAACAATTAGTAAAAGAATTGGATTAAAGAGCACCTTATCGCTCGGTATTATTTTAGGTATTGTCTTTAATATTATCTTAATTTTTAGTACCAATACATGGCTCTTATTCTTTAGTAGTATTCTCTCTGGATTTGGCTATGGACTGACTTATAATTCTTTAATTGGCTTAACTCTTGAGAGTGTTGATGTTGATTTAAGAGAAATGAACATGGCAATTTTCCAAACCTTCTTTGCGATTGGAATTTTCTATGGTGATTATATCTATAAGATTATTCTTAATTTCATTGGTGAAGTCTCTGAATTTCAAATGTATCAAAGTATTTTCTGGGTCATTCTGATTTTAAGTGTTCTATTATTAATGTTGACTTATTTTGGATTGATAATTAATGAAAGGGTAAATAAAGATGAGATTACTAGTACCGTATACTAATGACATTACTTTAATCGATAGTGATTATGATATTTTCTTAATTATTCAAAAAGGGCTGAATTCTCATTATCAACAAGAAACAGAGAATGTAAAAGAAACAATTGAGTTAATGCATCAAAAAGGGAAACTTGCCTTTGGTTGGATTAATCGCTTCATCTTTGAACCTGAGATGGATAAGACAGTGCAGCATATCAATCAATTAATTGATGATGGTGTGGATGGCTTTATTGTCAATGACTTTGGTTTATTGTTAAAGCTAAGAGAACTTAATTTTGATAAAGAAATCATTTTATCGACCGATACAACAATTACCAATCAATTAGAAGTTAATTTCTTAATCGAACAAGGCTTTGATAAAGTGATGAGTGCCCGTGAACTAACCTTAGAAGAACTCATTGAAATAGGAAGTCCACAATTGGTTGTTCCAATCTTTGGACATCAAATTATTTCGACGTCTCGTCGTCAACTTCTTAGCGCGTATGGAGATTTATTAAATCAACAGTATGAATCCAATCGTGTCTATCAGCTAAAAGAATCAACTCGACAAGATCATTTTCTTTTAATTCAGGATGAAACAGGAACCCATATTTTTGATCAAAAAGTATTTGTTGGTTTTGAAGGTCTAAATAAACTGTTAGAAACCAAGATTGATTCTTATTTTGTTGACCATTTTAATTTATCAACTGATTTACTCATATTCGTTGGAAAATTATTGGTTGAGATTAAAAATCAGACCATCACACCAAGCCAGGCACTAGATCTATTGATGGAGACTTATCCAGATTTAGAAACAACCAGTGCCTTATGGTATCTAAAGACAACCGAGAAAAAGGAATAAGCATGCATAAAATAGAATTATTAGCTCCAGCAGGAGATTTACATCGTTTAAAAACAGCAGTTAAATTTGGTGCAGATGCCGTTTATATTGGTGGCAAGCGTTTTTCGTTGCGCTCTAGAGCATCGAATTTTGATTTAGAAACCATCGAAGAGGCTGTAAAATTCGCTCATGAATATGGCTCTAAAGTGTTTGTTACCGTAAATATGATTCCACATGAGGAAGATTTAGAAGGATTAGATGAGTATCTAATTGCTTTAAATAAAATAGGGGTTGATGCCATCATTGTTGCTTCTGTGGCAATTTTGAAACGAGCAAAAACCTTAACGACTGGGATGGAAGTTCATATTTCCACGCAATACTCGATTACCAATTCAGCAACAATCGACTTCTACAAACAAAATGGAGCCGATCGGGTCGTGTTGGCTAGAGAAAACTCCTTAGAAGAACTAGAAGCATTAATGAATAAATCATCATTACCAATAGAAGTCTTTATTCATGGAGGAATGTGTGTTAACTATTCAGGGCGCTGTACTTTAAGCAATTATATGACCTTAAGAGATGCCAATCGTGGGGGATGTGCACAATCCTGTCGTTGGAAGTATGAAATCATTGAAGATGGAAACGTGATTAGTGATGATAAAACCTTATTTTCGATGAGTTCAAAAGATTTAAATGCGATTGATGTCTTAGACCAACTCATTGAATTAGGGGTTGCTTCCTTAAAGATTGAGGGAAGAATGAAGACAGAATATTATATAGCGACAGTGGTTAGTGCGTATCGACGCGCAATTGATGCTATAAAAAATAATGAAGATGTCCAACAAGCTTTAATTAGAGCAAAAGCAGAATTAAAATATGCTGAAAACAGAGAAACATTTAGTGGCTTTTATCAACAACAACCAACTGTTTTTGGTCATTTATATGGTATTAATGGTGCAGTTGTTAATCAAAACTTTATCGGGACGGTCTTAGACTA
Organism: uncultured Erysipelothrix sp.; assembly: GCA_964345765.1. GTDB lineage: Bacteria > Bacillota_I > Bacilli_A > Erysipelotrichales > Erysipelotrichaceae > DUUI01. The sequence goes on from CAYFSJ010000007.1 coordinate 26,367, forward strand.
TGACGCATCATCACAACTAGCAACAATCCAAGTTCGTAATCAATTTAGTGATGAAGAACAAATTGAAGTCTTTGGTCCTAAAACGAGCCCTGTTCCTTTCTATCCTACACAGATGAAAGATTCAGAAGGGAATGATACAAAACGTTTTTATAAACCGATGGAAATTGTGACTTTACATATACCGTATCAGGTTGAAAAAGATGATTTTATTAGGAAGTTATTTGTATGATTTTTGAAGGGGCGCTCTCTGTTAAAGCAATTTTAGAACAGAACAAACGGACCATTAACAAGGTTTATATTCAAGATAAGAAGCGATCAAAAAATATTAGTTATATTCTTCATCTTTGTCATAAGAATAATGTTGAATTTGAATTTGTTGATAAAGCAAAAATTGATTCGCTTGCTGCTGGAAAATCACATGGTGGGATTTTAATTGATGCACACAATAGAGAGTCAGAAGAATTGGATTTAACCCATGATTTTTATTTATATCTAGAAGGCATTGAAGATCCCTACAATATTGGACAAATCATTAGAACAGCTACGATTGCTGGATGTCAGTCAATTATTATGAGTGAAAGAGATTATTCATCGTTGGAAAATACCATTTTAAAATCATCGGCTGGCTTATTTGAACAAATTAATTGGGTTATCACTGATGCAAAGGCTTCAAATTTGGTACAATTAAGACAAGCAGGTGTCAAGCTGGTAATCGCAAAGCGCGATGAAAAGAGTAAAAATCTTTACGAGATCGACTTCACTCAACCTCACTGTTTATGTATTGGTGGTGAGAAAAGAGGCTTATCAAAAATTGTTGAAGAGATGGCCGATGAATCCGTTGAGATTCGATACCCAACACAGACAAGAGTTGCCTTAGATGCAACCAGTAGTAGTGCGATTTTGTGTTTTGAAGTTGTTAGACAACGAATGGAGAATTAAATGAAAATCAAAATTGTTCAAATGAATAGTATAAATGGCAAGTTCAATCAGAATGTACAATTTATGCTCGATGAAATTAAAAGTGCTGTTGGTTTAGCGGATGTGATTGTCTTCCCTGAACTATGTGTGAGTGGATCCTTGTTGATGGATTATTTTAAACGAACTGCCGTTATCAATGAACTGTTAGAATATAACATTGAATTAATTGATGCCTCCCATGACATTATGGTAATTTGGGGCAATGTTGACTTATATAAAGGTCAACTCTTAGATTCGGCCTATGTTGCCTATCAAGGCGAACTTGTTTTTAAGACTCATAAAAAGTTCAACTCAACTTCTAATTTACGTTTTAAAAAACAATACTTTGTTCATCCGCATCAAGATGATGTGAAAACCTTTGAAGCATTTGGTCATCAATGTGCTATTGCCATCAATAACGATATAATGGTGCATGATTTTGATGAGGCAGAGATTATCTTTCACTTAAACTCTCATTACTTTAGAAAACAAGATAATTTAGATTTTAAGATTCAATTTATTAGTGAATTGAATAAAACAGTTGTCAGTGTCAATGCGGTAGGGATAGTTAATGCTTATAAATACTTTGGGATATTAGATGGACAAAGCTTAGTTTATAAAGATGATCAAATCTATGTACTGAATTCTAAATTTGAACAAGAATCTCAAATCATCGATTTAAATAACTTCAAGTCGAATCTAAATGGTGAACGAATTGAATTAATTGATGTCTTGTTATTTGCCATTAAACAAATTGATCAAGAGATTTTTAGCTTTAAACCAAAATGGATTGTTGGTTTATCAGGTGGACTGGACTCAAGTGTTAGTGCCGCATTATTAACGATGGCTTTAGGAAAAGATCGTGTGGTCGGTTTAAATTTAGCAACTGAGTTTAATTCATCAACCACTCAAGATAATGCGAAACAATTGGCACAACAATTAGGGATTGAATATCTCCCACTCAAAATTGATGAAATCGTCAATTCAACCAATAATATTTTCAATCAAGCAAGTTATCAAATAGAGGGTCTAGCTCATGAAAATGTGCAGGCACGACTAAGAGGTCATCTGTTAATGACCTATGCTTCATTAGTCAATGGGGTGGTAAGTAATAATACGAATAAGATTGAAAATGCTTTAGGATATGGAACCTTATATGGTGATACAATTGGAGCTTTAGGGATTTTGGCAGATTGTACCAAGATGGATGTAATTAAGTTGGCTAAGCGAATTAATGAGCGTGCTGATAAAGAAATCATTCCTACTAACTTAATTCCACTGATGACTCAAGAAGGACTCATCTGGGACTTTGCGCCTAGTGCAGAATTAAAAGAGGATCAAATTGACCCAATGAAGTGGGGCTATCATGATTATCTAATTGAGCGCATCCTAACAGAACCAAATGCGATGTATAATATCTTAAGTGATTATCAAAATGGAACGATGATGGATTCAGAGATTGGTAAGTATTTAAAACAATATCAGCTTCAAGATGGAAAAGCATTCATTGATGATATTACTTGGTTAATAAAATCAATTAGTAAGAATAGTTTTAAACGTATACAAGGTGTTCCATTTATTGTTGTAAGTGAAAGTGCTATGGGCTTAGATACGTGCGACAATCAAATGGATATGATTGTAGCGGATGATATAACAGAGTTAATGAGACAAATAAGAGGGGAGTAAATGAAAAAAATATCATTTTTAGTAGGATTAGTCCTGTTAGTGGGTTGTTCAAATGAGACGGCTCAACCAGAACCAGAACAAGAACCAGAAAGAGTGGCTATAGAGACACCCAATATCGATGCCATACCGCGTTTAACATTAAGTGAAGTGGATGAGTTTTTAGAACAAGAACAATCTGGAATCCTTTATTTTGGATGGATTACGAATTGTGGCGATTCACTTAACTTCCAAGAAAATTATTTAGAGGGCTATTTACAGGAACATCCAGAGCTTAAAGATAATTTCTATATTGTTGATTTGGATGATCAAGCACCTGATGCATTGATGGATAAATCATTGAGAGAACCATTAACGCAAGCTTATGATGTTAGTTATTCACCTACCTTGTTAACCATTCAAGAAGGTGAAACAGTTGATAAGATTGAATGGACACTTAAGAATTCAGATCCTCAAACGGCGATTCCTTCTGAGGATTTGGATGTCTTCTTTGATCAAAGTGGATTTACTAATTAAGACACATATCAATATGTGTCTTTTATAATAGCTTTAGTTTATCTTCGATTTATGGTATAATATTAACAGGAGGGTCTGATGATAAACGATATTAGAAGAATTATTGAGAATGATCGGATTATCTTACATAAGCCAAATGCGCAAGAGTTAAGGTATCGTAAGAAGCTTCATCAAAGCTGTAATGGTGTCACAAAAACACCTCAACAATTAGAGGCTTGGTATAATCGCTTCAACAATAACTTAAGAAATTATTATGCTTACATCGTCTCAAAAGAAGATAAACGTTTTGTAGGGGAAGTCAGCATTCATTATGACTTTGAATGTGAGAAATACTTAGTCAATATCTTGGTTGAAAAACAGTATCGAAATCGTGGCTTTGGCTATGAAGCACTAAAGTTAATGATTGATTATGTCTTTACGGTGATGAATCTTGATGCAATTTATGAGAAAGTCTCAATCGATCAAGAGTATCCAAAAGACATTTATAAAAAAGTGGGCTTCCAACGATTGGATGATGATTACATTATGATGACTAAAAAACAATACAATGCGATTTTAAAAGAAAGTCGTATGAACTAAGATACCAGTTGAGGGTATCTTTTTTTAAAAAAAACACCTTGGTTTTTCAAGGTGTTAATCAATCACTCTTACTTCAGAAACTTCAGGAATCTCATCCATTAAGATTGCTTCTATTCCCATTTTAACAGTTACATCTGCTAGACCACAGCCAATACAAGCACCTAATAGTTGGACATAGACGACGCCATTTTCATCAATATGATCAAAGGCGACATCTCCTCCATCTCCTTGTATATAAGGTCTTATTTTATTAAGTGTATAAATTACTTTCTCATCTAAAGTCATAATCAGTTCTCCTCTTTGTTATTATACCCTAACTTTTTGTTTTTTTCATCTGGTAGGCTTAAAGGTAATGGACCTTTTTCTCTAAATCTGGGCGTTTAGGATTTATTCCATCTTTTTCTGGATAACCTAAAGCAATGACTGCCATAATGGATTGGTTATCATCAATGGCTAATAAGTCTCTAATTTGGTTGGCATCACGTATTCCCATAATAAGCGTACCTAAACCAAGTTGCGTGGCTTTAAAACAAAGATGCATATCAGATATACCACCATCATAATAACCCCATGCATTACCTAATTCATTGGCTGCTTCATGATTAAAGAATCCCGATTTATTGAGTTCAATAGTACTAACAATTAAGACTGGCGCATTAACAACTTTCTTTTGATTTGAAGCTCCTAATGTTTCTTTAAGCTTACTGACCAATGCTTCATCACTTGCGACATAATAATGAGTTGGTTGAAAGTTGTGCCATGAAGGAACTGTGTTTAAGACACTAAACAGTTCTTCTAATAACTCTTTTTCAACGGGTTTGTTTAAATAATGGCGGATACTTCTTCGTTTTTCACATAGTTCATTAAAATTCATCTTATCACCTATGTTCTCATTATAAGCAAGGTCATCTGAATTTACAATTAAGGTGGTACTCAAAAACAGTCAAATAGTCTATAATGTAGCAGAGGTGACCAAGTTATGCAGTATAAAAAAGATGATATTGTTGAAGGAATTATAACCAATATTGTCCCTTATGGAGGATTTGTTCATATTGATCATGAAACAACTGGGCTTATTCATATCTCTCAGTTATACAATGGTTATGTAAGTGATATATACCGATTCTTAAATATTGGACAACGTGTCTTCTGTAAAGTCATCGATGTTGATACACAAAGAAATCAACTCAAGTTAACATTGAAAAATGTTCCTAAGAATGCCAGACCTAGAAGTCAACGTCGTGAAAAAGCATTAGTGAAGCCAGAGCGATTACTACCACCTAATGAGATTGGTTTCGCTTCATTGGCACAAGCACTTCCACAATGGATTAAGGAGGAAAAAGAAAAATGATACGATTAAATGATGAACATATTTTATTTGAACCAAACTACAAAGAGCATCAACCACAGGTGAGTGAGATTCATAACATGATTCTTAATAAAACCGGTAAAGGAAATGATTATTTAGGTTGGGTTGATTGGCCGTTTAATTATGATAAAGAAGAGTTTGAGCGCATTAAAAAAGCTGCCAAGAAAATCAGAGAACAAGCCGATATTTTATTAGTTTGTGGGATTGGTGGATCTTATTTAGGTGCACGAGCTGCAATTGAATTTATTAATGGACCTTATTATCAAGATGATTTAGAAATTATTTATGTTGGTAATACCTTCTCATCGACTGAAATTGTGCGCATTATGAAATATATTGAAGGCAAAGAAGTTGCATGTAATGTTATTTCTAAATCTGGTTCAACCACAGAAACAGCCTTAGCTTTTAGAATCATTCGTCAACATATTGAAAAACAATATGGAGAACAAGAGGCTAAAAATAGAATTTATGTAACAACAGATAAAGAAAAAGGGTTATTAAGACCTTTAGTGAATGAAGTTGGTTATGAATCATTTATTATTCCTGATGATATTGGTGGACGATTCTCAGTTATTACTGCGGTTGGATTATTACCAATTGCGGCAGCAGGCATTGATATTGATGCTTTAATGACAGGCGTCCAAGATGCTTATAAGGCCTTTACAATCGAAGATATTGAACATAATGATGCTTATAAATATGGATTATTAAGAAGACAACTTCAAGAACAAGGAAAAGATGTTGAACTCTTTGTGACTTATGAATCGCATTTAAGTTTTGTGGCTGAATGGCTAAAACAGTTAGATGGAGAATCTGAAGGTAAAGAGGGGAAGGGTTTATTACCACATTCTGTAACCAACTCCACTGATTTACATTCAATGGGACAATTCGTTCAAGAAGGAAATAAAATTCTATTTGAGACGGTTCTTATGACTCAAAATCCGCTGGAAGATATGGCGTTCCCTTCAGATGCAGAGAATAAAGACCAAATGGAATATTTAGCTGGTAAATCACTGCATTGGGTAAATCAACAAGCGATGTTAGGAACGTTAGAGGCTCATACTCAAGAGGGTCAAGTACCAAATATTATCTTAGAGCTTAAAGATAATAGCCCTTATACTTTTGGTTACATGGTTTATTTCTTCTTTATGACATTAGCTATGTCAGCGTATATGTTAGATGTTAATCCATTTGATCAACCAGGGGTTGAAGTCTATAAAAAGAATATGTTTAAACGTTTAGGCAAAGAATAATTATCATGAAGAATCTCTAATTTTGGAGATTCTTTTTTTATTGACTACGACAGATGAAATAGTCTGGGAAAGAGGTGGTTGGATGATCAGTAGTGATA
>CAYFSJ010000007.1:32921-41199 GCA_964345765.1 uncultured Erysipelothrix sp.
ATGTTAAGGCCGATGCTGATCCTAAATTTAAGAAATCCTTAAGTTTATCGGTTGTTATGTATATCTTATCGGTTGTGCCAATGTTTGCGTCATTAATTATCTTTGGTGAGATGAATGAGGGACCACTCTTAATAAGTTTAGGGATCTTAATCTTAATTATTGCCTTTTCGACTTACAATTTATTAATGCCTTATGGTGTCTATAATGCGACGAATAAACTTTTAGGTGAAACGGCTCAAGTTAATCCTAAGCTAGAAAGAATTAGTACCATCTATTGGACCATTGTTATTGCACTATATCTTGGTTATAGTTTTATCACGATGAATTGGGGGTATAGTTGGATTATTTGGCCAGTAGCAGGTGTCTTATATGCGGCTGTTGAAGCATTCTTTGACAAATAAAAAGAAAGCAAGTGCTTTCTAATTAAGGATTTAGTAATTTAGAGCGAGATCTTAAACCATCACTCATGGCAACTTTATAGCTCTCTGCTTGCATAAAGTCTGGATGATTCCAATATTCACTATCACTATCAATGACCCAGTAACCTTCAATTTGTTGGTCTGGGTATTTTTTATTATGGTCCTCTATCCACTGTTTGCCTGTTTCATAATCCAATAAGTATAAAACAGTTGAGTACATATCGGCATAGCCAGAATCTTTCATGACGATGGTGGTCGATCGAAATTGATTAAGTGGCATCAATGTTTCTGGATCAATTAAATGATGGAGTAACTGCATATCAGGACCATAGTAGAAACGCTGATAATCACCTGAAGTGACGATGGAGAGTTCTTGGTCAATACTTAAGACGTCAACGGTTGTTCCTAATGAAATATAGACTGGTTCACCAATTCCTATATTCCACTGACTTCCATCAGGTTTGGTGTTTTGTACCTTAACATTTCCTCCTGAACTTAATGAGAAATGTTCTAATCCAGAATCATATAATGATTTTGAGACAAGCTCAGTGGCATATCCTTTGGCGATTCCACCTAAGTCTAAGGAAGCACAGTCTTTGGTTAAAAAGACACTTGAATCCTCTTGGTTAATCTCAACAAAATCCCATCCAGTACAAGCTTTGGCTTCTTCTAAGATGTCCCTGCTTGGGATTTCACCATATTGGTCTTGTTCATTTAAGAGTAATCCTTCTTCACGATAATCATGCCAGATATCTAAGAGGGCACCTAATGTTGGGTCGAATTTTTGATAATTCTCATCGTACTGTTCTTTTGACATTAATAATAATTCGATTATCTTTGAATCAACGACAACCGGCTCAATCCCAGCTTTGTCATTAATTGTTTTTAGATTATTCACACCTTCATAGTTGTTGTATTTATCAAAGAGTTGATTGAGTGCCATCATTTCTTCTCTTAATTGATCGATATAGTCATTAAATTGTTGTTGGGTTTCAGTATATCCAATTAAGGTAAAGGATGTATCAAATCCAACTGGATCAACATCTGATCCACCAATCACTCGTTGGAATCGTTGCAGGGTAGGTTCTTGGGTTGTGCAGGCGCTTAAACATAATAAGCTTAAAAGTAGTATAAAGAGTTTCTTTTTCATAATATCACCTAGGGTATTATAGCACACAACACTAAAGTTAGAATAAGCTAATAATTATGTGAATTTGGTGTTTAATTTATAAGTTAGCGTGGTATAATAAAATAGTAAGTTGAAAAATCAACAGAGTAGAAGGAGAGAAGAGTTATGCCTTTTTTATTAGGACCGTTACGAAAACATATTCCTGGTTTAAAAGAACTGACTGATCACAATGAAATTCTTACGATTGAGGCACCAAAAGAGGTTTTAATTCCTCTGATGGCGATGAATTCTCAAGACTTAGAAGTTTATGTAAACGAGGGTGATCGTGTTCTTATGAATCAGAAAGTAGCTGCTCGAAATGATCACTTTGTTATTCCGTTATTTTCACCTGTTTCAGGGACTGTAACTGGATTTAGAGATGAGTTTCACAGCTGGGGTGGACGTAAAGTAAAACATATTGTTATCGAAAATGATAACCAATATGAGAGCGTGTCACCAACACCACTGGATTATACTCAAGCGAGTAAAGATGAAATTGTAGAACATATCAAAGAAATGGGAATTGTAGGTTGTGGTGGAGCCGGTTTCCCAACTTATTTGAAATACCAACCTATGAAGGAAACCCCTTATCTAATTATTAATGCGGTAGAATGTGAACCTTATTTAACACAAGACTATCGTAATGTTGTTAATTACTTAGATGAAATGGTCAATGGTATTCATATTCTTCGTAAAGCTGGAAATGTTCAAAAAACATTTGTGGCAATTAAAGAAGATAAGACAGAACAAATTGCGCGAATGAAAGAAGCCTTCAGCAGCTATGACGATATTGAAGTTAAAGCTGTACCTAATGTTTACCCAATGGGTTGGGAAAGAACACTAGTTTATGAAGTTTTAGGAAAGAGATATGACAGACTTCCAAATGAAGTGGGAGCCGTTGTTAATAACTCAACGACTTGTATCTGGGTTTCTAGAGCATTCAATCAAGGTGTTCCTATTACTGAGAAACTTGTGACTGTTTCTGGTGATGGAGTGAAAGAACCACATAATGTCTTAGCGAAAATCGGGACCCCAATTGGATCAATTGTTGATTTATGTGGTGGACCTACTGATGAAAACATCCATGTAATTCATGGTGGACCTATGATGGGTAAAACCATGTTATCACCTAATGTGGTTATTAATAATACATCAAACTCATTAACTGTTTTAGTTGAGAGAAAGATTGATCCAATTGGATGTTTACGTTGTGCACAATGTGTGGATCATTGTCCAGCAGGAATTATGCCAGTTAAGATTCAAGATGCTGAAAAAGCGAAGAATCTTGATTTAATCGAAAAATTAGATGCGGATGCATGTATTGAATGTGGTATGTGTACTTATATTTGCCCATCTAAAATCGATGTTACTGAAAATGTACGTCGTGCTAAAACCGCACTACGTTTAAGAAAGGGGTAGAACATGAAATACAAATTTAGATTTTCACCGAGTATAAAAACAAACCGGACTACCTCTCAAATAATGATTGAGTTATTAATTGCGTTAGTGGCAGTCTTATTGTTTAGTCTATTCTATTATGGATCAGAATATGGAATGAATTATGTAACACATATTCTAACTTTATTAGCTGCTTCCTTAATTAGTGCCTATGTTGTTGAAGTTATTTATGCTTTAGTAGTTAAAAAGGATATTAAAGCTCATTTAGCTTCTAGCTATCCTTATATTACTTCTATTATCTTAGTTTTAATTACTTCGCCTAATACAGCTATTTATCCTGTTATTATGGGAACTGTCTTTGCGATATTTGTCGGGAAGTTAGTCTTTGGTGGATTTGGTCAAAACATCTTTAATCCAGCTGGCGTTGGACGTATTGTTATGATGTCAGGTTTTGGTGGCCAAGTTGTTTCTGAATTATCGACCGGTGTTACACCAGTAACAGCCATTAATTCAAATGGTTGGACAATTGCTCAAGGTGGTTTTGAATCTTTCTTAGAACCATTTGGTGGTTGGATGGGAATGCTAACAGGTTGGCATCCAGGTGCGATTGGTGAAACACCAGCAATTCTATTAATTATCTTAGGTGCATTCTTAATTATCCGTGAAGTCATCGATTGGAGAATTTCATTGTTCTACATTGGAACTGTGTTTGCGATGGGATTAGTTATCGCTTTAATTAGTGGTATGGATATGTCTTATGCACTTTATCAAGTCTTAAGTGGTGGTGTCTTATTTGGGGCAGTCTTTATGTTAACTGATCCAGTGACTTCACCAATTCATCCTGTTGGACGCGCTATCTTTGGTGTTGGTGCCGGGATTCTTACCGTTGTGATTCGTGTCTTTGGACAAACTCCAGGTGGAGTTGTTTATGCGATCGCATTAATGAATATTTTAGTTCCGTTAATTGATTACTTATTAGCTGGTAGCCAAATTAAAACTTACAAGAAAGCCATGATGGGATTAGCTGGAGTTGGCGTAGTCGCTTTATTAATCTCAGGCTTAACTGGTAATGTGGTTGAAGTGGCAGCCGCTGGTGATGAAACAGTCTCAATTGTTGAAACAACCCAAGAAGGATCTTCTAGTGTCTATGTTGTTTCTTCTAAAGGGTTCTCAGGTGATAACTTAGTTCGTGTTGTTATTTCTGAGGCTGGCTTAGTTGAATCTGTTTCATTTGATGAATTTAACGACTCTGACTTTGAAGGTAAACCAGCTCGTGATGAAGCATGGTTAGCTGAATTTGAAGGCTTAGATGTTAATTCAGAGATTAATGTCGATACAAGTACTGGAGCTACTTTATCATCCAATTCAGTATTAGAAGCAGTGAAGAAAGCAGCTGCTGAATTTGGAGGACAATAATGAATAAAACGTTAAAAATGACCATTTTCTTAGCAGTTGTTGCGGCACTGGCAACCGGTTTATTAGCAGCAGTCAATCAAATGACAGCTCCTGTTATTGCGGCAAATGATGCGAGTGCTCAAACAGCTGAGTTAGAACAACTTTATCCAGATGCAACTAATTTTGAAATGCTTGAATTCACTCCTGATGAAAATGGACTGGTTAAAGAAGCCTATGCAGTTGATGATACAGCCCATGTATTTAAGGTTGAAAGTAAAGGATATGAAGATATTATTAGTTTCTTAATTGGTTATGACAATGATGGATCTAATTCTAAGTTTGCGATTCTACAAAACTCTGAGACACCAGGTTTTGGTCAACGATTAAGTGAAGATGCTTATATTGATTCAATGCAAGGCAAAACTACTGGAGATGCTGCTGAAGTTGTTTCAGGAGCAACATCCTCTAGTAATGCGGTTGTAAATGGTGTTAATGCAGCTGTCTCAGTTTTTAATGATTTGACTGGTTCTACTGCAACTCCTAGTGCTCCTGCAGAACCTGAACCTGCAGGTGCAACCATTGTGGAAACTTTAGAAGAAGGAACTTCTACTGTCTATTTAGTTGAAGCAGAAGGATTTTCTGGAACAAATGTGGTTCGTGTTCAAATTTCTGAAGCTGGACTTGTTGAATCTGTTTCATTTGAAGAGTTTAATGATTCTGATTTTGAAGGAAAACCAGCTCGTGATGAAGCATGGTTAGCATTATTTGAAGGTTTAGATGTTACTGGAGAGATTGATGTTGATACAAGTACTGGAGCAACTTATTCATCAGATTCAGTCTTAGAGGCTGTTAAAGCAGCATCATCCGCTCATACAGGTGAAGGTGGACAAGAAGAAACATCTTCAACGACAAGTGTTCTTGAAGTTCGTGAAGATGGGACTTATGTAATTGAGTCTGAAGGCTTTGCAGCTAAAAATATTGTATTAGTTAAAATTAGCGACGATGGAATTATTGAATCTGTTTCATTTGAAGAGTTTAATGATTCTGATTTTGAAGGAAAACCAGCTCGTGATGAAGCATGGTTAGCATTATTTGAAGGTTTAGATGTTACTGGTGAAATTGATGTTGATACTTCGACTGGTGCTACTTATTCATCCGATTCAGTTTTAGAAGCTGTTAAAAAAGCAGCTGAAGAATTTGGAGGTCAATAATGAGTCAAAATAAAAGAAGTAAATTAGATATCTTTACGGCTGGTTTCTTTAGAGAAAACCCTGTCTTAGTTCTATTACTTGGACTGTGTTCGACTCTTGCGATTACCACAGATATTAATAACTCAATTGGTATGGGACTTTGTGTTATCTTCGTTTTGGTCTCATCCAATGTCATTATTTCTTTAATTAGAAATATTACCCCTGAAGATATTCGTATCCCAGTTTATATTGTTGTTATTGCGACACTGGTTAAAATTGTTGATATGTTTCTACATGCTTATATACCATCACTTTATAACGCGTTAGGAACTTTCCTAGGACTAATCGTTGTTAACTGTATTATCTTAGGACGTGCTGAAGCCTTTGCTAGTAAGAACAATGTGGCTGATTCATTCTTAGATGGATTAGGAATGGGGATTGGTTATACACTTATTATTGTGATTATTGGATTCTTCAGACAAGTATTAGCCACTGGTAGATTATCAATGTATAACCCAATCACGACTGAAACAATGTTTGATGTATCCATTATTCCTGAAGGATTCACTATTCCTACATTCAGTTCTCCTGCAGGTGCATTCTTAACATTTGCCTTTATTATTGCGGCCTATGTTGCTTATACAAATCATCAAGCAAATGCTGAAAAAGCAAAGAAGAAAGGGGCGACTAAATAATGGCTGAACTATTAACACTTGCCTTTGCGGCCATCTTTATTGAAAACGTTGTTCTAACTAAGTTCTTAGGTATGTGTCCAATTATGGGTGTATCTAAGAAACTGGATTCAGCAATTGGAATGAGTTTTGCGGTTCTATTTGTTATTGTTGGATCTTCGATTCTAACTTGGAGTATTTATGAATTTGTCTTAGATACTGAATTAAATCTTCAATACATGGATTTATTAGTCTTTATCTTAATTATTGCGGCATTTGTTCAGTTTACTGAATTATTTATTAAGAAAGCATCTCCTGCGCTTTATAAGAGCTTAGGAATCTTCTTACCTTTAATTACTACAAACTGTGTTGTTTTATATGTTGCTTTAGAAAATATTGCGAGAGGCTTTAATTTCACAGAAATGCTCGTATATTCGACTGCAGTACCTCTTGGATTTATGTTAATTCTCGTTATCTTTGCCAGTATCCGTGAACGTTTAGACAGTGCTGACACACCAAAAGCCTTTGCTGGTGGACCAATTGCGCTTGTTACATTAGCAATTATGTCTCTAGCATTCTCTGGTCTAGCAGGTATTATCTAATGCCACTAGTCTATGGATTGTTATTAATCGTTGGACTGACTGTTTTCTATTCTTACTCATTTCATGAGAATAAGGATACTCCTGTGCCAGAGGGTTGTTCACACCTTCTAGCAAATTGTGGTACATGTCAAGATGTGGCGTGTGGGCATTATGATACTAATAGAAAGGAACATAACTAAATGAATGAAATTCTAATACCAATGCTTATTATTGGTGCAATCGGAGGATTGTTAGGATTGCTGCTTGCTTTTGCTGCTAAGATCTTTGCGGTTCAAGAAGATCCACGTTATGCACAAGTGATACAACTACTTCCTGGTTATAATTGCGGTGCGTGTGGGTATCCTGGCTGTGCTGGGCTTGCTAATGCGTTAGTTGACCAAGAAACTAATAATGTTCGTCTATGTAAACCAAGTAATCAAGAACAACGCGATTCAATTGTTGAATACTTAGCGAATACTCCTGGACCTGATGGGGAAACATTGGCTGTTAAAGGCTAAATATAATACATTAAAAGGATCTGATTCATAATGAGTCAGATCTTTTTTGTATAGATAAATTAGTATTTTAAGTGCAACACCAATAAAAAGGCCCATAGCATTCTCGTGGTAAGATGTATTTGCGGATACAACCAGGAGGAAATGCTATGAGCTATAAACATATTAGCATAGAGGAACGAGCATGTATAAAGAAATTAGTTAATGAAGGTACTTCTTTAAGAAAGATAGCTAAGGTTTTAGACAGAAGCCCATCTACGATTTCTCGTGAAATTCGAAGAAACAAAGGTGGTAATAATGTTTATCACCCTTTAACCGCCTCACGTCTTTATTCCCAAAGACGTCTCAATTGCGGAAGACGTATACAGATTGATTGTGATGTCGTTGAATACATCAATTTAAAGATTAATCAAAACTGGTCCCCTGAGCAGGTTGATAAGCGAAGCAAAAAAGAAAATAATCACTCTATCCCATCATTCTCGACAATTTATCGATGGATCCATAGCGGTCTTATCGTTAAGGGGGATATGAAGAAGTTACGTCGTAAAGGGAAATTCAAAAGACCCCAAGAAACACGCGGAAGATTTAATATAGGTAAGACAATCAAGAAAAGACCGAAACATGTTCATAAACGAGAAGAACTAGGTCACTGGGAAGCGGATACTGTCGAATCAGGGAGATATGGTCATAAACGGAAGAGTTCGTTTTGCTTGGTTACATTAGTCGAGAGAAAATCACGGTATACATTATCGTGTGTACTACCCAACAGAAAAGAATCCAATGTGACAACTGCAATTATAAAAATGTTATCAAGTTTAGATTCAGAATTAGTAAAAACAATAACGTGCGATAGAGGAAAAGAGTTTTCAGGATATGAACAAATCGAGAAGGCTTTAAAGTGTGATGTATACTTTGCAGATCCGTACTGTTCTTGGCAGCGT
>CAYFSJ010000008.1:0-40699 GCA_964345765.1 uncultured Erysipelothrix sp.
AACCTGCATCTATCACACTCACTCGGATTTAAGAAGAATCGAAAAAACCCTCATGAAATGGAAGAGAGAAATACTTAATTCGTTCACACGATTAGATTCAAGGCGAATCTCTAATGGACCCATTGAATCACGAAATAATATTATTAAACTGTTAATTCGAAATGCTGCTGGATATAGAAATTTAGATACTCTCAGACTAAGGGTTCTATACGTTCTTAGCGTTAAGAAAAAAAGGACCTCAATCAACCTGATTTTGATCCTTCATTAGCCTATTCTAAAAGTCCTAATAGCAAACAGCTGTTTTTCTAAAAGTTCTTGAACGAGCCTTTAAAATCCACTCTCTAGTTCTTGTTTCACTAAACGTCTAATTTTTTGAAGGATATTATCGACCTTCTTTGTTGATAAATTCGTATCTTTAGAAATCTCTTGATACGAAATGCCATCATTTCTTAATTTAAAAACTTGTTTCTCAATCGGTTTTAAATTAGAAATAACTTCCAATGTGATTTTCTCAATATCTTGATAATTCGCCATTGGTTGTGGTTGATACCATACCTTTTCTTCCGCCACTACATCCATTAAGATGAGTGAATCATCACTAGATATTGGATATTGAAGCGAATAACAACGATCCAATAACCCAAAGGAGAGTGATCGATGTTTTCGAACCAATAGTCTTGCGCTAGAAGTCACACATCGATACAGATACGATGAGAAACTTGCCTCCTTATCATGGCGATAAGAATCAATCGCAATCACTAAGGTCATCAAGCCTTCTTGATACGCATCATCAACGCTAAAACAAACACTGGAAAAGTTGTAGCAAACTTGATGAATAGCAGAAAACATCAGTTTTCGGTATTCATTTTCAATTAATTGAAAACAATGGAATGGATTCATCCGGTAGTAATACAAAAGTTCATAGTCTTGCATGGCCCCCACCTCTTCTTAACTATTCTATTGGTATTCTTTTTTCAATAATGCTATAAAGCATGATTGCCGTCGCTACCGAAACATTGAGTGAATTAACACTTCCTCTCATAAAAATCTTGGCACGATAATCACATTCTTTCTTCAAATTGTTACTAATCCCTTTCTTTTCTGAGCCAACAATTAAGACTAACGGACGATCAGAAGGAATAAGACGATAATCCTGGCTCTCAGTATTATCAAGTCCCACAATCCAAAATCCCTTCTCTTTTAAAGTCTTAACTGCCTGAGTAAGGTTGGTCACAATTGACACCGGAACTGTTTCAATCGCCCCTGTTGAGACTCTAGCAACTGTACTATTGAGTGTGACACTCCTATTCTTAGGAATAATGACACCAGCAGCTCCCACCCCATCACAAGTTCTTAGAATCGCACCCAAGTTATGTGGATCTTCCAGTTGATCACACATCACCAAGATAGGATTTGACTCTAAATTGAGTGATTGAATTAAATCATTTAACTCAATATCCTTATAATCTGGTACTTCAGCAATCACTCCTTGATGGGTCCCGCTCACTAGCTTATCCGCTACTTTGGCTGGGATCATTTCAACATCAATATTAGCTGCTTTTGCTAATTTCTCTATTTCAGGTTGTTTCGAAACCAATAAAATCTTTTTAATTTCATGTTTTTGTTTAAGTCGCTCCAAGACACTATTTTTGGAGTAAATGAATTGTCTCATACTTCTCCTTCTGGAAAGTTTTATATTTGTCCCACATTTGTTCTAGACGCTCATGTTGTTGATCTAAATACCAATAACCCCATAAAGCCTCTAAACCTGTCGAATATTTGTAGGAATTGATATCCGCATTTTTTGCCTTTGAATGAAATTTATAGTTATAAGCTCTTCTAAAAATAGTAGTTTCCTGAGTCGTTAAGATCTCTTGATTTAAAATCTCTTTAATGAATTCAGCCTGAGCCACCGCTGAAACAAATTTAATCGACTCATCCAATAATCGTTGAGGTTTAGTAATCCCTTGCTTCACTAAATATTCTCTTACCTGTAATGATAAAACAGCATCCCCTATATAAGCAAGAACTTGTGCCGATTTATTGATCATAATATCCCTTGTTCACTAAGTTGAGCTCTTAACTGATCAGCCAAATCAAAGTTCTTTTCTTTTTTAGCGAATTCCCACTGTTGATACAGTTCTCTTTGGTGTTGGTCTAAATCAACAAAATCAAACTCAATCCCTAAAACAAACAACATTTGACGAATACTATTAAATAAACCAGAGATGACATCTAAATCTTTCTCTCTGACTCGAAGTGCTTGATTAAGTTCTTTGACCACTTCAAATAAAGCACTAATGGCATTTGGCGTGTTTAAATCATCTTTCATCGGTTCTAAAAAGAGATTAAATTTATCCATCTCAAATTGATCGCCTAAACGATTTTCTAACTGAAGAATTAGATGCGCTTGTTTCAACGGTAAAAACACTTTATTTAATTCAGACTGAGCTTGTTCAATCGTTTCATCCGTTAAATTAAAGGTTTGGCGATAATGTGGGCTCACTAATATCCAACGAACCACATTAGAACCTAATTGTTCAATGATATCTTTAGCTAAACGTACATTCCCTAATGATTTAGACATCTTTTCACCATCAATATTTATCATGGCATTATGCACCCAATAATTTGCTAGATCAGACTGATGGCTAGCACAGTTTTGAGCCGCCTCATTTTCATGATGTGGAAACTTTAAGTCTAAACCTCCACCATGAATATCAATTTTAGATGTCTTGAACTCTTTATGAATCATAACTACACATTCTGTGTGCCACCCAGGACGACCTGCTCCCCATGGGGAATCCCATTTAATGCCATCATCCTCTGTTTTTTTCCACAATACAAAATCAAGTGGATTTTCTTTATCTTGATTTTGTTCAATACGGGCACCTACCATCAATTCATCTAAGATTTGATGAGACAGTGACCCATACTCTTTGACTTTGTCGATTCTAAAATAAACATCACCATTTGATTGGTAAGCAAACCCTAAATCAACTAAATTTTCAATATAGTCAATAATGGCCTCAATGGTTTGAGTCACACGAGGTGTTTGATCGGGCATATCCGCATTGAGTTGATGACGAACCAGTTCATATGCTTCGATATATTGTTGAGCAATTTCTTGTTCCGAAAGATTTTCTTGTTTTGCTTGTTTGATGATTTTATCATCAATATCCGTATAGTTGGAGACAAAATGAACTTGATAACCTAAGGCTTCAAAGACCTTTTTGAGCGTATCAAAAACAACAATTGGTCTAGCATTACCAATATGGGCATGATTATAAACAGTAGGTCCACAAACATAGAGACTCACTTCATTTTCTTTTATAGGGACGAATTCTTCAATTTTATTTGAACGAGTATTAAATAATTGCATATGATCTCCAATCTAAAAAACAAAAAGAGGAATCGCTTCCTCTTTTATTAACAGTACTTAAATTAGTTTTACTTTTGAGAAACTAAGAATTTAGCTGTACGGATTAATTGATAAGTATAAGAAGCTTCATTATCATACCAAGCAGCAATCTTAACTAAGTTAACTCCGCCAACTGTAGATACTTTAGTTTGAGTGGCATCAAATAATGATCCATAGCTCATACCAATGATATCAGAAGATACAAGTGGTTCTTCAGTATAACCATAAGATTCGTTAGCAGCATTCTTCATTGCTTCATTAACACTTTCAACAGTCGCATCTTTTTCAACAACAGCCACTAATTCTGTTAAAGAACCAGTAATTACTGGAACACGTTGAGCAGCTCCGTCTAATACGCCATCTAATTCAGGAATAACAAGACCGATTGCTTTAGCAGCCCCTGTAGAGTTAGGGATAATGTTTGCTGCAGCAGCACGAGCACGACGTAAGTCACCTTTACGGTGAGGTGCATCTAAAGTGTTTTGGTCATTTGTGTAAGCGTGGATAGTAGTCATAGTACCAGTTTTGATAGTAAATTCATCATGAAGTACTTTCGCCATAGGTGCTAAGCAGTTTGTTGTACAAGATGCAGCAGAAATAATTTCTTCAGAACCATCTAGTGTATCGTGGTTAACATTGAATACGATTGTTTCAACATCACTTCCTGCAGGAGCAGAAACGATAACTTTTTTAGCGCCAGCTTCGATATGTGCATGCGCTTTTTCTTTAGAAGTGAAAAGTCCAGTACATTCTAGAACTACATCAACTCCTAATTCTCCCCAAGGTAAATCAGCTGGGTTTTTCTCAGAATAAATTTTTACTTCTTTGCCATTAACAACGATTCCTTCGTCGTTATAAGTTACGTCTTCTTCAAAACGTCCTTGAGCCGTATCATACTTAAGTAAATGAGCCAATGTTTTAGCATCAGTTAAATCATTAATAGCAACTACTTCAACGTCAGCATCATTGTGCATTAAACGGTAAGCAAGTCTTCCAATTCGTCCAAATCCATTAATTGCAATTTTTGTCGTCATAATTTTTTCGTCCTCCTTAAACAACACATTCATTATAGACTATTCAACACAAAAGTGTCAACGAAACAACCAAATTTGTGAACTTTTTCGCTATTAAAATTCACCAATAATTAGTGAATTTTAGACACCTCATAAATGTAAGGGCATCCACTTAGAAATTAATAAAAATCAGTATTAAATAGAGGTTTCGAAAAAGCCTTCATAGCCGAATCGGCACTCTTCACCTTAACTTTAAATAAACGATCAAAAAGTTGAGAATCATTAAGTTTCACTAACATACTCGCCTCATTTCTCAAATGAATCGCACCCATTAGTTTCTCTAAATTTTCAACCATACTAACATGAACCTCTAAACGAGGATACTTCGACATAACATACGATAAAATCTTAATCATCGATGCCGTATCTTTATACAGCACTTCATCCACAATCACTTCTTGATCATGAACGACCATTCTTAAATGGGCCACCATTTCTTGTTGTTGATTATATAAAGAAACATACTGTCCATTTTCAGCCGCCACAACCTTCATCATTGTTTCATAATAGGCTTCATCTCTCACAAAGTAACCATTAAAGAACTTTGTAAAGTATTGATACAATTGGACATTATCCTTAAGTTCTTGAGAAATTCTAATTCCTACCGAATCCATCGGTTTAATCATGGAACGTTTGACCTGATAAACGCGTTGTTGAAACACGGGTTCAAATCCAAACTGAGCATAAAGTTCTGGACTATAGGCCTGGGTCACCGTTAATAAATAATTGTACTCCAAATCTTTTAACACATAATTCATCAAAGTTTTCATATGGCCTTGATGACGATATTCTTCAATAGTATAAACGCCTACGATAAAGGCCACATCCACAATCTTTTGATGTAAGACCATCTGTTTAGGATGGACCATTAAAGAAGACACAATCTGATTATCAATAATTAAAACATAACAGTTTTTTGGTTTAAAGACATATTCAAAATAAGCATCTATTGAACCATAGTCATCAAATTTAAAGACTTCTTTCCACTGATGATAGAGCGTTTCTGTATCGCTCGCATTCGCCACTCGAATTAACATTATTCAACTTCCCTCGCTTCAAAATCAGCATCAATGACATCTCCTGAAACTTCACGATTGGTTCTTTGATGGGGCTGCTGGTAAGTGGGCACTTCTTTCTCTTTAGTAAAGACTGATTTAATCAATAAATACAAAATAAAAATAACGATCAGTGGCCATAGGGCTCTAATTAACCACACTAATCCTAAAAGAATTAAAAAGATGAAAATTAAACCGGATATATTAAACTGTCTCATTGGCTGTCTCTCCTTCACTGCTATTTATTTTGGACGCTAAATTCATTAGTTTATCCAAACGATGTTTGATTCCTGACTTACTCATTGTAATGCCTGTCTCCTGTTGATACAAGCTCGCCAGTTCATTCAATGATAATTCTGGGTTCTCTAGTCGTAAATGCGCAATATCAATTAGTTTTTGGTCTAAGAAATCAAGACGATGGTGTTTAATTAATTTTTCAATCGCCTCCACTTGTTTTTGACCAGCCTTCAAAGTCTTCATTTCATTGGCCACTTCACAATTATCCAAACGGATTAGTGAATTGTGGAAATCGCGTTGAATTCGAATATCTTCATACATCATCAACCCTTGATGGGCTCCCAACATCCTTAATACATCCGCAATCTGATCACTGGCTTTAATATAAACCACTCTTTCTTTTCGTCGAGTTGTTATTTTCGCATTGATATGGAATCGTTTTAATAACTGTACCAACTCTTTAGCATGAATGTCCTTTTCACAACGAAACTCACAATGATAGTTAGTACTTCTTGGGGAATTCATGGAACCGGCCACTAAAAACCATCCGGCACAATAGGCTTGAACACTTTCATCGCTTTTAAGTAGTGCACGACTTACTTTTTGATCTAAGCCTTTAACACCATAAACACCTACATCCTCTAAAATGATTTTAACTTTATCCTTTAATAAGACTTCATAAATATAGTCTTTTCTTAAATTAGGACGACGCGTCGTAAATAACTCACACTCTATTTGATACAGCTGTTTTATTAACAACACAAAGCGCTTGGCAATCATTGCTTGAGAAAAGACAACATTAATATGAATCTCTTTATTGGAAATAACCATTGACCCATTGGCCACAATCATGGCGCCAATCTGAGCCAAAGCTTGTTTATCATCATATTTTAATTGGCATAATTCATTTTTTACTTCTTGAGCAAAGCTCACTCACTTAACCCCATTTCTTTTAGTACATCAATAAATGTATTTCGTATTTTATCTGGTGAATGTCTAATTTGATGAGAATCAAACATTAATAAATTCTTGGTCAATACTTTATAATCATGATTCTTCTTTTTCGCCAAAACGACTTGTTGTTTAGACTGACTATAACGATTTAAAAGCGATTCAGGAATAATGTCATCAGCCATCACCACCGCATCGACTTTAACTCCATGTTTATTAATCATATGGACATGATCTTCCATACAATAACCATCGGTCTCTCCCGTTTCACTCATCATATTACAGTAATATACAACTGGACTTTTACTTTTATTTATCGCTTCAGCAATATCTTTGATAATCAAATTCGGTAGAATCGAAGTAAATAAAGACCCTACTCCTAAAATTATGATATCCGCTTCTTTAATAGCTTTTATCGCTTGGTAACTTGCTTTCACATCATGATCAAAAAACACTTCAGAAATTGAGTTATCAATTTGAGGGATGTTCGCCTCCCCACGCACAATCGTATCATCGGCCATCTTAGCATAAAGTGTAATAGACTCTAAGGAAGATGGAATAATTTGACCTTGAACATTTAATACCTTTGAGGCTGCCGAAATAGCTTCTGTTAGATTACCCCCTTGACGATCCATCAGGGCATATAAAATCAGATTCCCTAAATTATGACCAATGACATCTTCATCTTTTACCAATGGATTATTAAAACGATATTCCATTAGAAACTTAAACAAGGTTTCTTCTTCAGCCATGGCCGTCATCACATTTCGGATGTCACCAATGGCTGGAATATCAAATAAATTACGTAATCGTCCTGTTGAGCCTCCACTATCAGAGACTGCCACAATACTGGTTAGTTTTACATTGGGGAGTGTCTTAAGACCACGAAGCATGGTTGCTGATCCGTGTCCTCCCCCAATAACAACAATTTTCTTTTTCATTTTAGTTTTGTTTCGCTTTTTCTTCTGCTTTAACTGCAGCTAAATTTCTTTCTAAGTCTCGATGGGAGACCATCACGTTTAAATCCGTCTCATCATCTGGTGTAATGATGGATTTAAATGTAGTCGATCCATAATGATTCTTTAAATAATCAGCAATGACTACCGAGCGATGTTGTCCCCCTGTACATCCAATCGCAATTGTTAAGGTAGATCGATCCATGTTTAGACTACCATCAATGACATTATCTAATAATGCTACCAAGGCATAGAGGAAGCGTTCTGTTTTTGGATCGGCATGAACCGCATTGATGACTTCTTCATCTTTACCTGTTTTCTCTCTTAATAACTCGTTCCAATAAGGATTATCTAAAAATCGAACATCAAAGATATAATCGGCATCAATTGGAATCCCAAATCGATAACCAAAGGATTGAAAAGAAATACTGGCATTAAAATCAAACTCAATCTCACGATGCAACTCAATCTCATTAATTAATTGTCGCTTACTTAAGAAAGAGGTGTCAATTTCAATATATTCAGGTTTCATTAATCGATTAAACTCTTGACGCTCTAAACCAATGGCCTCAATTGGGGTTTGAGCTAAATGATGCTTGACAAGTGGATGAACCCGTCGATTGTATTTATAACGTTTTAATAATTCATCTTCACGACAATTTAACATAATGACTTTAAAGTCTAATGAATGATCAGCCATACTGTCTAAGAACTTTTGAAAGTCCATAATGTTAAGACCAAGAATTACTTTGTTGTAATATTTGGTCGGATCTTGATCAACTAAATGGGCTAAATCACCCAATAATTCATGAGGGAAATTATCAATCGTTAAATAACCCATGTCTTCAAACACACTCATCGTGGTTGTTTTACCCGCTCCAGACATTCCAGTTACAACGATGAAATTCCTATTACTTAACATAGCTTATCTCCCTTCAATGATTAACACAGGATAATCCTGTAGTTGTATTTTATCATGGATAACGGTGATGGGTGTATCATATAGGGCATTTTTAGAAAATAATTGTTGATTCTCAATTAAGACTGACTCATCATTAAAGTTCAAAATCAACTGATACACATTCACTTTAGTGGTAATAGTTAAAGTTAAGACCTGATTATTGACATTTGTTTTTGCCCAAACTTCCCCTTCACTGACCCACTGTTTCTTAAGTTGATTACAACGAGTTATTAACTGAACCAAGTCATGATCTAAGTCCATCTTGATCGCTTCTTTTTCAAAGAAAGAAGCATCTGGTTGTGTTTTTGATTCTTGACCATGATACATAAATCCCATACCAGGATATAACAACATAAAGGATAACCACATCCGATAATCTTTATCGCTTAGTCCATTGGCTCTGACTCGAGCTTGATCATGATTTTCAATAAAGTTCCATTTCGTCTTATTTCTTAATTGTTGACCATATCGATAATTCAGCAGTTCACTCAATAACGAAAGTTGTGAGTGATCTTTCATAGCTAATTGAACTTGTGGCCAAATATCATAATTATAGGAACCATCAAATAAACGTAAGATATCTAAATCACTTGATGTGCCCTCATCATTTTTAGCCAAAGCTTCTCTAAAGTTCAAGTCAATGCTTTCTGAAAACCATTTTAAATCTGGATGTTTGGCTTTAATAAATGAGACGGCCTCTAACCAAAATTCATAAGGTACTAGTGACGCCACATCACAGCGAAAACCATCAACACCAATATCTGCCCAAAACATGAGCACGTTCTTCAGTTCTGTCCATAATTCACGACAACTAAAATCATAGTCAATGATATCTGACCAATCAGCAACTTTTCGGGTTGGTTGATTATTTTCATCCAAGATAAAGAATTCTGGATTTGTGCTAGCATATTGATGGTCTGCCCCCGCATGATTAAAGACAATGTCGATGATTAAACTCATCTTGTGTTGATGAACTTGATTTATAAGTTCTTTAAAGTCATCGAGTGTCCCTAAATCCTCACTCACTTCATAATAATTGGCAATGGCATAGGGACTGCCATAGGTTCCCTTTCGATTTAGTTTTGAGATGGGATGAAATGGCATGATATAGAGCACATCAAAACCCATTTCTTTAATTCGTTTTAAGTCAGAAATAAGTGCTTGAATCGTTCCTTCTAAAGTATGATTGCGGATAAATACTTGATAGATATTTTGATTTAACATGGTCATTCTCCTTACTGAAAGTTTACCATATTAGAGGACATTTCTAACAAAAAAGCCACTTACTCAGTGACTTCTTTTGTGATATAGGCAATGGCTTGTTGGGCTGCGATAGCACCATCAGAGGTTGCTGTAACAATTTGTCTCAATTGTTTTTGATTCATATCACCAATGGTATATAAACCAGCAATCGATGTTTCCATCATCTCATTAACAATGCCATATCCGTCTTCATCCAAGATATCCAAGTCTTTTAGATAGTCTGTGGCAGGATCTGCCCCAATATATGGGAAGATGGCTGCCCCTGAAACATCAATGATTTCATCACTTTGAGTCGATTTAATTCTTAAGCCTGACACTAAACCATTTTCAACTAAAATCTCTTGAGGTGTATAGTGATATAAGAATTCAATCTTTGGATTTCGCTTAGCAACTTCTACCGTTCCACGATCGGCTCTAAAGACATCGCGTCTCATAATAACGGTTACTTTGTTGACAAATTGAGTTAAGTAAATCGATTCATCAATGGCTGAGTTTCCTCCGCCAATAACAATTACATCTCTGTTTTTAAAGAATGCTCCATCACAAACTGCACAGTATGAGACTCCTTTACCAACTAGCTCATCTTCGTGTTCTAAGCCGAGTTTTCGCTCAATCGTTCCAGTGGCCGCAATGACTGCTTTAGACTGATAAACTGAACCATCCTTGGTAGTGACACTAAACAGTTGATCGTTTTTACTAACACTAGTCACATCTCCATATTGGTAGACAGCCCCAAAGGCAGTGGAGTGAGTATGCATTTTGATGGATAAATCAACTCCAGTAATGGAGTCAAAACCAGGATAATTTTCTACTAAGTGGGTTTTTACCATCTTTCCGCCAGGCGCATTGTTCTCTAAAATGAGGGTTCTCATTTCAGCACGCGTAGCATATACGGCAGCGGTCATCCCAGCTGGACCACTCCCAATAATAATTAAATCGTAAATTTGTTCCATAATTTCCTTTCTGAGAGTAATGGTTCAATTTCCAACAATGAATAAACCATCGCATTGGGGTTTTGAGCCATTAACATTTGTTGTCGTTTTTCATTTTCTGAATACGCAATCGTATACGCGTTGGCGTTTTGTCCCGCTAAAATATCATCGACACTATCGCCAATCATGACCACGTTATCATAAGTTCCTTTTAAGTTTTTAACAATCAGATTGATTCCATAAGGATCTGGTTTTGTTTTTTCGACCAAGTCTTGTCCAACAACTAAGTCAATATAGGGTGTCATTTCCACTTGATCAAGGCCCATCTTAATCATATCGGTTTGTTTATTACTAAATATCGCAATCTTATAGCCTTTTTCTTTTAATCCTTTGAGTGCTTCTAAAGCATTGGGCATTGGTTTAGCCAGTGCCTTATGATTTTGTACCATGCGTGAGCGATAAGTATCGATTAATTGATCGACATTTGGATTGACGACATATTTTTCGAAACTAGAGATTAGGGTTGGTCCAACTAATGAATCATAATCGTCGTCACTGAGCTCATGGGTTGTTTCGACTTCAGAAAAGACGGATTTAAATGTTTCAATTATAGTTGATTCGGTATCTAAGAGCGTTCCATCAAAATCAAAAATTAGAATTGGTAGTTTTGGTTTAACAATCTTTCTAAAGAGACCCAGATAACCTAATAAACCGATGATAATAAATAAAATCGATACAATTTGAGCAAT
Source organism: uncultured Erysipelothrix sp. (assembly GCA_964345765.1). Lineage (GTDB taxonomy): Bacteria > Bacillota_I > Bacilli_A > Erysipelotrichales > Erysipelotrichaceae > DUUI01. The sequence continues at coordinate 11,599 of CAYFSJ010000008.1, forward strand.
CTTAAGTCCACCATCACCCACTAATAATGCGTCTGTTCTGAAGATTTCGATAAAGAATCGAACGACTCCATACCACATTAAATAGGCATAAACTAAATCACCGCGTTTGGTTTTAGTGAAGCGTCTTAATAAGAAATGAATAATTAAGAATCCAATAATATTTAAGACGGATTCCATTAAGAAGGTTGGCATATGGTAGTTACCATTGATGAACATCCCCTCTTTAATGAAGTTAGGTAAGAAGTTTAGGGCACTTTCATCGATGACTGGCCCAAAGGCTTCTTTATTAATAAAGTTACCCCAACGACCAATTCCTTGAGCGACTAAGACAACATATAAAATCTCATCGGCCATGCTGATAAAGTCATACCCTTTTCTTTTTAAATAGAAATAGGCGAAGGCTAAACCAAAGAATAAGCCACCATGAATGGCTAATCCCCCTTCTTGAAAATTCAAGATAGAGAGTGGGTCTGCTAGATAATGCGCAGGATTAGAGAAGGCAACATACCAAAGTCTGGCGCCTAAAATCCCAATTAATAAACAGCCTAAAAAAAGATCTTCCGCTATTTGTAGAGGATAACCTTTCTTTCTAAAGTTTGATTTTATTATCTGATAAGCAATTAATGCGCCAGATAAAATAAAGACCGCATACCATTTAATTTCAAGTGGTCCTATCTTTAAAAATGTTGTTGAATCTGGAAAAAAGTTCATATGACACCTCAAATCTGTCTATTATTCTAACACTCGCTCAATTCTTTAACAATCTAATTGAATTAATGTTGTATCATGATTAGTGGAGTGATGAAAATGAAATTTAACTTTAAAGCGTTTTTATTTATTGTCTTAGCCTCAATTAGTGTCTACTGTCTATACCTTGCTTTGATTTCATTTCAAAGACCTGGTTTTCTGTTAGTCTATTTAGGTTTAGCCTTAATTTTTGGTTCTGGTGCTTATCACTTTAGACAACAAAAAGAAGAAACTAAAATTGAAAAGAAAGATAGAGCTCGTAAACGCCATCAAAAGCAAACAAGAAAAAAGCCCGATTATTATCAAATCGAGCTTTTTTTATTCAATAAGGGGAAAGAGAGAGTACACATTAACACTTTAGGGGAGAGTTATGTGTAGTAAGTTCTACTTACACCCCTATTATATCGACCAATTCTCATTAAAATATTGTTATTTTATGTGAGTTTGTGGGAAATTAAGAATTATTCTTATCAATTAACATTTGATATACTTTTTCTTCAAACTGTTTCGATGAATCAATCCCTCTTCCTTTTAGGGTAAAGTCTGTGACGGCTGATTCAACTAACATGGCCATATTACGTCCTTCCTTGACAGGGAAGATCAGTTGAGGAATGGACAAACCTAAAATCGTATAGGGCTCTGCTGTTTCAATGCCCGTTCTTAAATATTCTTTTGTATCATCCCAAGGCTCTAGTTTAATCACAAAATCAATATTGGATTTAGACATGGTGGATGAGGCACCAAACATCTGGGTCACATTCATAATGCCAATCCCTCGAATTTCAATCATCCCCGCTAAGAGGGCTGGTGGTTGGCCAACGAGTTGTCCATGGGTTCGTTTGACATCGACTCGGTCATCGGCAATCAGGATATGGTTATTTCTAATTAACTCTAAGGCTATCTCTGATTTACCCATCCCAGATTCACCAATAATTAAGACCCCTTTCCCATAAACATTAATTAAGACTCCATGCACATACTCTACGGGTGAGAGCTGTTCATCTAAGTAAGTGATGATATCAATCATGATTTGGGAGGTAGCGACCTCAGACACAAAGATTGGAAAATTCTTTTGATGAGCAACCTGACATAAGATATCTGGACATGGTAATCCATGTGCCACAACAATAGCTGGTGTCCAACCATCTAAGAGCATATCAAATCGTTCCCATTGAAGGTGTTCTGGTAATTGTTGAATAAACGCAATTTCTTTTAGACCAATAATAACAACACGGCGTGGTTCAGTATGGTCAAAGAAACCGGCTAACTCAAGTCCAGGACGATTGACATCTGGAACAATGATCCAACGATCTAAGGATTGTTCATTTCCAGTAATTTGTTGAAATCCAAAATGATTTTTAAAATCTCTAATTAGGCATTTAATCTCATCCATAAGGTCACTCCTCTAAAGTACTTTCTTTAAATATTGGCCGGTAAAACTTTTTTTGACTTGACTGACTTGTTCTGGGGTTCCCTGGGCAACCACTTGTCCACCACCTTGTCCCCCTTCTGGTCCTAAGTCGATGATGTAGTCAGCTGATTTAATAATATCTAAGTTATGTTCAATTACTATTATACTATCACCATTATCGACGATGCGCTGTAAAACTGAGATTAATTTCTTCACATCATCGGCATGTAAACCAGTGGTTGGTTCATCTAAGATAAAGACCGTTTTACCGGTTGGTACTTTTTGAAGTTCAGAAGCCAACTTAACTCGTTGTGCTTCCCCCCCTGATAAGGAAACAGATGATTGACCTAACTTAATATAACCAAGTCCTACATCCATTAAGGTTTGAAGTTTATTTTTAATGGATGGCATTGCCTCAAAGAAAGATAATGCTTCTTCAACATCCATTTGAAGGATGTCATAGATATTCTTCCCTTTATACTCGACTAATAATGTTTGATCATTGTATCGTTTCCCATGACATTCTTCACATTCAACATAAACATCTGGCAAGAAGTGCATTGAAATTTTCTTGACCCCATCCCCTTGACAGGCTTCACAGCGTCCACCACGAACATTAAAGGAGAATCTTCCTTTATTAAAACCTAAGGTTTTGGCATCAACAGTACTGGCATATAAATCACGAATTTGATCAAAAACCCCCGTATAAGTAGCTGGGTTAGATCGAGGCGTACGGCCAATTGGATCTTGGTCAATAATAACAAGTTTATCAATATGTTCTAGGCCTTTTATTTCCTTAACATCTCCCGGTTTAACGCGAGCTCGTTTTAAGGCATGACCTATTCCATTACCAATGACTTCATTGACTAAAGAGGATTTACCAGAACCCGAAACACCGGTAACACAGGTAAAAGTACCTAGTGGTATTTGAACATTAATATTCTTCAAGTTGTTTTGTTTAGCCCCAATCACTTCAATGAAGTTTCCATTGCCTTCTCGACGTGTTTGTGGCACATCGATTTTGAGCTTGCCACTAAGATATTGTCCAGTAATGGATTCTTTCACTTCCATAACTTCTTGTGGGGTTCCATTAGCAATGACTTCTCCCCCATGAATCCCAGCTCTTGGTCCAATATCAACGATCCAATCCGATTGTCTCATGGTATCTTCATCATGTTCGACCACAATTAGGGAGTTTCCTAAATCTCTCATTTCTTTGAGGGCATCAATTAATTTTTGGTTATCCCGTTGATGTAAACCAATTGATGGTTCATCTAAGACATATAAAACACCGGTTAATTGAGAACCAATTTGATTAGACAAACGAATCCGTTGTGCCTCACCCCCTGAAAGAGTTCCTGCTAAGCGGTCCATCGTTAAATAATCTAAACCAACATTGTGTAAAAAGGTTAAGCGACTCTTAATTTCACGAATAATTAATTCAGATATTTCTTGGTTCATTTTTGATAATTTAAGATTTTCAACAAATTCTAAGGCATCATTAATGGCCATCTCTGTCCATTGATGAATATTCTTATCGGCTACATAAACACTTAGTGCTTCCGTATTTAATCGTTTACCACCACAGGTATGACAAGTTTGTTCCGACATAAAATTATCGACCCAATCACGATACATATTGGAGGTTGTTTCTGCGAAACGTCTTTCAATTAGTTTTTGAATGCCTTCAATTCTTTCTGTTTTAGAATAGACATGACCACTTCTTGAATAAAGAGTAAAGGAGATTCTCTTTTTAGAGCCATTTAAAACTATATCCCATTCTTCTTTAGTAAATTCTTCCATTGGTTTAGATTTATCGATTTTATAGTAAGACAATAAGGCATCAAATTCTTGCCACTCTAAATTTTCGGTATTAACTGTATTTTTAAAGTAGAGGATCGCTCCATCATTAATTGATTTACTTTGATCTGGGATTAATAAATCAACATCTAAATGTTGGGTATAACCAATTCCTTTACAAGTATGACAAGCTCCTAATGGCGCATTAAAAGAAAATAATCTTGGCTCTAAATGTTCGATTGAGAAGCCGCATTCTGGACAAGCATGTTTGCTTGAAAAGAGGATTTCTTCTTCATCAACCAATACCTTACAGATGCCTGATGATAATTTAAGGGCTGTTTCAATTGAGTCATTGAGTCTAGTCTCATTGGATTCTCTTAAGACAATTCGATCGACAACCACATCAATATCATGACGTTTGTTTTTATCAAAATCACCCACTTCATCAATAACACTCATTTTTCCATTGACTCTGACACGAACAAATCCGTCAGAGACTAAGTCGGCTAACAGATCTTTATGGGTTCCTTTTTTATTTTTGACAATTGGCGCTAGAATACTTAAGCGAGACCCTTCTGGATAAGTAAATAAGCGTTTGACCATTTGTCCGACCGTTTGAGAACTGATTTCTATACCATGTATAGGACAGATTGGGGTTCCAATACGCGCAAACAATAGTCGTAAATAATCATATATTTCTGTGACGGTACCCACGGTAGAGCGTGGGTTATTATGGGTTGTCTTTTGATCGATAGCTATGGATGGCGATAAGCCTTCAATGCTATCCACATCTGGTTTCTCACTTCCCCCCAAGAATTGACGTGCATAGGCTGAAAGAGACTCCACATAGCGTCGTTGTCCTTCAGCATAGATGGTGTCAAAAGCAAGGGATGTTTTGCCAGAACCCGATAGACCAGTCATAATGACGAGTTTATCTCTGGGAATTTCTAAGCTTATATTTTTTAGATTATTGACGCGGGCGCCCTTAATCACAATTTTGTTTTTACTAGACATAATTAATTCTCTATTTCTAAGATGATATCGCGCAGTTCAGCCGCTCTTTCAAAATCAAGGACACGGGCAGCTTCACGCATTTCATCTCTAAGTTGTTGGAGTAATTTCTCTTTTTCTTTCTTGGATTGTTTTCCTTTTTTATTAAGATGTTTAAGAGACATTTCTTTGGTTTCTTTGCCATGGATGGCATCACGGATTTCTTTACGAATCGTTTTAGGGACCCACCCATGTTCTTTATTGAAGGCCATTTGGATTTCACGTCGACGCGCAGTCTCAGTGATGGCGTATTCCATTGAACCAGTGATTCGATCGGCATACATAATGACTTTCCCATCTTGGTTTCTGGCTGCACGGCCAATAATTTGAATCAAGGAGCGTTGTGAGCGTAAGAATCCTTCTTTATCAGCATCTAAGATGGCAATTAAGGATACTTCTGGTAAGTCTAGGCCTTCTCTTAATAGGTTAATTCCGACTAAAACATCAATCTTACCTTGTCGAAGTTCTCGTAAGATTTCAATTCTTTCTAATGTCTTAGTTTCATGATGGAGATAGCCTACTTTCATATTCATATTCATTAAATATTGAGTTAGGTCTTCCGCCATCTTAACCGTTAAAGTGGTAATCAATGTTCGCTCATCTCTTTCGATACGTTGTTTAACTTCAGAAATTAAGTCATCAATTTGACCTTCGATTGGGCGTACTTCGACTAGTGGATCTAATAATCCAGTTGGACGAATAATTTGTTGGACGACATCATGGTTGACTAAGTCAAGTTCATAATCTCCTGGTGTGGCGGAGACATAGATGACTTGATTGATCATGCCTTCAAACTCATCAAAGCGCATCGGACGGTTGTTAAGGGCACTTGGTAGTCTAAAGCCATATTCAACTAAGGTTTCTTTTCTGGAGCGGTCCCCATTATACATCCCTCTAACTTGTGGGATACTGGCGTGGGATTCATCGATCACAAATAAGAAATCTTTTGGAAAGTAATCAAATAAGTTATAGGGACGTTGATCATCACTTCGTCCATCAATATGTTGAGAATAGTTCTCAATTCCTGAGACCATTCCTAATTCTCTTAAGGATTCTAAGTCATAGCGGGTTCGCTGTTCTAAGCGTTGTGCTTCGACTAATTTATTTTCTGAGATTAAGACTTTTAATCGTTCTTCAAGTTCTGCTTCAATTTTAAAACAAGCTTCTAAGATATCCCTTTTTTTACGGGCATACTCATTGGCTGGGAAAATATGATACAGTTGAAAACCAGACTTGACGACCCCAGTTATTGGGTCAATTTCTGTGATTCGTTCGACTTCATCACCAAACATTTCGATTCTTATAACAAATTCATCACTGTATCCTAGAACAATTTCGATGACATCACCTCTTACTCGAAAGGTGCCTCGTTTTTGTTCAATGTCGTTACGTTGATATTGGCGATAAACCAGTTCTTTTAATAATTCGTTACGGTCAAGTTCTTGTCCAACACGAATCGTATATAACATTTCTTTATATAGATTCGGATCTGAGGATGCATAGATACAGGCGACTGAGGCCACAATGATGGTATCTCGTCGCTGTAAGATCGCATTAAGTGCTGCCAATCTTAACATATCCAATTCTTCGTTGATCATGGATGTTTTTTCGATATAGGTATCGGTTCTTGGCATATAGGCTTCTGGTTGATAATAATCGAAGTTTGAGACAAAGTACTCAACACGGTTGTTTGGAAAGAATGATTTAAATTCGGAATAAAGCTGACCAGCCAATGTTTTGTTGTGAGCTAGAACTAAAGTTGGTTTATTCACCTGGGCAATCACATGAGAAATGGTAAAAGTTTTACCCGTTCCGGTTGCTCCGAGTAAAACTTGGTGTTTTTTATTGTCGTTTAAACCATCGACTAATTCCTGGATTGCTTTGGGTTGGTCGCCCTGTGGCGTATAATCACTTACTAATTCAAATTTCATCGTAATATTTCTATCGCTTTTTCTAATTGAGTATCCAACGCTTTTAGATTTTGGTTGTAATGTTGATAAACCCTAGATGATAATCCTGCGATCGTATCTCGAGTAATTACATCTGTTTCTTCTAAATCATTATCAACTAGATATTGATGATATGCATCCAGTGTTCCTTGAGAGAAATAGCCATCGACTCGATCGACTGGATATTCTAAGAAATCAAGAGCTTGTTGAACAAAGACTAAGCCTTCATGGACTTGGTCAAATTCAATTGTTTCACCATCTTCTAAATAAGGGGTTGGAATATGGAAAACCTCATGAATAATGACTTCAATGGTAGGTTCAATGCCATCTTCATGGATTTGTTTACCAAGGGGTGATAACCACTTGGCTATGGTGTATTTTAAGTTAGAACCATCAAATAATGGAATGGTAGTTTGTACAGTACCTTTCCCAAATGATTTGGTTCCTACTAATTCGATATCTAAATTATCTCTTAGGGCAAGTGCTAAGACTTCTGAGGCCGAGGCTGAATTTTGATTAATCAACATCACAATCTCATCAAAATTATCAAAAGTTTTACCCGTTGAATACGTATTGACGATATTTCCATCAACATCTTCTTGGGCGATGATAACTTGATCAGATTTTAAGAAAAATGAGGCAATCTGATTAAGTGCATGGAGGTAACCTCCTCCATTATCTCGTACATCGATAATTAATTTAGTGGCTCCATTATCTCGTAACATTTCAAGTTCACGTTTGACTTGTTCACCTGTAGTACTTCCAAAGGAATTGATTTCTAAATAACCAATACCTTCTTCAACCATTTCAGCGAAGGTGGTTGATGTGATTGGTCCACGGATAATGTCCATTTCTATAATTTTTTCATTGCGTTTAAATTCAATGTTAACGGTTGTTCCTTCTTCTCCTCTTACCATTTCAGAGACAACATCTTGGTCCATGTCAATGACATCTGTCCCATCGACTTTATAGAATATATCGCCTGGTAAGACTCCAGCTTGTTCAGCGGGTGAATCATTGAACACTTTTAGGACAATTGAGACACCATCGACCTGATAATATTGAACTCCGATTCCAACATAGTTTTGATTGATACCATCTTCAAAGGCTGCAAATTCTTCAGCAGTCATATAGGAAGTGTGTGGATCACCATTTTGTTCAATCATTCCTCTAATTGCGTTATCCATAATTTGTTGGTTTGGATCTTCCATGGTGCTTGAAAAATACCATTGTTGCGTCAAAATATCGTAGATATTTTGAAACTTCTGGAATTGTTGGCGCTGTGTTAGAGTTGGCGCTGCCGTCTCACCTGGATTTTCCTCCATGATTGGTTCATTGATACTGACTTGGTTGGACCTGGTTATGATTGATCCAATCATTGCTCCTATTAAGAAAACACTTAAACAGATAAAAACCATCAACAAACCCGTTGATCGTTTCTTTTTCTGTTGTTTTAGCTCATCTGGCCATACATGTTTCTTAAGCTTTACATTTACTTTTTGATCATCCATAACTTACCTCTTAAATATTCTATCATAAAGTACTAATCTTAGTTGAAAAGAAGTTGATTGCTCAACTTCTTTAAGTGATATTGTTTAATTTTAATTAATAGACTCGACCAACTTGTAGTCCATACCATGTTTGTGGGTTGTGACGGCATGGGGCACTGCCCTTCACTTCACAGGCCCAGTTCAAGTTCATCCACGTTCCATTTGGTGTAAAGGATAGTGAACCGTTCCAAGTACTTAAGTAATCTTGTAAGGACATATCCCCTAAATAGAACACTTCATGGTGTAAATGTGGTCCAGAAGAGTTTCCGGAAGACCCTAAATAACCAATAACTTGTCCGCTACTGATGGTTTGACCAACAGAAACGGCTGGTGCTTGTAAGTGGGCATATAATAATCCATATAGGGAATTATTGATACTGACAATCGTTGTCACTTGGTTTCCACCATAGTTCCCACAGGCATTGCCTAATCCACCCCAAGCAGGACAGTTTGCGTTAGCTTGAACGACTACACCAGGCCCTGTGGAATAGATTGGGGTTCCCATTGGGGCACCAAAGTCGACTCCATAGTGGACGCTTCCCCCATGAATTCCTGAGAAACCTCCACCATAATACCAAGCTCCTGCTGTGACGGTTGCACCATAGACTGGCAGTGACCAACCAGAACCTGTTCCAATTGGATCAGTTTGTGTCGGTGGATTTTGAGCTACGTCATCTGCTTCTTGTTCAGCAGCGTCTGAGGCGGCTTCTTTTTCGGCAGCGATGCGTGCAGCTTCGGCGGCTTCTTGTTCTAATCTTATGCGTTCAGCCTCTTCTTGAGCGGCTAAGCGTTGTTGTTCTAATTCCGCTTGACGTTGACGCTCTGCTTCAGCTTCTTCTCTGAGGCGTTGTGCTTCAAGTCTTAATTGTTCTTCACGGTTATCTAAGTCAACAAATTGAGACAAAATATTGTCCATGGCTGATTGAGAAACCGATTGTTGAGCTTGTAAGATGGCTTGTTGTTCACTTAAGTTAGCAACTTCCTCTTGATAGATTTCAATTGTTTTCTCATTTTCTGCCTTGGCAACTTCTAGAGCCACTTTAAGTTCATTTTGATTAACGAGTGAATCTTCTAAGACGAGTTGTTGGCGGCTTAGTTCTTCGTTATCATCTTCAAGTTGTTCTTTTTCGGCGACAAACCAATCCATTTGTTCTTGGTCTTGACGAGTCATTTGGTCAACCGTATGGGCACGACGTGCTAAATCGGTATACGAATTACCTCCAAATAAGAACTCGACCATGGTATTGATATGAAGATTTGCCTGTTGAGAGACTAATCGTTTTTTAATGAGTTCGTTGACCTCACCAATTTCTTTGGTTCTTTCTTCGATTGTTTCGTTTAACTCAACAATATTTTCTTCAATAATTGAAATTGACTCACTAAGTTTTTCAATTTCTTCTTGTGCCGCTGCGATTTCTTCTTGTTGTTGACGCAACAAACGGTCCGCTTCAGCAAGATCATCTTCGATGGCGGCGATGGATGCACTTAGATCTTCGATAGAACTCTTGGTTCCTTGAATCTTACTGTTTAAGTACTCTTGAAAAGAGGTACAAACATCCCTTTGATCACTTTGTAGTGTGTTGGTACACATTTCACGATAATAGCTTTCGTTTTCGGCGAAATCTTCGTGGGTTATGGCATAGGTTGGAGTTATTACATTTAATAAGAGTAATAACCCAATAAATATCAATGCTTTCTTCATCTCGTCCACCTCAAATGCTTGGTCACTGAAATATAGGATCCGACTAGCCCTACTGTTAAGGATGTAATAAGGACTATGGCGGCAATGTTTTGAACTAATGGCATGGCTGGGCTTAAATTAATCATGGATAGTATACCTGTTGTTGGTTTATTTTCCAAGAGATATCGATATCCAAAGACTACACTGAGTACCGGGATGATTGATCCAAATAAGCCGATCAACAATCCTTCGATTAAGAATGGTGAGCGAATAAAACTATTGGTCGCTCCGACTATTCGCATAATCTCAATTTCATCTTGTCTTGAGAAGATGGATAGTTTGATGGTATTGGAGATTAAGAAAACGGCTAAAACTAACAGGGCGACGACCAAGATTGAACCTCCAAATCGAATTGAGGATAGTGTGTTCAATAATTGGCTGGTGCCTTCTCCACCGTCCCAAACGGTGAGTGGCCAGTCCATTTCTCTTAAATCTTCTACCACAATATCAAGGTATTGACCTTCTGTGGCTTGGATGGTAAACGAATCATGGAGTGGATTTTCTTCTCCTGTATAGAGATTGTATTCTTCTCCATATTCACTGATATATAAATCTAAGTCTTCTTCTTTGGAAGTGAAGGTCACTCGATTGATATATTGATGTTGTTGTAGGTCTTCATGAATCTGTTGGATGTCATCTTCATATTCATACTTGATTGGAACCCAGACTTCAATTTCTGTTTCGATATTACGGGTCATATAAACCATGTTATCGGTAATTAATAAGATAATTCCTAAGAATAACATGGTGAATGTGACAACGGCTAAGCTTGAGAGTGAAACAGAGAAATGACGGAAGAATCCAATGAAGCCTTCTTTGATTGATCTAAAAATCTGCCTCATTGATATAACCTCCTACATTTAAATCGGCCACAACATGACCATCGGATAACACAACGGTGCGCTTCTTATATAGATTCACCAGTTGTTCATTATGGGTGACCATAATGACGGTTGTGTTTTCAGATTCATTGATGTGTTCTAACAGTTCGATAATTCCTCGTGAGCGCTCAGGGTCTAAGTTACCGGTTGGCTCATCCGCAATTAAGATAAAAGGACGATTGGCGATGGCACGGGCTATAGCCACCCTTTGTTGTTGTCCTCCAGATAATTGGTTAGGGAAGGAACTGGCTTTTTCGGATAATCCGACTAACGCTAAGACTTCACGGACGCGTTTACGGATATGTTGTCTGGGCATATTGAGTGCCTCTAAAGCAAAAGACACATTCTCAAATACAGTTTTTCTTGGGAGAAGTTTAAAGTCTTGGTAAACAACTCCGACATGTCTTCGAAAATATGGAATTTTTCTTCTTTTTAAGCGGCCTACATCAATATCACTGACAACCACTGATCCGGATGTGGGTTTTTCTTCCGCATCTAATAGTTTGAGCAAAGTTGATTTTCCAGAACCGGTTTGTCCAATGACATAAATGAATTCGCCGCGCGAAACACTTAAGTTTAAGTCATACAGAGCGTTGGTCCCATTGGGATATTTCTTGTAGACATTACGCAATACAATCATACATTACCTCTTGTTAAATCTTCGTCTCAATAGAAAATCCATGTCCCAAGACATCGGTGGCATCATTTACGACCATAAATGCGTCAGGGTCTACTTCTGAAACGAGATGTTGTAATAACGGATACTGCTTGGCTGGCACAACTGATAATATCATCTTTTTACGGTTAGAGGTAAATCCTCCTTCTGCATCAATGATGGTTGCGCCGCGGTCAAGTTCGTTCTGTATCTTATCTAATATGGTTTGGTATTCTTCTGAAATAATGAAGGCTGATTTGGCATGTTGACCTCCAGCGACTAAGACCTTATCAATGGTATAGCTAGTTGAGAAGACGGATAAGAATCCAAATAGGACAGATTCTAAGCCTTGAGTATAAAGTCCTAATAAGACTGTTAAGCCATCGACAATTAAGATAAGCTTAGCAACTGAGATGCCAGTGAACTTATTGAAGATGAGTGGGAAAACGTCCATTCCACCGGTACTTGCACCTTGACGAAAGACCATTCCTATTCCTAGTCCACCAATGACACCGGCATAAATACTGGCGATGGAGACGGGTATATCCAGTGGAATTGGATATAACGATAATAGGTTAATAAATAATGGATATAGGATCGAAGAAATAATGGTTTTGATGATGAACACTCGCCCTAAGAAGAAGGCACCGAGTATAAATGTTATCAATATGATAAGGTTGATTATCATCTCTATCGGTAAATGGATAAGCGGACTGATGGCAACGGCCACTCCTGCGACTCCACCTGAGAGTATCTCAAAAGGAACTATTAAATAAGCGACAGCACAGGCTAAAACAAAGTTTCCACCTATTAATAATAAAGCATCCCTAATGTGTTGTTGATATTTCATCTTTCCTCTTCCTAATTCTAAACTATAATGTAAAACTTGTACAACTAATCAACTTTTAAAAGTGATTTTAAATACCCTTGAATAAATGGTTCAATCTCGCCATCCATAACAGAGGCGACATTACCGACTTCGACTCCGGTTCTGACATCTTTGACTAAGGTATAAGGCATAAAGACATAGGAGCGAATTTGAGAGCCCCATTCAATGTTTTTTTGTTCGCCTTTTAAGTCGGATATTTTCTCAGCATGTTCTTGTAATCTGAGTAATTCTAGTTTGTTCATTAAGATGTTCATTGCTTGTGCACGGTTTTGCATTTGAGAGCGTTCTGATTGAACATGTACCGCAATTCCGGTTGGAATATGGGTGATGCGAACGGCTGAATCGGTTTTATTAACATGTTGTCCACCGGCTCCTGATGCACGGTGTGTATCGATGATTAAATCATTTGGATCAATCTCTACACTTTCTGCATCTTCTAAAACTGGCATCACGTCCACACTCGCAAAACTTGTGTGTCTTCTTCCTGATGAATCAAAGGGACTGATTCTGACGAGTCGGTGAACGCCCATTTCTCCTTTTAGATAACCATAGGCATAGTTTCCATCAATTTGGATGGTAACTGATTTAATGCCTGCCTCATCTCCATCTAGATAGTTGAGGATACTGACTTTGAAGTTATTGTTGTTCGCCCAGCGAGTATACATTCGGTATAACATCTGAGCCCAGTCTTGAGATTCGGTTCCTCCTGCTCCTGGATGTATTTCTAAGATGGCAGAGTTTGCGTCATATTCTCCTGAGAGTAAGACTAAGATTTCAAATTTTTCAAAATCTTTGAGTGTTTCTAAGACTTCTTCTTGTACTAATTCAAAGAGTTCAGGTTCGAAGTCATCTTTGAGTTCGCTTAATGACGTGTCAAAATCGCTAAAAAGTCGATGGAGTCTTTGGTACTCATCGATTAAGTCTTTTAAGCGATTGGTTTCACTGATTTGAGCTTGAGCTGATTTTGGGTCGTCCCAAAAATCAGGGGCTAACTGTTGTTGTTGATAAGTTTCTAACTGCGTTCTTTTTTGATCTAAGTCAAAGAGAGTCCTGCAACACCAATAATTGTTGCAGTGTATTAGAGACAGTACTTCTTAGTTCATTAAATTCCATACTTATTTTCTCTTTCTCTTCTTACGTTTTTTACTTGAAATTTTTGATGGTTTGACCGTTTGTGTCTCAACTGGTTTTGGTTGTGGTTGAGAAACAGGAGCAGTTTGTTGAACAGGTTTGATTACTGGTTGAGCAGTTTCTGGTTGTCTCACTTCTTCGTTTGGATCATCTTCAAATCGAACTTGTACGTTTAAGCAGAATTGAACGACTTCTCTAGAGATTGAGACGACCATTGATTCAAACATTTCAAACCCTTCTTCAATATAGGCTTGAAGAGGGTTACCTTGAGCATATGATCTTAAGCTGATTCCATCTCTTAGTTTACTCATGGCATCTATATGTTCCATCCAATTACGGTCAAAGACGGATAGGACCATTCTCTTTTCAATTGGATAGACTTGTTCTTTATAAGGTTCAATTTTATTGTGGTATGAATTCCATGTGGCTAGGATAACACGCTCTTTGAGTGTTTCATAATCGAGGTTAATAACGTTATTCCAGTCCACTTCAGCATCTTTAAAGCCGATACTCTCTAATGATTTTTGTAGTTCAGTGACATCCACGACTTTCTCTTGTTTGTCGCTTAAAGTCGCATTAGCATCTACCACTTGAGTGATGACACGGTCAAACATGTCTTTAACAATACTGTGAACATCGTCACTTTCTAAGATTTCATTTCTTAGATCATACATTGTTTCACGTTGTTGTCTTAGGACATCATCATAGTCTAATAAGTTTTTACGGATATCAAAGTTATGTCCTTCGACTCGTTTTTGAGCTGAAGTAATTGTTTTCGCGACAGTTTTATTCTGAATGGCTTCATCACCGAAGTTATCAAACATTCCAGCGAATCGATCGGTTCCAAAACGGACCATCAAATCATCTTTAAGTGAAACATAGAATTGAGAAACCCCTGGGTCTCCTTGACGTCCTGCACGTCCTCTTAACTGATTGTCGATACGTCTTGATTCATGTCGTTCTGACCCTAAGACCATCAGACCACCTAGTTCACGGACTCCTTCACCAAGTTTAATATCGGTCCCACGACCAGCCATATTGGTAGCGATGGTAACAGCTCCGATTTGTCCAGCATTGGCGATGATATCTGCTTCACGGGCATGGTTTTTAGCGTTTAAGACTTCGTGTTTTACTTTACGTTGAGTTAACATTTTTGAGATTAACTCAGAGACTTCAACTGAGGCTGTCCCGACTAAGACTGGTTGTCCAGTTTCATTTACGCGGATGACCTCTTGAACTAAGTTCTCAAACTTAGCTTTTTGAGATCCAAAGATTTTATCGACTCTATCATCACGGGCAATAGGTCGATTGGTTGGAACTTCTAAAACACGCATATTGTATGTTTTTAAGAACTCTTCTTCTTCAGTTTTGGCGGTCCCTGTCATACCGGCTAATTTATCGTAGAGTCTAAAGAAGTTTTGGTAGGTGATGGTTGCCATAGTGGAAGTTTCTTCTTTAATCTTAACGCCTTCTTTGGCTTCTAAAGCTTGGTGGAGTCCATCGGAGAACTCTCTTCCTTCCATTAAACGACCAGTGAATTGGTCGACAATCACGACGGCATCATCTTTTACGATGTATTCAACATCGTTGGCGAAAATATAGTTTGCTTTAAGGGCATTATTAATATGGTGGACTAAATAAGTATTGTCTACTTCATAAAGGTTGCCAACTTTAAAGAATCGTTCTGCTTTTTCAACACCAGATTCAAGTAATGAGATTTGTCTTGTTTTCTCATCAATTTGATAATCTTCCGAGCTGAGTCGCTTTACGAAACGATCGGCATTTTCATATAGGTTTGCTGTTTTACGCGCTCCACCAGAAATAATGAGTGGGGTTCTGGATTCATCGATTAAGATTGAGTCGACCTCATCCACAAGGGCGAAGTGTAATGGTCTTTGAACTCGATTGTTCACAGTTGTGACCATGTTATCTCTTAGGTAGTCAAATCCTAGTTCTGCGTTGGTTGAGTACATAATGTCACATTCGTAGGCGGCTCTTTTGTCTGCTTTGGACATGGAGCGTAGGTTAACACCAACAGTTAAGCCTAAGAATCGGTGAATTTCACCCATCCAGGCGGCATCACGTTGTGCTAAGTATTCGTTGACGGTGACGATGTGTACCCCTTTTTGTTCTAGACCGTTAAGGTATACAGGAAGAACCGAAGTTAGGGTTTTTCCTTCTCCGGTTTTCATTTCCGCGATATCTCCTTGGTGTAGGATAATACCACCCATAATTTGAACATGATATGGAAACTCACCAATAATACGTTTGGCTGCTTCTCTGGCTGTGGCGAAGGCTTCGACTAATAAATCGTCGAGTGTTTCACCTTGTTTTAATCGTTGTCTAAATTCAATTGTTTTATGTTGGAGTTGTTCGTCACTTAAGGCTGCGTATTCTTCTTTGAGCGCGTCAACTTCATAGGCTTGTTTTTCAACTTTTCCAAGGATGCGTCGATCGTCGGAAAAGAGATTTTTTAAAAAACTCATAGGATCCCTCCATCCTTAGCATTATACCATAGACAAGGTTAAAAAAAAGGTTGAGCTATCAACCTTTTAGAGTCTTACGATGTTATGTGCTTGATCTCCACGTTCTCCGCTAACGAGTTCGAATTCTACTTCTGCACCTTCTTCAATTGTCTTGAAACCTTCCATGACTAATTGAGAATAATGGAAGAATACATCCTTGTTATCTTCGACTGTAATAAAGCCATAACCTTTTTCTTGATTAAACTTTTTAACTATTCCCTGCATCGACTACTAATCCTTTCTCTCTTATACTATACCATCCACACCACAATCCCTTTGAAAAGAGTTCTCATCATCGTCTAAAAGATAAGATAATTGTTGTAATGCGGTGAGGTGACTGGAATTATCGATGGCACTTAGAACAAAAATTAAGTGAACATCATTGTCTGAATTATCAAACTCAAAAGAAATTGGTTGAGTTGAGTTTAATAGACTAATTCCCATTTTGTTTGCTCCATCCTCTGGTCGGGCGTGAGGAATTGCCACTTTTGGAGCCAAGACAATATAAGGCCCTATTTTCCTGACGGTTTCAATCATTGCATCAACATAACTCTCTTTTATGTAGTTCTCTTTCAAAAGAGGGATTGACGCGACTCGAATTGCCTCTTCCCAGGACAATTTCTCATCTGTGTATTGAATGAATGATTGTTTCAACAATTCTTCCAAATTTTTCTCCTCCCATCTAAACTTAGATTTATATAACTGAAGTGACAACTCATCAGTTAATTTCTTTTTGTCTTTAATATCTGTATGACGAGCAATTATCTTTAGAATATTATCTAAGATATAATCATCATTGGTTTCTTGAAGTAAGAACACTTCATTTACTTTTTTTATAAGTAATTCTTGTTCAACCCAATTCAGAATTGGTTTAATGTGAAAGACCTCTTTCTCATTATTGATTGGTATCGTACTAAAGATCATGTCATATTCATTAATCCCAATCTCTTCTAACTTTGAGAGCGAGTCAACAACTCTAAACGCCAATGTTGGAAATAACATTTTTAACTGAGCTTGTAATAGGATTGAAGTACTTATACCACGTGGGTTTAATATTAATGCTGATAAATTTCGGGTTGTTTCTTCACTAAAGCGAATATGCCCTCCAAAGTGAATGGTGAAATAAGCAATTTCGCTGTCTGGTATTTTCTTATCTAATAATACTTCTAGTGGATATAACGCTCTTGAGACTAATTCAAATAAATCTCGATATTCTGATTTAATTTTCTCTGTATATGGATTACTCGCTTTAATGCCATACTTTAATCGATAATAAGCTGGTACTAAATGTTGATAAAGCGTGTTAGGTAGTGTCTTAGATATTTCATCCCCTAATGCTCCGACTGTCAGAACATTGATTCGCTGAATAATTTCATCGGCAAGATTAATGAATCGCTCATCTTTATATGAATGTGCACTCCCTTGTATAGCACCTAATAGTTGTATGGTTAAATAGATGTTTAAATCTTTATTTTTGATTAAGTTTAGCCTTTTTGTTAGTAATTGACTAAATTCATAGAGCGGATGTTTTTCAAAATATTCAATTGTTTGTGCTTCTAGATTTAGTTTCAAGTCATCTCTTTGACTTAAGAGTGTTACTAGATGAACATACTCCCAGTATCTTTCTAAAACAAAAGACACATTAAATTGTTGAGATAAAATCGATATTTCATTGATTACTTCATTGGTTGTTAATCTGAAGTTGACATGTTGATAAATTAAGTCAATTATTTGTGAGTTATTTGTGTCCGTAACTAAGGTTGAGACTGCTTCAGTGACTTGAAACACTTGTTGATCATCTGCACCAATTAGGCGATACCCATTTTGTCTACTAAAATCTAATAATAAATCATGCTCGCATAAACAGTCTTTTAACTTTCTCATTTCATTAAGAACTGTATTTCGACTTAAATTTAGAAGATTTTCAAAGAAGGCAACGTTCATCCATTCTTTATTTACAAATAACGCAATTAGTATGAGAGGATGTCTAAAGGCAACAGAAATAATTTGACTCTTATGTCTAACTAAATCTAGGGCATGTTCCAATTGATTCTCTTTAATTTGTAACGAAACATTCCCTTCATGATAAAAAAGCGCATTGGTTGAAAGTGATCTCAGAGAATTGTTTAATTGATCAATTTCATACCATACTTTTTTATTATCAAATCCTATTCGAGCGGATATTTCGCTTGTGGGTAAGGATTTGAAATCAATTAAAAGTTCTAGAATTTCTAATTGTAAGTTTCGGTTCATAGCTAGCTCCTAGTTTAAGTATAGAGTAACTTTCGATGCCTTTCTCAACAATTGAGAACAATTTGTCAGACAAAATAAAAAAGTCTTGATACTTCATTCACAAAACTTTTTTATGGTTTATAGGCAATACTGAAACACTGAATCTTTTTATTAGGTAATAAGCGGATGGCTTCCTTAAAGGTCGAACCAGTCGTAATAACATCATCCAATAAGACAACCGACTTAGCGGTAACCTCTTGTTTTAAATCAAAGTGAATATCAGCCCGTTGAGATTTACTTAAGCCAACCTGCTTTCTTGTGGAGAGTTTAATGTATGGACTCTCTAGATTATTAAACACATCTTGATACATTAAACTCAGATGATTAAACCCTCTCTCCTTGATCTTCTCTTGTGATGAGGGCATTAATATTTTGGCTTTGTTCCAATATCTTTTTCTTAACTCAAAAATATGACTAGATAAAAAGACCGGTGCTAACACGACATCTCTAGCTTCTTTATACTGTATAAGTAAGCGAGAGAATTCTTGATCATAACGATATAGAGAATAGATTGGGATTTTATCCATATAGAACACCCTGGGTTGATAGTTCAATCGACTCTGACAGTTTTGACACAACAAATTCACTGGTACTAAACAACTAGCCAGATTAGGATAGGGATTATAGTCTTTTAAACACCAAAGGCATTTTGGTTGTGTTGATTCAAGCGCTTGATACATTCTTGAATACTTTTGTTTAAACCAAAGCTTAGAAATACGCACTCACCTCCTTGATAATCAAAACTACGGTCGACTCGTCCACTAATTTGGACCAGTGAAGCTTCGTCAAACAGTGGATGATTTGCGTGATAAACAATTACACTAATTCCTTTAAAGGTGACCCCTCTTTCTAAGATTGTGGTACAGATCAAAACATCAATCTCTTTATCTAACAATCTTTTAATCTTTATATCCTTGTCTATTGATTTAGATGTGACAACATCTATCTTCAATATCTTTCCTAACTTATTTGCTTCTTCAATAGTGGGAACAAAGATTAAACAGGGTTTCATCCGATTTAGATAGTACCAAAGATATATTAAACTAAAATCTTGGAAACACTTCTTTACTGTTGGTACAACTAATGGTCGACCGTGTGGTCTACTATCAAGTTTTAAATGTATATCAACCAAAGACAGTAATTCTTTATCTGGTGTAGCAGTTAAATAGACTCTAGTCCCAATACAACTTACCTCACATAAGCCCGCTAAGAGTTCACTGCCCTTGTAAGGGAAAGCATCTGGTTCGTCTATGATGAGTAAATCAAAATAATGTGGATATCGATACAGTTGATGTGCAGTTAAGACAACTAAGTCTCCGGCTAATTCACTGGTATATCCTCCTGTTACGGCTATAACTTTCATCTCTTTAAAGAGCGAGCTTAACCGTTCATGTAGTTGAAGCACCACCTGTCTTCGTGCGACCATCCACCCTACTTTCTTACCTAACTTAAGTGCGTGACTCACTAACTCTAATACTATTTCAGTTTTTCCTGCACCACAGACCGCTTCTACTAAACAGTTTGAGACCAAACCATATTGAACGAGTTGGGTTGAGATCTCTTTCTGTGGGGGAGTTAGTTCAAAATTCCAGTCGATGAGTGAATCAACAACATTAATGGAGTCTTCTGGCTCGTATAACTTTCCTAATAAACTGATACAAGCTCTACAATATATTTCATCATTTCTAATAGAAAAAAGACTAGGGTCTTTATTCAAACAACGTGGACATTGTTTCATCTTATCACCTAGTCTTTGTATTAAGTTTTATTGTTTGTTCCTAAATAACGTATTGTCTTAAGTAATTATAAGAGAGCTCAACCGACTTCTCGATTCTTTCTGGTGAGTCTTCGTACGCTTTGTCTTCAACTTCAACTACCGCATAACCTTGATACCCAATGTCGTTGAGTGCACTGACATATTCGTCCCATCTTACATCCCCTAAGCCTGGTAATTTAGGACTCATATACTCTAGTGGATTAGCCATAATACCCACCTGATTGAGTTTGTCCGGATAAACTTTGATATCTTTAAAATGAATATGGAATATTTTCTCTTTGAATTGATGTAAAACAGAAACATAATCCATTTGTTGCCAGACAAAATGAGATGGATCAAAATTTAGACCAAAGTAGTCACTGTCGATGATTTCAAAAGCTCGTTTGAAATTAGCTGGACTAGTCATTAGGTTTTTCCCACCTGGCCACTCATCATTACTAAACCACATTGGACAGTTTTCGATTGCAATCTTAACATCATGTTGTTTCGCATACTCAATTAAATCTGGCCAGACTTGTTTAAATGTCTCAAAGTTTTCATCCACTGTTTTCTTTGGATCTCTACCAACAAAAGTAGTAACCATTTTGACGGATAATTTCTGAGCGGCATTAATCACTTTCTTTAGATGATTCAAAGCAACTTCAGCACTCTCTTTTTCCGGGTCTAATACATTTGGGTAATAAGCTAAAGCCGATATTTCCATGTTGTATTTATCTAAAATACTATGGATTTCGTCCACATCAAAATTATCAACGTCGATGTGGGACACTCCCGCATACCTTCTTTCTGCTTTTCCTTTTGGCCAACAGGCTACTTCAACACATTCATAACCGATTTCACTTAGCTTTTTGATCATCTCTTCAAATTCAAGATGTTCTAAAATGGCACTCATAACTCCTAATTTCATAGTATCCTCCTATTTTTTGATATTCATTGGTGTTGATTGTCGAACGATCAATTCACTCTCTAAGACAATATGTTTGGGTGGTAAGTTCGGATTAGCAATCTCTTCTAACAAAATCTCGCAGGCTTGATATCCCAATTGATAGTTTGGTTGAGAAATTGTCGTAATGGTCGGTGTCGCAATCGTTGATAAATCAATATTATCAAAACCAATGATACAACAATCATTTGGGACATCCACCCCCATTTTACGACAGGCATTAATCGCTCCTAAAGCATATGAATCAGATGCACAGACGATCGCATCGGGTTTATTCTCCAACGATAATAAATGTAGTGTTTCAGAATAAGCCAAACTATACGAAACCGATGAAATATTGACTAAGAGTCGCTCATCTATTTCAACACTATTCTCTTCCATCGCTCTTCTAAATCCAGCGTCTCTTCGAATCGCATAGTTATGTTTTAAGCTCGAGTTAATAAACGCAATCTTACGACAACCAAGAGATAAGGCATAACTAGTCGATGTGTGCATCGCCTCTTCATCATCGATACAAACATAGGAGACACTATCTCCCTCAACATATTCGGAACAACAAACAATTGGCACTCGATGTTTCAGTTTAGCCGTAATATCCTCAAGCTCTAAGTTGGTGATTGAAGTAAGCAACAAGACCCCTGCGAAATATTGAGACTTTAAGACATTCTCAAAATCAGTGTAGTCAGTATACAACTGTTTTGTCTGTAAGATTAAGGTATTGTAGCCATGTTTATGGGCTAAGTTCTGTATCCCATCAATCACAGGAACAAAAAATGGATTCTTTAACTCGGTAACACATACCAGAATCGTCTTACTCTTATTATTAGATAGCCGCTCATTTTGTCTTACCTGAAACTTTAGTTCTTTGATCGCTTTATTAACTAAATCTTTGGTCTCTTGACTGACCTTATCTTTATTATTAATCACTCGAGAGACGGTAGCAGTGGAAACACCACTTCTTTTGGCAACATCTTCGATGGTTGGTTTCCGTTTCATTATCATTCCCCTAAATATTCCTTATTGATGTTATTATATCAAAAATGTATGATATGACAATGTTTACATTTATCTTACATCATTCTATTTAAACTTTTGTTGATTTATCTAATATTTGTTGACAAATCTTGATGAAAGGGGTTACTATTAGCTTAATTAAATGTAATAAAATCTATAATTTACTGTATGAGGAGATGAACTTGTGAACAAAACACTGAAAGCAGCAATCGTAGGATTTGGATTTATTGGTAAACAACATTACGAAGCAATTCGTAGACTTCCTAATACGGAGGTTGTAGCAATCATCGATTACAAACAAGAACGCAATCAGAAAAACCAAGAACAATATGGAATTAAAAATTCTTACTCAAGTTTAGAAGACTGTTTTAAAAATGAAGAAATTGATGTGCTCCATATCTGTACTCCTAATTCACTACACTACCCAATGGCGAAAGAAGCCATTATACACGGGGTACATATCTTCTGTGAGAAACCACTCTCTTTAACATCTACAGAATCTTTCGAACTGGTTGAATTAGCCAAAAAATATAATGTCAAGCATGGGGTCAACCTCAATTATCGATCCAATGCGATGGTACGTGAAATGAGAAGTCGACTTATTAATCAAGAGATTGGTGATTTGTTAATGGTCCAAGCCAACTATGTACAAGATTGGCTCATGTTTGACGATGATTATGACTGGCACTTTGAACCAGAAAAAGTCGGTCCATCAAGAACCATAGCCGATATCGGATCTCATGTATTTGATACAGTTCAATTTGTGACCAATCAAAAAATCAAAAGAGTCTACGCTAAATTAATTCGAGTTTATGAAACAAGAAAAAAACGTGAAGCCTTTGGTGAAACATTCGCCCAGACCTATGGGGATAAATTTGAGGAAGTGAAAATAGAAAATGAAGATGGCGCCATGATTATGGCTCAACTGGAATCAGGACAATATGTCAACATTCATTTATCTCAAGTAACGGGTGGTTATAAGAATGCCTTCAAAGTCGTGATGAGTGGTTCAAAGAACTCATTAACATGGGACCAAGAAAGATCTGACCGTTTAATTATTGGTAAACGAAATGAAGGTAATGAAGAAATTTATGCGGATGCGAAATATTTAAATGAAGATGTTAGAGGATTTATAAGCCTACCAAATGGACATGCTGTTGGATGGGCAGATGCCCTTAAGAATTCGGTCCATGAATTCTATAAAACACTTAATGAAACAGGAAGTTCAGATTCAATCGTTGATTTCAACGATGGACATTATTTAATGAAAATAGTCGAAGCCTGTTTAGAGAGTGATAAAACACAACAATGGGTAGAGATAGAGTGAAAGGAGTTCACATGCATCAAGTAATTGTTAATACTAATACCTATCATGGGTATTCTCTGGATGAAGCGATCGAGGAAATTTCAAAGCTTGGGTTTAAAGCAGTAGAACTAACTGCGACCATTGGTTGGACAGAACATGTCTACCCTACTTTTGAATTTAAAGAATTACTGAGACTAAAAAATAAACTCAAAGATTATCAGTTAGAAGTGGTTGGTATGAGTGGTCATAGTAATTTAATGGATTCTGATCGTTTAAATGATTTTAAAAACAATATTCATTTGGCTAAGTTCTTTAATGCTAAGTACATTGTTTCTTCGATTGGGGAAGCCCATATCGAGGATAAAGAACATAAAACAGAAGATGAATTAGTCGAAAACATTAAATCACTACTACCAACCTTAGAAGAAACTGGCCTGATGTTAGTGCTTGAAGTACATGGTGATGACCATGGAACTGGTCAAATCATCCAACAAATCGTTGAGAAAGTAGATAGTGACAAAGTCAAAATTGCTTATGATACTGCCAATGCGATTTTCTATGGAGATGTGGATATCTTTGAAGATATAGAGAACACGATCGATGATATCGCCTATGTTCACTTAAAAGATAAGAGTGGAGAAAAACGAGAGTGGAACTTCCCAGCAATAGGAAAGGGAGACATTGACTTTGAACGTTTGTTTAAACTCTTAGATAAATACAACAAACAACTTCCTATCAGTATTGAGATTGAGTTTACCAGTGAGGGACCAAAAGATATTGAAGAAATAAATCAAGCTTTAAAAGATTCTAAAGAAGAGTTAGAAAGACTCAATATACTATGATTAAAGTTTTAATTATTGGATTAGGTGGGATGGGTAAAGTTCATCATATGAACTACCAACTGATTGACGATGTTGAAGTTGTTGGATTAGTGGGTAATAGTGAGTCTCATCAACAGTTTGCCAAGGAAAGTAATCTTCCACTGTTTGAATCTATCTCTGGGGCAGCTATCGAAATTGACTTTGATGTGGTCGATGTTTGTACCCCAACCTATTTACACAGAGAACATGTGGTTGAAGCGCTTGAACATAAAAAACATGTCATCTGTGAGAAACCTTTAGCTCTGACTGTTAAAGATGCTAAGTTTATGTTTAATAAAGCTAAAGAAGTGAATAAACATTTATACGTTGCTCAAGTGGTTCAGTTTACTCAAGAAACCAATTATTTAAGAGAATTGATTCAGTCAAACAAATATGGGAAAGTCATTGATGCACGGTTTGACCGATTGGCGAGTATCCCAAACTGGGTCTCAGACTGGATGTTCGATCGAGATAAGGCTGGTTTAATTCCCTTTGATTTACACATTCATGACTTAGATTTAATAATCAGCTTATTTGGGAAACCTACCAACTTTAGCGTTTATAAAACACAGGGCTTGAGTGATTTCCCAGAACATTTCAGATTTATCTATCAATATGAGGATAAGAATATTGCCTCTGAGGCGGCTTGGTTTAATGCCTCTTTCCCTTTTACTGCACAGTGGCGTGTTGTCTTTGAAAAGGCGGTTGTCCTATTTGATGGTAAACAAGTGATTACTTATCCAAAAGAGGAAGAAATCACGACCCAAGTTTTTGAGAGTACGATTAAATTAGATTCTAAAATTAACGTGGGTGAAACGGATATGTATTATCGTCAACTTAGTCATTTTGTTGATTGTATTAAACAAGATGTTAGTTCACTCCTTGTTGATCAAGGCCAAGTCCTGTCTGTACTTGAAATACTCGAACGGATTAACCGTTCTTATTAAATGGTTGTTTAGCTTTTTAAAGCTCTACATATAGTAACTAGAAGGAGGAAGAAAATGAAAAATACAATTAAATTAGTTACTTTATTGCTACTGGTCTTTTCTTTAGTCGCGTGTAATACGACTGAACCAAAAGAACCTGGTACGACTGATCCTGATACGAATGAACCGGCAGATCCTGATACTGAAACTGGGACTGAAACTGGTGAAAAGTATAAGATTGGTATCCTTGCCCCTGCTGTAACACATGGATGGGTTGCTGCGGTGGCATACCATGCTGAGGCACAAGCTAAAGAGTTAGCCAGTGAAATTGATTATCAAATCTATACGTCGACTGATGCTAATGAAATGACGGCTCAGCTGGATGACCTCAAGACTTGGGGTGCTCAAGCGATTGTTGCTTTCCCACAATGGGAAGGAATGGAAGTTCCAATCCAACAAGCGATGGATGAAGGTATTGAGATTATTAACTTTGATATCATGATTAATGTTGATGGTGTTTACCTTGTTACTGGTGATAATGAGGGTATGGGTACTAAAGGTGCTGAGTACATCGTCGATAAGATTGGCGATGAAGGAAATGTTGTGATTCTTGAAGTTCCAACTTCTGGATCTGTTTCTGAGCTTCGTAAGAAAGGATTCGAGGAGAAGATGGCTGAGATCGCTCCTAATATGAATCTGATTACTTATGCGACTCTGTTTACTCGTGAAGATGGACTTAAGGACATGGCCGATATTTTAACGGCTAATAACCAAATTGATGCGGTCTTCTCTATGGATGATGAAACATCGATTGGTGCTCTACAAGCGATTGCTGAAGCGAATAGAACTGATGTTAAGGCCATTACTGGTGGTGGCGGTATGCAGGAATACTTCAAGATGATGCCTGAGAATGAGGACATCTGGATTTCTTCTGCGACTTATTCACCTGCGATGGTTAAAGATGCTGTGAAGATGGCTCTACAAGTTCTTAAGGGTGAAGAAGTTGAGATGGTAACGGTTGTTCCTACGACTATTGTTGATAGAGACAATTATCAAGACCATCTTGATGAGAATTCTCCATATTAATGGACATCGAAAAAGGGCTAGATTTGCCTAGCCCTTTTTTCACTGATTGAGGGAAATATATGATTCAAATGAAATCTATCTACAAATCCTTTGGGAGTAATCATGTTTTGAAGGATGTGGATTTAACTTTAAACAATGGTGAGGTTCTCGCACTAGTTGGAGAGAATGGTGCTGGTAAATCCACTTTGATGAATATCTTAGGTGGTGTTTTACCCTCTGATAAGGGACAAATTTTTATTGATGGACAAGAGGTTCGTTTTTCTGTTCCTAAAGACTCAATTGATGCGGGGATTGCTTTTATTCACCAAGAACTAAATTTAATTAATGATTTAACGGTTTATGAGAACTTATTCTTGGGTCAAGAGATTATGAAGAATAAGGCGCAGTTAAATCAACATGAAATGATTCAAAAGTCTAAGGAACTGTTTGAACGTTTTAATCTGAGTATTAATCCTAAAGCTTTAGTGTCTAGTTTGGATACTTCGTATAAACAAATTGTTGAGATAATGCGGGCACTTCTAATGAATGCCAAATACATTATCATGGATGAGCCTACCACTTCTTTGACTCCAGTTGAAATAAAGAATGTGTTTGAAATGATGGGTAAACTAAAGGACCTTGGTGTTGGGATTATCTTTATCTCTCATAAACTGGATGAGGTGATGAATTTCTGTGACCGATATACTGTTCTTAGGAATGGTGTTGTTGTGGCTGATGATTTGGTGGTAAACACGACGCCTAGAAAGATTGCCTATCAAATGGTTGGTCATGATGTTAGGGATGAGACAATCTCTAGAGAACAACATTATGGGGATACCGTTCTAAAGGTTGAAGGCTTAACACAGGAGCCTTACTTTAGAAATATTAACTTTGAAGTTAAACAGGGTGAAATCTTGGGTATTACTGGATTATTAGGGGATGGTCGTAGTGAACTCTTTTTGACTATCTTTGGTGATATGCCAAATTACTCTGGTAAGATAAAAATTAATGATAAAGAGGTTACGATTAAGAATATTAATGATGCTAGAAAGCATGGAATCGCCTATATTCCTAGTAATCGTAAAGAGAATGGAATCATAAAAGATTTGAACATTGTTGAGAATGGGACGATTGTTTCTTTGAAACAGTACACTAAGAAACTTAATACGATTAATCAACAAGCACAGTTAAAATCGTTTATGACGATGAAAGATCGATTAAATCTGAAGATGGGTAAGCCGAAGGATTTAATCTCTACCCTTTCTGGTGGTAACCAACAAAAGGTCGTATTGACGAAGTGGTTGTTGGATGGTCCTAAGATCTTTATCTTGGATAACCCTACTCAGGGCGTGGATGTTGGTTCGAAGGAAGAGATCTATGATATCATCCATGACTTAGCACAACATGAGGTGGCGATTATCTTACTTTCGAATGAGCCACAAGAAATAATTAGAACCTGTGATCGAACAATAGTAATGTATCATGGAGAAATAAAGGGAATATTAGAACAAGAACAAATGACTCAACAAGAGATTATGCACCTAGCAACGGGAGGACAAGATGAGAGAGAATAAATATTTAACTGGCTTAAGGAACCAATGGAATGACAATCCACTGTTTAGTACGATGATTGCGTTATTGGTCATGATTATTCTGCAGACGATTGCCTTAGGCTTTAACTACCCTGATTTTGGTTCTTGGCTTTCTGCCTGGGTCAATAACTGGTTGAACATTCTAAGAAACAATGCCGGTGTTGGGATTGTTGCCTTGGGGATGACCTTTGTTATTATCTCTGGTGGGATTGAGTTAGCCGTTGGTTCAACCTTGGTTGCTGTATCAGCCGTCTTAATGAGTCTTATGGATACGGGTCCTTATGGTCCTTTGACAAATATGGGTATTACGGGTATTCCATCGATTATTATCGCCATCATTGTTGCTTTAATCTTTGGGACACTCCTAGGTACTTTAACGGGTGGTTTGATTGCTAAGTTTAATATCCCACCATTTATTGCAACATTAGGAACAATGAAAATCTTTAGATCAGTGACTCAACATTTTATGCAGACAAGATCGACGATGATTCCGACTGAGTTTCTTCAAATTTCCAATTATCGTATTGGTGGTATGTATCTACTACCTATCATCTACTGGTTTGTCTTAGCGATTATTCTTACTTATGTTTCGAATAAAACGTTATTTGGTCGTCGGGTGTTTGCGATTGGATCTAATCCTAGAGCTGCCAAACTATCTGGTATTAACATTAAAAAAACCAAGATTGCTATTTATGCACTAATTGGTTTCTTGGTTGCTGTCGCATCGATTATTCAGGTCTCTCGTATTGGTTCTATGGATTATGCTAATGCTGGTTCTGGTTATGAGATGGATGCGATTGCTGCAGTTATTGTGGGTGGCACTAGAATGTCTGGTGGCCGTGGTTCTATTCAGGGTACTGTCTTGGGTATGATTATTATTGCGGTTATGAATAACTTGCTTAACCTACTAGGGGTTCCTCCGTTCTTAAGAGAAGCCTTTAAGGGTGCTATTGTTATCTTTGCTGTTCTTCTACAGAGAAAGGAACAGACATCATAA
>CAYFSJ010000009.1:0-40562 GCA_964345765.1 uncultured Erysipelothrix sp.
TTTTTGATTCTCTTGTCGGCCAAAGTCTCCTGTTGGTAGTTCATATCTGGTTCTAACATAGTTGAGTGTGGCTAATGCGTCTAGATTTAGACATCCTTCTTCAAAATAATATTCTGAAGTGTGTCCTTGGAATGCGTAGGGGTTGTAGACATTGACTGAACCTCCAAGGATATTAATAACATTGACTAAGGTTCCAAAGTTAACTCTTGCGTAGTAGTTGATGTCAATATCCATAAAGTCACTGATGGTCTCTAACTGACAGTTTGTTCCATAAAATCCAGTGTGAGTGAGCTTATCATATTCTCCATTCTTACAAGATAATGGAACGAATGTATCTCTAGGGATAGAGACTAAGGTAAATTGATTTAGTCTAGGGTTAACTACCGCTAAGATATTAACATCATTAAGTGATTGGACGCCTTCTTCTCCCCAGTTATCACTAGCAGTGAGTAGAATAACAAACGATTCATTCTTTGGGTTAACTTTAATTGAGTTAGACTCTAAGATAATCTCTTGTTCAAAGGTTCTAAGTACTTTAGTCGTCTCGCTAAAGTTAGGGTAATGTTCTATAATTTCATCTCTTTTTGTTTCGTCTAAGATCATGACATCAATTTCTTGATTGTAGAGTGATTGAACTAAATCTAGATTGAAGTTCATTGTTCTAATATTAGGTACAATGTTAAATTCTTCAGCAAGGTCATTGTAGATATATTGGTGAAAGTCCACATCAAGTTCATAACTGGTTGCGTAACTCGCTTGTTTATAGAACTCATCCGTATCATTTGTTTCTGGTAAAGCAATCATTGAGACAGTCGCTTTCTTAACTTGTTGAGGTTGTTGACTGGTGACAAACATTTCACCTAACATGTCTTGAGCTTTAATATGACCAAACGAGAGTAGGAAGGTGAGAGCAATAATAGCGACCTTCATTCTCTTTTTTCTATGGGCAATCCCAATAAGTATTAATAAGAATAGAATCAGTGCAACTGTGAATTGATATTTAAATGGAATCAGTTGATTCTTATAGGCAAAATATAAGTAGGCTAGTAATCCCATGAGTAATATTATATTTAAGGCTGTTTTCTGTTTGTTAATTTTCATCGCGCACCTTTTCCTAGTGTTAAATACAGTTAGAATTATACCCATTGTGTCACTTTAATGCAACGACACTTTTTATATGGTTACTAAACTGTCATTTATCAATAATGGGGTTATGGTATAATTAGTTGAGCTTAAATGCTTTTAATTTTGGTTTTTGGTATACTATACCTCGGACTTAAGGAGATTTAAATGAAAAAAGCTTCAATTATTATTATGATTGTTTCGATATTATCTAAGATTTTAGGATTCGTTAGAGAAGCAATAATGTCTAGAACACTAGGGTCTACTTCATTGGCCTCAGCCTTTGTTTATGCGTTTAGTTTACCAACTACTTTCTTTAGTGTGGTTATAGCGGCCTTTGCCACTGGATTTATCCCAATGTTCACCCGTGTTGAAGATAAGCACGGAACGAAAGTGGCGATGCGCTTTATGAACAATACGACTAATGTCATGGTCTTAATAGGGGCGGTCTTCTCTTTATTTATATTTATCTTTACGGAAGCCTCTTTATCAATCTTATTACCAGGAGCTGATGCAGCTCAATTAGTTTATTTAGTACCTTTCTTAAAGGTGACTTGTTTTACAATTATATTTACTGCCATTATTCAATTAATGACAGGTTTTTTACATGTTCGTAATTCATTCTTAACAGTTGCCTTATTAGGTTTCCCATTAAATATAGTTATTATCTCAGTTTTATTCTTATACCGTAATTTTGGACATTCAATCTTGCCTTATGGGATTTTGATTGCTTATGGTTTACAAGCGGTCTTAATCTTGGGGTATGCCCATTTAAAAGGATATCGTTTTAAACCTGTAATAGATTTAAAAGATCCAAACTTAAAAACAATGTTAATTATTGCGTTACCATTAATTATTGGTTCTGCCTCATCATCTATAGGAACATTATTCTCTCAGGGAATTGCTTCAAGTTTAGAAGATGGGATTGCCCGATTAAGTTATGCTCAGAAAATCGGTGGTATGGTCGAGGGAATCTTCGGCATGGCCATTATCACGGTGATGTATCCATCCTTATCTAAGGCTATTGCCTTAAAACAATATGATAAAGCTAAACATGAATTTGGTGAATCGTTTATCTCTGAATTACTTTTAATCTTACCAGCGTCGATAGGTTTAATGTTATTGTCTAAACCGGTTGTTCAATTTGTTTATTTTGGTGGTGACTTTACCATGCAAGATGTTAATAATTTGACGCCAGTCTTAATGACCTTCTCTTTAGGTTTATTAGGTTATTCACTTCATAACTTAATTGTTCGTGTTTTCTACTCTTATCAAGATATGAAAACCCCAATGTTTATTTCTATTGGTATAATAACAGTACAGATAGTCTTAGGTTATATCTTATTCCAATTTATGAGTGTTCCAGGAATAACCTTAGGTATGGCAGTGGCCTTCTTATTAGGAGCCTTTGTTGAATTGGTTATTTTAATGAAGAAACGTTTTGTTACATTCCCAGTTCGTAAATATACAAAACAAGCAATTAAGATCTTGATAGCGAATGGGTTTATGGCCGTAGCTATTATTCTATGTATCTTATTCTTAAAACCAATTCTATCGAATACGATGTTCTTACTGTTCACTATTATAACGGCTATTATTGTTTACTTTATTGTCGTACTAAATCTACATATTGAGACCGTTGATGAACTTATCAATTCATTTAGAAGAAAAGTAAAAGGAGCTTAACATGTCTGATGGTTCTTTAGCAATGCGCTTCTTAGATGCCTTTAGTCAAATTGAATCTGTCTTTAAGAGTTGGAACGAGACAACTCGTTCTTACAGTTTCTCTAACTATGTGCACCACTATGCTAAAACGCATCCTCTGATAAAACGATATCGTGATGATCTATTAGAATATTCTCAGTTGAGAAATGCGATTGTCCATGATCGAGCAGGGGACAATGAGGTCATTGCTGAACCACACGAAGAAGTCGTCTTAGACATTGAGCGGATCGCTCTTAAACTGACCAACCCACCATTATTAACATCTTTAAAGTTTGGGAAGTTAGAAACTTGCCAACAAGATGATACCTTAATTGATGTGATGCACCAGATGAACCAGACAGGCTTCTATCAATTGCCAATCTTAGATGATGTTATGGTCGTAGGATTAATCAATCAGATTATGATCATGGATTATATTGTGACCCATATAGAAGGTGAAGTTATCAATTTAGAAGATGTCAAAATAAAAGATTTAATGTCAACCAAACGAAAAGCAGAGTATGAATTAATCTATGAGGATACACAAATATTAGAGGTATTAGATCTATTCTACAAATATCAAGATGAGGGACGATATTTAGCTGCAACCATTATATTAAATGAAAAATCAAAAAAGGAAGGACCAATAGGAATTCTAACGAGTAAAGATATTCCAAGATTATTACATGAACAACAAAACAACAATTAAGGGGAAAGACAAAGATTACTTTGTTCTTAGAAACCATTCATTACAACGTTTCCACACATTTAGATTAGATGTGATTGCAGATACCATTATCTTACCTCTCACTAAAAAGGGGATGATATCCGCGCTAAGAGATTATAAAGATAGAAAGATTGTCATTATTGGTAATGGATCTAACATGATCTTTAAACAAACCAGTTATGATGAGAACACCGTCTTTATGGTCACGACCCTAGTCGATAAAATAGAGATTAACGATAACCTATTATATGTTCAAAATGGCGTCACTATGAACAAACTAGCGTGGTTCTCATGTGAGAACTCCATTGATGGCTATGCCTTCTGTGAAGACATCCCAGGGACTCTAGGAGGCGCTTTAATGATGAACGCAGGCCAGTGGCAATATACCATTGGACAATACGTTAAATGGATTGAAGTGTTCGACATGGACACACAACAAACCAAAACGATTATTCCAGAAGATGGATTCTTTGAATATCGTTATTCTAAACTAAACGATATGAATGTAGTTGTCTTATCCATGGGACTAAAGACTGAACCTGGAGACTACATGGAAATCTTAGACAAGATGTTAGAATACCGTCGTGAGCGTTATGTTAAACAGCCACGTCAGTTCCCTAATGGTGGATCGACCTTTAAACGTCCTAAAGACAAAAACGGAGAATGGTTATTCATTTGGAAATTATTCGACGAAGTTGGACTTAGAGGATTTAAAATCGGAGATGCTCAAGTCTCTGAAAAACATCCGGGCTTTATCGTTAATAGAGGCAACGCCAAAGTTGCTGAAGTCCAAATGGTCATAGAAGAATGTAAAAAACGTGTCAAAGAAAAATTTGACGTTGATATCGAATTAGAGTGGAGAGTTTTGTAGAAAGTAGAACGGAGCTCAAATGTATAGAAGTGATTTTAAAGACCATTCGGTCTCAATTGATCAGTTCACCCCTGAAGCAATTAAGGAAATTGAAACTCAATCAATTAAACACAAATCGTATATCCCAATTAAAAGAGTGTTAGACATACTCTTCTTTTTGGTTTTATTAATTCCATCAATTATCATCATTTTTATCTTTGCTATACTCATTAAACTAGACTCGAAAGGTCCAATCTTCTTCAACCAAGAACGAGTTGGACAAAACATGAAACGATTCAAAGCTTATAAACTAAGATCAATGGTCCACAACAAGAAATACAAAGGTCCAGAATTCACCAAAGAGGGTGACCCTAGAATTACCCGTGTTGGAAAGTTCATAAGAAGATTTAGAATCGACGAACTCCCTCAAATATTCAACGTACTAAAAGGAGAGATGAGTTTTATCGGTCCTAGACCACTAGCTCCTTATGAATATAAGTTTAGTCATCCAATCTTTCAAAAAAGAACAATCGTTAAACCAGGTATTACAGGCTTAGCTCAAGTTGAAGGTGGGAATGACTTCACTAATTTTGAGAAGTTTATTCATGATATGAAGTATATTCAGGAAATCTCATTTAAAAACGATGTGAAGTTAGTCTTTAGTACTTTGAAAGTTATTCTGACTGGAAAAGGGTCGAGATAAACAATAGTCAATATACAATATCTAGTGATACCTATAAAAAAAGTCCAACCAATGCTTTAACCAGTTTTGGATCAAACTTAATAGTAATAGGAGAAATGAAACTTATATATTTTTGAGGATATATAAACTATGAACAGAAATGTAAAGTTATTATTTCCTTGTTCTACTCAAATTCAAAGATTGAAATTAAAAAACTGGATTAATTCATTGTTGATTTGAGGTTTTAAGATGTTCGCTAATAGATAATAATTTAATTGATTGATAGTGCGTCAAGAGTAGGAGTGCCATGCCCTTGACGTTTTTTATTTTTGTTGACCTTACTGATATAAAAATGTTGGTAATAAACACTTTATGATGTGTTTTAGTGTTTGAAATTTAGATACTATACGAAATATGTTAATGTCAATCAAAAATTACCCAATAACGACAATTACAACTATTAGGCGGATACTATCTTCTTAAGAAAAAGAAAGAAGATTAATTATTAATTTGAGAGCCTAGAATCATTATCTAGGCTCTTGGTTTATTTAACTAAAATATTTTGAAGAAAAGTGTACGAAAAACTACACTTTTTTTTGTGTTTTGATATAATGGTGGTACAAAGTGGTGATAAGTGGTAGAAAGTGGGTGAGTTAGTTATGTTTATCGGAGAGTATCGACACAATTTAGACGCAAAAGGACGAATCATAGTCCCAGCTAAATTACGTGATGAACTTGGAGAAAAGGTAATCGTAACTGCTGGCCTAGACAAAAACCTACTCATCTACACCACATCGCAGTTTGAAGAAATCGCACAAAAGTTAATGGCATTACCAATGACTAACGCGAAAGCTCGACAATATAGAGCTCACACCTTAGGGAAAGCCATGGAAATAGAAGTCGACGCACAAGGAAGAATTCTCATTCCATCTACTTTAATTAAGGCGGGACATCTTCAAAAGAACTGTGTCATCGTAGGTCTATACGATCATGTAGAGCTATGGGACAAAGACTTATGGGAAGCTTATTACGATAATGCTTCAGCCAAGATTGACGACATCGCCGAGGACTTGACGGAGTTCATCGTGTGAGTCACACCAGTGTCTTAAGACAAGAAGCGATCGACGCCCTCCAAGTTAAAAAAGACGGAGTGTACATCGATGGCACCCTCGGACGAGGAGGGCACTCGCTTCAAATCGTTCAACAATTAGACAAAGGTCATCTCTACTGCTTTGACTTAGATACCCAGGCGATATCAGAAAGTAAAGAAGTATTAGCTGACTATCTCGATAAAATAACCTTTATCCACAGCAACTTCGCAGACATGGATAAATACGTAGAAGGACAAGTCTCAGGCATCCTACTAGACTTAGGAGTCTCTAGCCCACAATTCGATGAAGCAGAGCGAGGCTTCTCCTATCGCTTTGACTCAAGACTGGATATGCGCATGAATTTAGAACAAGAACTCAGCGCATATGAAGTTATCAATCATTATGATTCAACAGAACTTCAAAGAATCTTATATGAATATGGAGAAGAGCGTTACGCCAAAAACATCGTACGCAATATCGTTAAAAATCGACCAGTCGAAACAACCTATCAACTAGTCGAAATCATAAGGGATTCAATCCCAAACAAAGTATTACGACAAAGCGGTCATCCAGCCAAGAAAACCTTTCAAGCATTAAGAATCGAAGTCAATAGGGAACTTGAAAGCTTAGAAACAGGATTAGAAAAAGCCATAAAGCTACTAGACTATAACGGAAAGCTCGTCGTGATCACCTTCCACTCATTGGAAGATCGAATCGTTAAACAAAAATTCAATTCAATAAGTAAGCCACCAAAAACAGACCGACGAATTCCAGTCCTAGAAGAATTTGTCCCTGAATTTGAACACCAATTAATCAAAGTAAGTGAGAAAGAAATCGACGAAAACTACCGTTCTCACAGCGCAAAAATGAGAGTACTAACAAGAAAGGCAAACATTCATGGCAAAGTTTAAGAGAGTCAAGAGACGTAAATTCAACTTTAATTCAATCATCGTATTAGTATTTGTGTTATCATTCTTTGGGTGGATACATTCAAATATCTTCGCCAAATCAACCAACGTCAACTTAAACATTGAAATTCAAAATGTGCAACGACAAATCGCTGCAACAAAAGTTGTCAATGAATCACTCAGTTTAGACATTCAAGAACTTGCCTCTTACGAAAGTATTTCCGAAATAGCAAAGGAAGCAGGTTTAAGAAACCGACAAGTAAACATTATCTCACTTAGAGAACATCCATAATGAACAAAAGACAATCTCTGAAATTTGGTATCCTGCTAGGAATATTCCTATTAACATTAGTAATTTTGGTTGCTAATGTTTTTGTCGTTTCAGTCATGGGTTATCACTTCTATACTGGAACCAATATTAAACCCCAAGCAGATAGTATCCATCGAGCAACCCAAGAACTCTCTTCAAGAAGAGGTCGAATACTCGATACAACCGGATCAGTGATTGCCTCAGACTCACAAACCTATGATTTAATCGCCATTATCGAATCCTCAAGAGTAAATCCTGATGGCTCACCAGCCTATGTCGCAGACAAAGTCACTACCGCCCAATTAGTCGCACCAATCATCGGCATGGACCCTTCAGCCATGTTAACTGTCTTAGAACAAGAAGGGTTATACCAAGTTCAATTTGGAAACTATTCAAGACGATTATCACTTAGTCAAAAAGAACAAATCGAAGCCTTAGAACTCCCAGGCCTCATTTTCTATAATTCATACGATCGTCAATACCCATTAGGTGTCTTCTCCTCAAACTTAGTCGGATACGCCACCTACGACCAAGATTCACTCACCTCCATTGGACATCTCGGCGTGGAACAAACTCACAATGAAGAATTAGTTGGAACCAACGGAAAACGAGTCTTCCAACAAGCCAACAACGGCTACATCATTGACGATACCACCATTCAAGAAACACCCGCCATTAACGGACAAGATGTTTACTTAACCCTTGATCAAGGCATTCAAGAAACATTAGAAATGGCCATCGAAACGACCAAAGACCAATTCGAAGAATCATCCAATTACTTTGGTTTAGTTATGGAAGTCGAAACAGGACGCATCATCGGAATGTCCCAAGATCCAAAACTAAACTTAGAAGATGACCCAGAAGAGATGGTCTTCACTAACTATAATTTCGACGCTCAACTAGAGCCAGGCTCAACCTTTAAAGCCATCACTTTCGCCGCCGCCATCGACTCAGGAAACTACGATGGTGACCAAGAATTTGACTCATCCTTCTTCTATGTAGGAATAGATGAGAATGGAAACCCATACCGCTCAGCGACACCAACACCCTATGGTGTCATTCAAAACGCCGGAGGAAAAGACTGGGGGCGCGTACCATTCGATAACGCCTTCAAGCATTCCCTCAACGTTGGGACCGCTGAGCTCCTCTTAAACATGGGCACTAAAACCTTCTATGACTATATGTTGAAGTTTGGCTTTAGCACCCCAATCACAACCGACAGACTCACCACGAGTGCTGGAAGCATCAACTATCATTATCCGATTGAACAACTCAATACTACCTTCGGACAAGGAGTCACCGTCAATCCATTACAAATCGCCCAAGCTTATTCAGCGATCCTCAACGATGGCGTCATGGTCAAACCACACTATATCGACAAAATCGTCGATACCAACACGAATCAAGTTACTTATCAATCTCAAACAGAAATCGTCGGACAACCCATCAAAGCTGAAACAGCCCATCAAGTTGTCGACTTAATGAATGCCTGTGTCGAAGATGAAGACGGATTCTGTCATATCTACGATATTGAAGGAACTAAAGTTATTGGTAAAACAGGAACCTCCCAAATTGTTATCGATGGAAAATACGACCCAGACCAACATATTCACTCTGTGGTCTTAGCACTACCATACGAAGACCCTAAAGTGATGGTCTATTTTGGTTATCAAGCAGACTATACCGCTTCTCAAATTGACCAAAAAGATGGTATCAAAAGTTTATTAAAAACCTTATCACTAGCTTACGATAATTCAGAAGTCCAACAAGAAGTATCGCTCAATCAACTTGAAATCAGTAATGTCCCACACCTAATCAACCACAGTATTGACTACGCCCAACAAGCCGTGGCCAATACCGGTTTAGAAGTCATTAAGATTGGGACAGGTAACCAAGTCATTAATCAATTACCAGTATCAAACCAAAGTATCTTATCCAATCAACTCTTGTTGGTCTTAACCTCCCAAGATGGATGGTTAATGCCAGACATGACCAATTGGTCTTTAAAAGATATCACCAACTTCTGGTCCTTAACCGGCATCGAAGTCACCACCACCGGCTCTGGAAGAGTCACAACCCAAAGTATTCCAACCGGGGCAGAAATAAATTCTCAATCAAAATTAGAAGTTATCTTAAAATAGGAGCACAACATGGACATCATCAAACTAATCGGTAGTGCAGTCACTGCCCTCATCCTGACTTTGATCGCTTATAAAGCACTCTTACCACGCTTTAGAGCCCTCAGCCTCAATCAAAAAGTCAGCGAGTATTCACTCAAAGAGTTTCAAGACAAACCCGTCACACCAACCTTAGGGGGTGTCGTCTTTGTCATTATCTCCATTGTTGTCTCAATGCTCTTTAATTTCAACGCACTCAACGATTTTAGTTATTGGCTCGTCGTTTTAGCCTTCTTTGGCTATGCCATCATCGGTTTTATCGACGACTATAAAATCATCAAAGAAGGGAAGAACCAAGGATTAAAAAGTCTCCATAAACTGCTACTTCAAATTGTTTTAGCCATAATCTTTTACTTTATCTATCAAAATCACGCAGACCCAACCATCCAACTTCCATTTATGAATCAACCAATCAACCTTGGCATCTTCTATGGTTTATTAGTCTTATTTATGTTTGTTGGAACATCCAACGCCGTCAACCTCACCGATGGAATGGATGGACTTAGCGCAGGTACCTCTATTATTGCTTTAGTGCCATTTATTATCTTTGCCACACGAAGCAATCAAGTTCCTTTAGCCATCTTCTTAAGCGCATTATTAGGTGCGCTCTTAGGTTATCTTTACTACAACAAGAAACCCGCTCAAATTATGATGGGTGATGTCGGCTCTTTATCATTAGGAGGAATGTTCGCCGCTAGCGCAATGGTTTTAAAAATTGAACTTCTCTTAATTATCATCGGGATAGTGTTTGTCTTAGAAACACTCTCCGTCATTATTCAAATTAGTTCAGTCAAATTATTCAAACGTAAAGTATTTCCATTTACACCTATCCATTACAGTTTTACGATAAAGGGCGTCTCAGAAGAAAACACAGTCCTCATCTTTTATTTAGTCGGTCTTCTAGGAGCCATTTTAGCCCTGTTAATAGGAGGTTAATATGAAACTCAATCTAATTTTAGGCGCAGGCATCTCAGGCATCTCCATCGCTAAGCTGTTACTGGAAAAAGGAGAAGCTGTCTTAATCGCCGATGATAACTTACAAAACACACCCAAAGAGTTATTAGGTTATCAACAATGCATCGTCTATAAACGAGGACTACACTTAGATTTAGCCCAACTACAGTATGATAAAGTTATCAAAAGCCCGGGCTTACCCAATACCCATCCCTTAGTTGAAGCACTCTCAGAAAAGTACTTTATGTACTCTGATATTGAAATAGGCTATCAGTATTCTAACAAGAATACCTTTATTGGAATTACAGGATCAAACGGAAAAACAACCGTCACCTCCTTAGTCAAACACCTGTGTCAAGATGATGTCGTTGTAGCAGGGAATATCGGTATTCCAATTGGTGATGTGATCTTAAATCACTCCAATACCAATGTTGTCCTAGAATTAAGTTCTTTTCAATGTGAAGGTATCAAAACCTTTAAACCCGCAATAGCAGCCATCTTAAATCTATCACCTGATCATTTAGACCGTTATTATTCAGTTGAGCAGTATTATCAAGCGAAACTCCAATTATTAAAGAACATGGACAAAGATGATATCTTTATACGTAATCAAGACGATATTAAATTAATGAAAATGACCAAAGACATAGACTTAAACATCATCGATTTTTCATTAGCCCATAATCCAGACTTACATCTAAAAGGACCGATGGTCTTTTATAAAGATACCTATCTCTTTGATTCTAGAAGTTTAAAAATGGTTGGACGTCATAATCTAGCCAATGCGATGGTCGCAGCCATGATCGCTTATTTATTAAAGATTGATCTTGAGCTCATCCAACAACGTCTAGCAGACTTTAAAGGGGTAGAGCACCGCATTGAATTTGTCGATGAAATTAATGGTATTAAATATTACAATGACTCAAAGGCCACTAATCCAGAAGCAACCCAAGTCGCTCTAGAATCATTTAGTAATAACATTCATCTATTAGTGGGTGGTTATGATAAGAAAATCTCCTTTGACCTTTTGAAAATGTATCAAGATAAACTAAAATCAGTTCAAACCTTTGGTCAAACAGGAAAAACCTTATCTGAACTATTTAGTAACGCAACAAAGCATGAGACATTAACACAAGCCTTATTTGAAGCTATAAAAGTGGCTGAAGAAGGGGATATTATTCTTTTATCGCCCGCTTGCGCAAGCTATGATCAATTCAAAAACTATGAACAAAGAGGTCAACATTTTAAACAATTAGTTCATGAATTAGGAAATGTCTAATTAATTGTAAATAATTGTTACAAATACATTCCAATTTAAACAACGATAAAGGCTACAATCTGTAGCTTTTTTCATCCATAATTATTAAATGGAAGGAGAGTTTTTTGTGACATTTGATAAGGTTTTAAAAACTTGTTTACAATTAACCCACACAAAATTAAATGTACTCTCAAAGGAAGTCGGTTATGACCCATCATACTTGAGTCGTTTTTCCAATGGTCTATTATTACCAAACCCTAGACAGGCTAAAAGTCTATGTTTAAGCTTAGCTCAATACTTTTCTAAGGTTATCCTCCAACAAGATCTTTTGTTTGAAGTACAAAAAGAATTTGAGTTAGATGAGCTAACAGAAGAGTCACTTCAAGAACAATTAGCCAAACTGTTCTTTAATAGCTATAAAACGTCCGCTTTAGAAAAATCTCGAAGTATTAAGATTAATAAAGAAGCAGAATTATTAGATAGTGTTAGCTTTATTATTGAACTCAAAGATATTATTAAAGAGACAAAACCAGACACACTGATTTATCAGTGTCCAGCATCACTCATTGATAAGTTAAACTTTACTAAGACTCATCAAGTGGTTGAATCTGCTTATCAATTTATCTATATTCCAGATGTTTGTTTCTATTTTATTCAGTATTTTGAAGAACATCAAAAACTGGTGGTTGCTCGTTTAAGTTCGCCTCAACAACTTCGTGAAATTGAGTATATGCTTAACATAGAGGTTTAAACAATTGTGTGATTATGATACAATGGCTCTCGAAAGAGAGTTTTTATTTTATGTCTTTATCTGACCCAGAAATTCAATTAGCCTTAGTCTTAAGACAGCGTCAATTTGAGAGTGAAACTAACCTGAAATGTTCTCTCGAATTAATGAATGAAGCCTTAAACATACTTGGTTATCAACAAAATAAACCAACCAATTTATCGGGTGCTATTGATATGATTTTTTCCATCTCCAATCAAGAATGGATGGACGCTTTTAAACAAATCGAACCTTCACAATTAATGAATGCTTACGCAGTATGAAAATTAATAAACACAATCCACAATTTAAAGATTTCTTAAACCATTATCCACCGTTGGTCAATGGTTTTTTATCAAACTTAATCGACTCTAAAGAAGAACTTCAAGAAGTTTTAAACCCTCCTAAGTTAATCAGTGACGATCCGTGTTTGGAAACCTTTCATCAAATCATACATTCACATCAACAGTTTATGATTTGTGGTGATTTTGACGCCGATGGAATCTTATCAACCACGATGTTATTCCGTCTGTTTAAATCACTTAATAAACAAGTTGGATATTATATTCCAGATCGTTTAACAGAAGGGTATGGAACCTCATTAAAGACCGTCAAAGCTGCCCATTTAAAAGGGTATGACTGCATTATTTTATTAGATAATGGGGTCGTCAATTCAGAGGTGCATCAATATTGTTTAGAACAAGGATTAACGCTCGTTGTTATTGATCATCACCAAATTCCAGAAGCTGTCATCTGTGATTGTTTGATTCATCCCGATGTGATGGAAGACTATTATCAAGGACTTTGTTCTTGTGGGTTAGTTTATACTTTCGCTCAAAAATATGACTTAAACGATGAACTCAACACGGTGCTAGCTGGGATTGGGACCATTGGGGATATGATGGTTTTAAGAAAACAAAATCGCTATATTACTACTCAAGCTCTAAACCTGTTAAATACCTATCGAATTCCTGTAATTGATAAATTGTTAAAAAAACCGATAGAATACTGGGATGCTCAAACGATTGCCTTTCAAATTGTACCAGTCTTTAATGCGTTAGGTAGACTCTCCGATTTAGGGAATGTCAATACGATTGTTAAGTATTTAAGTTCTAATAATCCTCAAATCATTGAACAGTTTTCCAATGATTTAAAACAGATTAATCAACAGCGTAAAAATCTCTCAAATGCTCAAGCTCAAATGGCACTAAGACAAGCCAATCAACAAGAAATTTTTCAGATGATTCATAATCCTCAATTTCATCCTGGCATTGTTGGTATTATTGCCGGTCAATTATCCAATAGTTTGGATAAACCTACCATGATATTAAGTGGTGAAGGTTTATTAAAAGGTTCTGTAAGGTCAAACCAACTGGATGTTTATCAATTCTTAAGTCAGTTTAAAGACGATTATTTTGAAAGTTTTGGGGGTCATGCATCAGCCTGTGCTCTGTCCATTAAACAAGAGAAATTTGCTGAGTTTAAACAAGTAGTCAATCAAAAAATCCAGTCAGTCAGCTTACAACAACCATCATTGGATGTTTTAGAGTTTGAACCCCACCATTTAAGAAAAGAAGCCTTTGAGATTCTCTCTGATTTTGAACCTTTTGGTCAAGGATTTAAACCAATGGAGATTATCATTGAATCCCGTATTGTGGGTGTTCGACGCCTTGGACAGGCGGGTTACTTATTAACGATCTTACCGGTGGGTGATATTCAAGAAATCTTATACTTTAAACAGGATTTAGAAATTGAAAATACCTCATTTGTTGTTAGGGCAATTGGCTCTTTACAACTTAACTTTAGACAAGAACTGAGTTTTATCGCCAATTATTTAATGGTTGATGATAAGACAGATATGGTATAATAATTAACGTACTTACAAAGGAGAAAACACATGAATTTAAAGGACTATATTGCGACAATACCAAATTACCCGATTGAGGGGGTTAATTTTAGAGATATCACCCCATTGATGGGCGATGGAGAGGCTTTCCATTATGCTTGTAAACAAATGACTGATTTTGCGAGCGAGATGAATGCTGAAGTTGTTATTGGGCCAGAATCTCGTGGGTTTATCTTTGGCTGTCCAGTGGCCAACAGTTTAAACATTGGCTTTGTTCCAGTTAGAAAACCTGGTAAATTACCTCGTGAAACCGTGTCATTTACCTATGATTTAGAATATGGTAGTAACGAACTTCATATTCATGCGGATGCGATTAAACCTGGACAACGTTGTATTATTATAGATGACTTACTCGCAACTGGAGGTACTGTCGAAGCGACCATCAAACTTATTGAAGAGATTGGTGGGATTGTTGTTGGTTGTATCTTCTTAATTGAATTAGAAGAATTAAATGGACGAAAAAATATAGGAGATTACGAGGTTTTGTCCCTCATGAGTTTTACTGAAGACGAGGCCTAAGCTTCGTTTTTTTCTAATCAAAAAGGGGAAAGGATATGGCGAAAAAAGAAAATATTACGCTTGATGACTTAAGAGATCAGGTCCGCACGTATATTAATAATCCTGACGATGTTGCTTTAATTGAAAAGGCCATCGCTTTTTCCCATGC
Source organism: uncultured Erysipelothrix sp. (assembly GCA_964345765.1). Classification (GTDB taxonomy): domain Bacteria; phylum Bacillota_I; class Bacilli_A; order Erysipelotrichales; family Erysipelotrichaceae; genus DUUI01. Next base: position 15,123 of record CAYFSJ010000009.1, read on the forward strand.
CAAACATGAAGGACAGATGAGAAAATCAGGGGAACCTTATTTTATTCATTTAGTCCATGTGGCCTATATCCTATCAACTTTACATGTTTCACCCGTAACAATAGCGGCTGGATTACTCCATGATGTGATTGAAGATTGTGATGTCACACCAGAAGAGATGACCCAAGAATTTAGTGCAGAAATCACCGGATTAGTTGAATCAGTCACTAAGATTGGGAACATTATGTTTAAAGACGAAAAAGAATATCTAGCGGAGAATCATCGTAAAATCTTGATTGCGATGGCCCATGATATCCGGGTTATTTATATAAAACTAGTGGACCGTTTACATAATATGCGGACCCTTAATTTCCAACCTGAATATAAACAGATCAAGATTGCCAATGAAACCTTAAGTGTTTATGCCCCAATTGCCCATCGTTTAGGGATTAGTGAAATTAAGAATGAACTTGAAGATTTATCCTTTTATTATATAAACAAAAAAGAATATTATGATATTGCTCAAAAAGTTGAACTGAGAAAAACAGAAAGAGATGCTCAAGTTCAATCAATGATCGACAATATCTCAGCCTTATTAATGAACCATACGATCCCTCATCGTATTTTTGGTCGTTCTAAACATTTATACTCGATTCATAAAAAGATGGTCACTAAGAATAAACGCTTTGATGAAATTTTAGATCTTTTGGCCATTCGAATTATTACTGAAGATATTGGTGCTTGTTATGAAATCTTAGGCTATATCCATGCTCAATATCGACCAATTCCAGGACGTTTAAAAGATTATATTGCCATGCCAAAAATGAACATGTATCAATCCCTACATACCACAATCGTAGGGGATGATGGCTATATTTTTGAAGTTCAAATTCGTACTGAACAAATGGATCAAATTGCTGAACAAGGGGTCGCCGCACACTGGCGCTATAAAGAAGGGCATTCTTCTGCCTTAGAAAATCAACGTCAAATTGAAGAGAAATTAGCTTGGTTTAGAGATTTAGACATGGAAGATGAAGATGCCACCTCTTATATGGAGACCCTTCAAAAAGATGTCTTTGAAGCCAATGTCTATGTGATGACGCCTAATGGTCGAGTCATTGACTTACCTAATGGAGCGACCCCAATAGACTTTGCTTATAAGATTCATACTGAAGTAGGGGAAGCGGCCACCGGTGCGAAGGTCAATGGAACGCTAGTTCCTCTTAACACAAAACTGGTAACAGGGGATGTGGTTGAAATCAAGACAACCAATAATCCAACAGGACCATCTGAAGATTGGTTGTTGTTTGTTGTGACTAATCGAGCTCGCTCGAAGATTAAAAATTACTTCCAACGCAAAGAAGCTGAATCTCGACAAGTCAATATTAAAAAAGGGGAGAAGATGTTTAAGGATGAGCTTAAGAAACGAGGTCTTGATGAAAAAGAATACTTCGTTAAAGCAAAACTTGAACCCCTTTATTCTGTGTTTAGTTTAAAGAACTATGATGATTTTATGAATGCGATTGCTGTCAAATCACTCTCGCTTCAGAAAGTTTTTGAAAAGATTGATTCTAAACCAAAACTCTTCTCAGAGATTGGCCGCATCTTTAGTGGGCAACCTCAACCTCGTAAAAAGATCTCTAAATCTGGAATTCGTGTCGAAGGAGTCGATACGATGATGATTAGTATTGCTCAATGTTGTAATCCTGTTAAAGGTGAAGACATTGTCGGCTATATTACCAAAGGAAAAGGGGTTAAGGTCCATCGTGCGGATTGTCATAATATTGTTAATGAAACCAACCGTTTGATTGAAGTTGAGTGGGATGAAGAAACGTCAAACAGTTCATATGAAGCAGCTCTTTCTATTTCTGCATATGATCGACAATTCTTATTAACTGATATTGTTACTGCGATTTCTCAAAGTAAATCGACCATTACTTTTGTTAATGCACAGATTGATGAGGATAGGGTCCATACAACGATTTCTTTGAGAGTGGAAGTGAAGAACTCTGAAGAACTAAGGGTCCTTATCTCAAATATCCGTAAGGTTGATTCAGTGATTGATATCTCTAGACAAATGATGTAATGAGGATCAGTTTATCTGATCTTTTTTATTTTGAAAATACTTTCAGAAAATAAATGTTGCTTCTTTGAAAATAGATGCTATAATCAGTTTATCGAAAGGAGAGCCCCTATGAACTATAAACAAACTATGATGATGATGCGTATGTTTTTAATAAATGGGGACATCTCTTGAGATAGCGTCATCTTTTTTTGATTAAATGAAACGTTAAACAGGAAGTGTCCTTCCTGTTTTTTTATGGTTATGGAGGATGAAAATGATCGAGTTTAAAGAGATAAGTAAAAGCTTCAATCAAGTAGAAGCATTAAAACATATTAATCTAAAAATAGAACCTGGTGATTTCTATGGTGTCATCGGAATGTCTGGAGCAGGGAAATCAACCTTAGTACGACTCATCAATGGCTTAATTAAACCAGACGAAGGAAAAGTCTTAGTCAATGGTGTCAATATTAATGGACTAAAAGAAACTGAGCTTAATCAAATGCGCTCAAAGATAGGGATGATCTTTCAACACTTTAATCTATTGACTCAACAAAGTGTCTTAGATAATGTCGTCTTACCCCTTAAATTACTAGGAGTTAAAAAGCATGAGCGCTATCAAAAAGGATTGAAGTTACTCAAATTAATTGGGATTGAAGACAAAGCCAATCAATACCCAAGTCAATTATCAGGGGGCCAAAAACAGAGGGTCGCTATTGCTCGGGCACTCATTAATGATTGTCCTATCCTGCTTTGTGATGAGGCCACCTCTGCTTTAGATCCAATCTCAACCCAATCAATCTTAGAGTTGCTTAAGAATCTTCAAACTGAATTAGATTTAACGATTGTGATGATTACCCACCAAATGAAAGTCATCCAACAAGTCTGTAATAAAGTGGCTATTTTGGATAATGGGGAACTTATCGAAGAAGGACTCATTTCAGACATATTCACCAAACCAAAACATCCTAAAACAAAGAAACTATTATTTGTTGATGAACCAGTTGATTTCAAACTAAAAACACAACCATTCTTACGACTCATCTTTGATGGTCAAAACGCGTTTGAACCCATTATTTCGGAACTCATCTTATCAACCAAACAAGCCATTAACATCCTGTGGGCTAATACCAATGAAATTGATGGGAAAGTTTATGGTCAAATGTTAATTCAAGTCAGTCAATTATCCAATGAACTCTTAGTTTTTCTAGATCAAAGAGGCATTAACTATCAAGTACAGGAGGCACTATGAACCCAAATCAGTTAATAGAATTATTAATTCAGGGCAGTATCGATACCTTATTAATGACTTTTGTTGCCAGCATCATCGCCTTTCTACTTGGTGGAATATTAGGGATTATTTTAGTCTTAACTAAACAAGGCGGTCTAAAACAAAATCTATTTATCTATCGGATTTTAGATGTCATCGTCAATCTGATGCGCTCAATCCCATTTGTTATATTGATGTTATTCATTATGCCATTCACAAAATTGTTAGTTCAAACAACCATTGGAATCTGGCCGACCACTGTCGCCTTAACACTCGCAGCCGTTCCATTTGTGGCGAGACTCGTCGAAAATGTCTTATCTGAAGTTGATGCGAATCTCATTGAAATGGCCCATTCATTAGGAGCCAAGCCCCACCAGATTTTATGGGAAGTAATTCTAAATGAATCTTGGCCAGCCTTAATACGAAATGGAGCCGTAGCCATGGTCACTATCTTAGGTTATGGCGCAATGGCAGGTTTTACAGGAGGAGGTGGACTGGGTGTGATTGCGATCAATTATGGCTATTATCGTAATCAAACCTTGATCATGGCTTTAGCCATTGTCTGTATGATTCTCATTGTTCAACTCATTGAAGTTCTAGGGAATAAACTATCCCTTAAAATAAATCAAAAACACCGTTAAAGGAGAAAGAAAGATGAAAAAAATTAGTTATTTATTCGTTGTCTTATTGTTATTAGTTAGTTGTTCACACTCAGATGCACAAAATAATGTCATTACAGTAGGAGCCACCATCGTGCCCCATGCCGAAATCTTAGAACAGGTCAAAGCAGAATTAGAAGAAGCAGGTTATCAATTAAAAATCGTTGAATACACCGACTATGTTCAACCAAATAAAGCACTAGAATCAGGGGATCTAGATGCAAACTATTTCCAACATACCCCTTATTTAGAAAACTTTAACCAAGAAAATAACACCGATTTAGTTGCACTGGCTAAAATTCACTATGAACCATTTGGTCTTTATCAAGGCAATAAAAAAGCGATAAGTGAATTAGAAGCAGGGGATAAAATCTCAGTCCCAAATGATACGACCAATGAAGCTAGAGCCCTAGGTCTATTAGAACAAGAAGGATTAATAAAACTTAATCCAGATGCAGGACTTAATGCGACTATCTTAGATATTACCGATAATCCGCTTAACTTGGAAATTATTGAAATTGAAGCAGCACAACTAGCTAAATCAATTGATGATGTGGCATTCTCAGTTATCAATGGAAACTATGCGCTTCAAGAAGGGTTAACCTCTGACGTAGTCGTTGCATTTGAATCCAAAGATTCAGTTGGAGCAGATACTTTCGCCAATGTCATCGCAGTTAGAGAAGACAATAAAGATACTGATAAAATTAAAGCCTTGGTCAAAGCGTTACAAAGTGATGTCATTAGAGATTTTATTACCCAACAATATGATGGAGCAGTTGAAGTCTCATTCTAGTTTTGTTATACTAGGTTCAATTCCAAAGATAAAGAAAAAGGACTTAACATTACCTTTTAGAAAGTAAGTGGTTGATGAAAACTTACAGAGTGTTAGGTTATGAGACACTTTATCGGATGATCTAAACAATCACGTTGATGCGCGTTAAGCAGTTAAGTTAAAAACAAAGGTGGTACCACGCTCAAAGCGTCCTTGGCATCCACCTTTTTCTATTTTAAAGAAAGGAAATTACGATATGTCAAAATACAATCGTCCTAGAGGAACCCAAGATGTTTATGGACAAGAAGCCAAGAAATGGCAAGTCATTGAAGAAGAAATCAGACAATTAGCCAAAAAGTTTAATCTCGACGAAATGAGAATGCCAATCTTTGAACATACCGAAGTCTTTAATCGAGAAAATGACTCCAGTGATATGGTCAACAAAGAAATGTATACCTTCCAAGACAATGGAGGTCGCTCACTTACCCTACAACCCGAAGGGACCGCTGGACTCATTAGAGCCTATGTCGAGAACAAACTTTACAGTGATCCAGAACCTCTTCAAAAATTCTATTATATTTGTCCAGTCTTTCGATATGAAAGACCACAAAAAGGAAGACTACGAATTCACCACCAATTCGGGGTTGAATTAATTGGACAAAGTTCACCTTTGGTTGATGTTCAAACAATTCTCATCGGATTATCTTTCTTAAATGAGTTTGGCATAGAAGATGTCACCATTTATCTCAATACCTTAGGCGATGATGAATCAAGAGAACAATATCGACAAGCCTTAAAACACCATTTTGAACCTGTCTTAGATGAATTATGTGGTGATTGTCATCGTCGTTATCAACAAAATCCACTCAGACTCTTAGACTGTAAAGTCGATGTCGATCATCCAAGCATGCACAGTGCCCCTAAGATGAGCGATTATTTAAATGAAGCATCCAAAGAATACTTTGAAACAGTCAAAAAACTCTTGGATCAATTCAATATTCAATACGTTATCGATGATAAACTGGTCCGAGGACTTGATTACTATTCACATACTATCTTTGAAATCAAACCAAACCGCTCCGATGCAGCTCAATCAACTTTACTAGCAGGGGGGCACTATGACCACTTAGTCAGTCAGTTTGGTGGACCAGAAGTCAGTAGCTGTGGCTTTGGGATGGGCTTAGAACGATTCATCCTCGCATTAGAAGATGAACAAATTGAGTTAGTCGACGAGAAAGAAATTGACGTCTATGGTATCTCATTAAGTGAAAAATCATCCTATAAGATGTTAGAAATCATTCAGCGCTTAAGAGAAGTTGGCTTTGTCTGTGATTTAGACACAGGCAACCGATCACTTAAAGCACAATTTAAATCAGCTGACCGAAGTAATGCTAGAGTCATCTTAATCTTAGGTGATGATGAATTAGAACAAGGTGTCATCAATGTTAAAGATAGTCTCAATAAAACTCAAACAACCGTTTCATTTGAAGACTTAGAAACACATGTGAGTGAAACATTATTAGGTGATTTGTTATTAAATATCGAAACAGAAATGGAGAGTCTAAATGAATAGAACACATACCAATGGAGAATTAAGAAAAGAACATATTGGACAATCAGTAAAATTAGTCGGCTGGGTCTCAAAGAAAAGAGACTTTGGCTCAATGGTCTTTATCGACTTAAGAGATAGAACCGGCATCACCCAAATTGTTTTTGATGATAAAGGCGCCCATGATTTGAAATCTGAATACTTGATTTCAATTGAAGGAGAAGTCGCCCAAAGAAAAGACATTAATCCTAAATTACCAACAGGGGACATTGAAGTTATTGGCTCAAGTTTTAAAATCATCAACAAATCAAAACAAACTCCACTACTTATTCAAAATGATACCGATGCTCTTGAAGAGACACGCTTAAAATATCGTTATCTTGATTTACGTCGTCCAATCATGCAGGAACGTTTATTCAAACGTCATCAAATCACAAAAGAGATGCGTCGATATCTTGATGATGAAGGCTTTATTGAAGTAGAAACACCCATGCTTACAAAATCGACCCCTGAAGGATCAAGAGAATATTTGGTTCCATCACGAGTACACCCAGGTGAATTCTATGCCTTAGCTCAATCCCCACAAATCTTTAAACAACTCTTAATGATTTCAGGGTTTGAACGCTATTATCAAGTCGCTCGTTGTTTTAGAGACGAAGACTTAAGAGCTGACCGTCAATTAGACTTTACACAAGTCGACATAGAAGCCTCATTCTTAAGTGAAGAAGAGTTCCAAACCCATATGGAAAAAATGATGGTCAGAGTCTTTAAGAATGTTTTAGACAGAGACTTAGAAGTTCCGTTTGAACGCTTAAGCTTCAAAGAAGCACTCAACCGTTTTGGCAGTGATAAACCAGATATGCGCTTTGGTTGGGAACTCATCGACCTTAACGACATCTTTAAAGACAGTCAATTTCAAGTCTTTAATAAAGAAGGAATTTCAATTAAAGGGATCGTCATTGATGATGGCGCCTCATCGACCCGTAAAGAAATTGATGGCTATACTAATTTAGTCAAAAAATATGGTGCCAAAGGTCTAGTCACCTTAAAAGTCAACGACAACCAGCTCAGTGGTCCAGCCGTTAAATTCTTTAGTGAACAGGAAATCGAAGCGTTATTTAATACCCTAAACTTAAAAGAAAATGACTTCGTCTGTATTGTCGCTGATGAGTGGGAAACGGCCTGTAATGCTTTAGGAGCACTAAGACTTCACTTTAGAGATAAATATGAAGCCATTAAAGATCCAGAAGAGTTTAAGTTTGTTTGGATCGTTGACTTCCCAATGTTTGAAGAAGATCCAGAAACCAAAGCATTAATTGCCCGTCACCATCCATTTACTCGCCCTAAAGTCAGTTCAATTGAAGAACTTGATCAAAATCCATTAGAGATTAATGCGTATGCCTATGACTTAGTCTTAAATGGCTTTGAAGTGGCAGGTGGATCCATGAGAATTTATGATGGGGCTATGCAAGCCAAATTCTTTGAAATGATTGGCTTTACTCAAGAAGAGATTGAATCTCGTTTTGGATTCTTTATTGATGCCTTTGATTATGGAACACCACCACATGGTGGAATTGCCTTTGGTTTAGACCGTTTAGTGATGGTCTTAACCCATTCAGATTCGATCCGTGATGTTATTGCTTTCCCTAAAAACGCATCTGCCCGTGATCCACTGACAAATGCACCAAGCCCAGTCACCGACAAACAATTAGAAGATTTACATGTCACCATAAAGAAGGAAGATTAATTTCCTTCTTTTTTTGTTTAATAATTTATTTAATGAAAAACAAAGCCATGATTGTTATACCAGCCTATAATCCTCCGATGGAAATTTTAAAGCAGTATATCAACGACTTAAAAAATCAAGGGTTTAATCAAATTATTGTTGTCAATGATGGTAGTGATGATTCTTTTACTCAGGATTTTCATTCAATTAAAGATATCATTTTATTAACCCACAAAATGAATCGAGGCAAGGGAGTAGCCATTAAAACAGCCTTCAAGTATTACCTAGAAAATAATCTTGTTTCAAGTGGACTCATTACTGTCGATGCCGATGGACAACATAGTGTGTCTGATGTACAAAAATTAGTCGACCATCTTAAAGAAGATTCGATTATTCTATGGAAAATCCATCTCAGATACCCAAACCGGCTTAAGAGCCTTTCCACATAAATTAGTAGGGGTTAAGTGGCGATCGTTATGAATATGAGCTTAAAGTGTTGATGCATGCGTCAATCTATAATATCCACATGGTTGAAGTTCCCATTGAAACCATTTATATTGATGAGAATGCCAGCTCTCATTTTCATGCGTTTAAAGATTCTTATAAAATCTATAAAGTATTACTAGGGTCCTTTGTTAAGTTCTCCAGTGTTTCTTTTAGTTCTTTCTTATTAGACATTGGTTTATTTACATTCTTTTTATCTTTATTTGAAACAAAAAATACCCAATCAATCTTCATTGCGACCATCATCGCACGGATTCTTTCAGGTATTTATAATTACTTAATGAATCATTATTTTGTCTTTTATTCAAAGGAGAAACAACGGATTAGCTTCACTAAATATGTGGTATTAGCCATTGTGGAAATGGGAGCCTCAGCCTTACTAGTCTCCATCCTTTATCGTTTAACCACTAGAAATGCGTCCTTGTTAAAAATAATCGTCGATGCGGGATTATTCTTTGTCAGTTATCGGATTGAACAAAAACATATTTTTAAAGAACGCTAATCTAGTAAAATCTCAACATTCTTATAAATCATTTGATGACATAGACGACTGATTTCTTCGGCCGATTCATTTAAATCATTTTCCAACCAAGAGAAAATAATGCCAACAAAGCCTAATGAAATAAAAGAATAGTAATATTTAAAACGAACCTTATCTACTTCTGGGTTTGTTTTTTCTAAGGTGTCAGCTGCTTTTTGATATCCAGAGTCAAGTAATCGAATTAAGAATTCAGAATTATATTTGCGTGCATCAATAAAGGCTTGTAGTTGAATGTTTTGAGAAATCTCTTCTAAAATAAATTCTAAGATAGGTAAGTTTTGAGCATGATGAGGTCGATTAATATAACCAAGCCATGACACATTATCAAAGAAGTGGTTCATTTTCTCTTCTAACAAGGCGTAATGATCACTTTCTAAATCATCTAAAAACTCATCTAGACTCTTATAATGAAGATAAAAGGTTGAGCGATTTATCTTGCCTTTATCCACTAGATCGATAACCGTAATATCCTTTAAATCATGCTCTTTTAAAAGCAAAGACAGGGCTTCTGAGAGTTTTTGTTTGGATTTGGTGGTTCGATTTAGTTTGGACATACAGACCTCTTGAAATAAAATAGACATGTGTCTATAATTAACTCAAAGGAGTCGCAATGAAGAAGTTTATCAGTTTTTCCATTAAGCATAAAAAACTAGTGATTATTCTTTTTTTTATTGCTTCCTTAGTTAGTATTTTTTCACAGTCTCTGGTAAAAATCAACTATAACCTACAAGATTACTTACCGCAAGATACACCATCGACCCAAGGAGTTGAGATTATGTCTCAACAATTTGAAGAGACTATCTTTAATATGAGCATCATGATTCCTGATGCCAGTATCAATGATGCGCTCCTTATGAAAGAAAAAATTAATGAAGTCGATGAAGTGGTATCCGTCTTATGGCTTGATGACTATATTGATGTGACATTACCGATTCAAGTCAGTGATCAACAACTGGTCAATCAATACTACAAAGACAACAATGCCTTATTTATGGTCACTGTACAAACCGATAATTATCCGCCAGTGCTTGATGAACTTCAAACAATTGTTGATAATGGCCATGTGGCTGGACAAATGGTTAGTTTGGCCATGGCACAAAGTTCTACCCAATCAGAAATTGGTCAAATTATGATTTTTGTTGTTCCACTTGTTTTAGTGGTTCTAATCTTAGCCACTCATTCTTGGATTGAACCCATTATTATGTTATTAGCGATTGGGGTTGGAATCTTAATTAATATGGGAACCAATCTCTTATTAGGGGAAGTTTCCTTTTTAACTCAGGCGGTGGCAGCCATTTTACAATTAGCGGTATCGATGGACTATGCGATTTTCTTATTGCATCGCTTTAATGATTATCGTCCTAAATATGACAGCATTGAAGAGGCCATGAAACAGGCTACGATTAATTCATTACCAACCTTATTAGCTTCATCCATTACGACTTTTATTGGCTTTTTAGCCTTAACCCTCATGCGTTTTAGAATTGGTCCAGATATGGGCTTAGTCTTAGCCAAGGGTGTTTTCTTTAGTTTATTGAGTGTTCTTGTCTTTTTACCTTGTTTAACAATTTTATTTGTTAAGTGGATTGATAAAACAACCCATCGCAGTTTTTTACCATCTTTTGAAAAGTTCTCAAAATTTGTCTTAAAGATCACCCCCATCGTTATGATTATCATTGCCTTAATTATGGGTCCAGCCTTTTTAGCACAACGGAAGAATCATTTCATGTATGGAATGGGCGATTATCAAGCACTCTCAAGAGAGGAGCAAGATGATATAGCCGTAAAAGAAGTCTATGGAGAAGAGACCCAAATGGTTATTTTAGTACCAAAGGGGCAGTGGGCTTCTGAAGTAGCACTAGTAGAAGAGTTTTATAGTTATCCTGAAGTAAAATCGATTTTATCCTATGTAACAATGGTCGGCCCTAATATTCCTTATCAAGTCTTACCTGAAAATGAAATGTCTTCACTTTTGTCACAAGATTATTCACGAATTATCCTTCAAGTGATTTCTGCTCAAGAGGGCGAGCATGCCTTTGAATTAGTCGAGCGAGTCAGAGAAACGATACAAACACATTATCCAGATCAAGACACTCATTTAGTAGGCAGCAGTGTTGTTACCTATGATATGGCCAAAACGATTCAGGCCGATGATATTGTTGTTAATGGATTGGCGGTCTTAGCTATCTTTTTAACCATCCTTTTAACATTTAAGTCCTTATCCGTTCCAATTATCTTGGTCTTAGCCATTGAGGTCTCCATTTGGATTAACTTATCAATTCCATACTTTACCCAATCACCGCTTAATTATATTGGTTACTTAATTATTAGTACCGTTCAATTAGGGGCGACTGTAGACTATGGGGTACTTTATAGTCAAAACTATTTAGAGAATCGATTAGAACTTCCAAAAAAGGAAGCCACTATAAAAACGATTCAACAGAGTGCTCAATCGATTTTACCTCCAGCCATTATCTTAACGGTCACTGGATTTATTCTTGGAATTATTTCCACCATCACCATTGTCTCTGAATTAGGATGGACTTTGGGTAGGGGAGCGCTCTTAAGTTTATTGATGGTCTTATTATTTGTTCCGGGAATGTATTTTTATTTCGACAAACTGGTTGATAAAACAACCTTATTCTATAAACCAAAACGAAAGGAGAAACGCCATGAAGACAAAACTGCTTAGTTTATGTGCATTCTTTTTAATTCTTACTCAACTTCAAATTCCTACCTTTTCTAAAACAACAATTGATAAAGAAGAGGTTGTCTATTCTCGACTAAATTTAGATGGAACGGTTGAATCAATCTTTGTGGTTAATTCATTTGATGTGCATGATGATAAGAGTACCATCATTGATTATGGACGCTATCAAGAGGTCATCAATACGACCAATCATCAAGAGATTGACTATGATGGCATCAAGGCAAAGATTAAAGATGTAGAGGCAGGCCGATTCTTTTATCATGGTGAATTAGTCGGTAGTACTCAATTACCTTGGTTGCTTCAAATTAAGTATTTCTTAGACAATCAAGAAATTAGTCCTCATGACTTAGGTGGTAAATCAGGGAAATTAAGAATTGAAATCACATCCAAACAAAATAAGAATATTGATCCTGTTTATTTTGATAATTACTTATTAAATGTCACCTTAAATATGGATTCTAAATTAGCCACCAATATTGATGCACCTGATGCGACCATTGGTAATGCGGGAGATTTAAGAACGATTGTTTTTACAGGATTACCAAAACAAGACGCAAAATTTGTGATTAAAACAGAGGTGACTGATTTTGAATTAGCCCCTATTCAGATTGCGGCATTACCATTTAGTATGGCCATTGAAATGCCAGATATCTCTGAATTTACAGGCGGAATATCTCAACTTCAGGATGGTATAGCTCAATTAAACTTTGGAGCAAGTCAATTAGCTAGTGGCATTAATACGCTCAATCAAAATGGCGGATCACTGAAGGCTGGAGCAAATCAACTGGCCAGTGGCGCAAGTGATTTAAGCTTTGGGATGGACCAGACTGCTAGTGGGTCCGTTCAATTAACCGATGGGTTAAGACAGTATACGGGTGGGGTCAATGAACTGGCTTCTGGTAGTCAACAATTAGTGGATGGATCAAGTCAGATAAAAGATGGTATAAATCTTATGGCTACCTCACTCAATGATTATTCCTCCATGTTACAACTAACACCAGAGCAACAAGCCCTTGTTAATAGTTTAGTGTCTGCTTTAGAGAATCTGAAAACATTTTTAGAGGATGATTTAGGCTCTGCAGTCTTTTTACCCATTGCTGAGAGTTTAAAACGAGATAATGTCTTAGCACTCTTTCCTGATTTAGATACAAGCAATCCAGATGTCGATCGATTACTCAATTATATGCAAGCTCAAGCTACAGCAATTGAAAATTCGTATAATCTTTTAGCACCATTTCAACAAAGTATAAAACAAGAGCTATTACCTAAGATTGATTCAATGATTTCAATGATTTCAGGAATCTCCCAAATTGGACAATTGATTTCTGGTGTCAATGAACTCAATAATCAATATCAACTTTTCCATAGTGGCTTAGAACAATTAGCCGATGGATTAAGTCAACTTGATCAAAACTCAGGACAACTAGTGTCTGGTTCACAAGAATTAAGTTCTGGTTTACAACAACTCAATGCGGGTGTCAGTGAATTTAAATCAGGAGTTGATCAGTATTCCAGTGGAATTAATCAATATACCGATGGAGTTAGCCAACTTTCTTCTGGGGCGAACCAACTCTCTTCTGGAACCAACCAACTAGAAGAGGGGACTTCAGATATTGATAGTTTAATGGCAGAGAAGATTGAAGAGTTGATGGAAGATTATGAGTTTGAGGATTTCGAAATGAAATCATTTGTTGATGATCGCAATAAAAACACAGAACTGGTTCAGTTTGTGTTTATGACGCAACCTATTTCTATACCAGAAGAAGTGGAGGAAGTGATTATTGAAGAAGAGGAAAAATCCTTCTGGGATTTATTCTTAGACCTCTTCAAGTAGTGAGAAACGAAGCAAAGGCTTCATGATAATTCTAAATAAGCCCTCTAGCAATTGCTATAAGGGCTTTTTGTCTGCCTGAGATATGTCTAAGGTCTGTTGATTTAGACCATCGCTGAACTCTTCTAAGAGAGAAGATAGTCGATGGCTTGATAGATTTGTCTAATGGATAGTCTTTAAATAAGAATATTTGTGGTTCGATATTCGCCAAAAGATTAAAGTAATCCAATTTCTCCTTCGGTTGGATTAAAGTATTTTCAAATGAGTATGAGAAAAGTAGATTTATCCTAAAAGGCTAAATGTCTAACATCTAGAAAGATATCGCGCATATAACCGATCCTTGTCAATCTAGAAACAATTTGACTGGCAATCATATATTGTTATCTAGATAATAATAATTGTTTTAAAGTCAATGATATTGTCCAACTGTATTTAAGATGCTTTCTAAAAATTGTGCAGGATTATGATAATAATGATAGGCGAAAAGTCGATGTAAATTCCAACCTCTCACTTTCAAGTAATTAGGTTGATGAATATCTCGCCCACGATCATTGTCTAATAAACGCTCATAAACTGATTGGTCAAATTCAAAACCACAAATAACTTGATTATCTTTAAAGACTGCGCATTCGATGGTGAATTGTCCAATTCCATACTGATAATGACAGGTATAACCATGTTCACTTAAATAATCCATCACCACTTGAGTTAGAGGAGGTGGTGTTAATTGGTGTTTATCCAGTTGACTTGGACTTAGTTGATTTAAAATCGTTTGAACACTAACCTCATCTTGTTCACTAATTGCCTTAGAATAGGCTAAATAGTCTTTTAATAGTGATGGTCCTAAGGCACTTGCGTTGGCCACCGGTAGTTGATGAGGCTCAATGGAAGTCACAACATAGATTTGTTTCTTAGCACGTGTAATCGCGACATTTAATCGATTTTGACCACCTTGTTGAGATAACCATCCAAAGAAAGAAGGGACCTTTCCATTTTCATCAGGTGCATAGGTTATGGAGAAAATAATGATATCTCGCTCATCACCTTGAACATTTTCAATATTCTTAACAAATAGACTTAAATCTTGATTGTCTAATGAGCGATTGATTTCTTGTTGATAGAAATCGCCAAAGACTTTATCTTGATTGGCTAGTGTCTCTAAGTCTTTTTCAATTAAGGTCCGCTGAGTGGCATTAAAAGTAATTACTCCAATTGTTTCTTCCTGTTGTCTTGTTTCACTAATTTCTTTAATCAAATTAACCACTGCACTGGATTCCGCTTGATTCATTCGTTTAATCCATTTTCCATCATCAACTTTAATCCGTTTTATTGGCGGAAGTGCACTGGTTAGTGCATTAGGTGAAACGATGAGTTGATTCTTGTAGAAGGCAGCATTACTATAGGCTATAAGCTCTTCAAATAAAGAACGATAATGATAATTTAAGACAGTACTAGGGAATTTGAAACGGGCTAAATCTAAAAGTGACTCTTCATCTAAGGCTGCTGTGCTATCAATAAATTCATCATCTAATTCTTCATCATAACCGTAACGTCCAACCCCAAAGGCAGAAGGGCGTAGTTGTTGAGAATCTCCAGCAATAACAACTTGTTTCGATCGTAAGATTGAAGGGATGGCTTTTTCAATATAAAGTTGAGAGGCTTCATCAAAGATTAAGACATCAAATAAATCAGCTTTTAATGGGAAAATTTCTGAGACAACATCAGGGGTTGCCAGCCAAATTTTAATTCCATCAAAGAGTTCAACATAGAATTTATCAACAAACTTAGAAATTGACCATTTCCGTTTACGCTCAATAATCCGTTTCATTTCCATGGCACGCTTTGATGATTTAAGTTCAAATCGTTTTGAATACAAGTCCTTGGCTAAATAATCGACCAATAGCTCAGATTTTTCATTGGCACTGGCATTAAAACTTGCCACAAGTTGATCATAACTCTTAATTAAATCATGAATCTGTCTATTAGAGTTTTCAAATTTTTGAATGTGTTCAAAGCCAATAAAATTAACAATTCGCTCTAGTGCTTGTTGGGCAGATTCATTAAAACGAGTTCTAACTTTATCTATCAATAATAATTCATTGATATCATTATCAATCGATATTGGTTGACTGATTAAATCATAGTTATTCAAAATTAATTCTAAATCATTGATATCAGATGAATTGATTGATTTCTTGATAACCGTTAATGGTTTAATAATTTCAGCTTCTTTCGATTTACTAAATAAGCGAACCAACATATTTTGATTATTTAAATCGTCAAGTTGTTGTTTGATGGATGGCAGGGCTTGTTTTAAAACCATCACATCATAGTCACTTAAACTCTTATTAATGCTTTCAATATCTGAGATCGATTGTGTTAAGTTAAGATAATCAATGATTTGATCATAGTTATTAGGAATACTAAACTCTTTAAAGAATTGATATTGAGACAGCGTCTTATCATCAATTGTTTCTTTTAAGAATTGATAGTCTTTAAAGATATCAGGATCATTGTAATCAATCATCTTAACGACAGGATATAAATCTAAAGGAGTGAGCTCATCGACTAATGGGGTTGTTAAGAGTGATTTAATTTCAGATAGTTCAGACATTAAATCATTCATGGCTTGATTTTGTTTGGTTAAATCAATCTCTTGTTGATGAAGGTTTTTATCCGTAAATAAGCGTTCACATTGTCGATAAAAGTTTTGTTTATCATTAATGTTATCAATAATAAGCGCATACTCATTGAGATTGCCTAAGCGTGAATATACGACATCAATGGCGGCTTTCTTTTCTGAAACCATCAACACATTCTTTTTATCAAAGACAGATTGAGCAATCACATTTGAAATAGTCTGAGATTTACCAGTTCCTGGAGGACCTTGAATGACTATATGTTGTCCTTTTTTAATTTGAAGTTGGGCTTGTTCTTGTGAACTGTTCAAAGGATTAATATAGGCTAGATGTTGTTCATTAAAGACAACTTCATCAAGCTCTACGACATCTTCTTCATCATGAGTTTGAGTGAGTGTCTCAAGTAAGGTTAATACATGGGGTACATAGGAATCCAATTGACTGATTTGAGCATAGTCTCTTTGAATCGAGGTCGATAGAATAGGGAAGTAACCTAATAGAGCGACTTGTTCAACTTCAAAGATTCCAGGTTTCAAAGTTTTAAATGAGTCGATTGTTTTTGGTTCAAATGGTTTTAAGTCATCATTATTATTAACAATATCTAAACCCTGTTGTTTGTAAGCGTCCAATAAGTCTTCTAAAAACGTCTCTGGGCTTACTTCTTCTAAGTTCATTGGAATTAATGGTTGATTGGTTTTTAAGAAGTTTTGAGCCGCAATAATAAGATTCGTATTAATTAAGACATCTTTTTCTAAATCGGTTTGTACCACAATACTTTGATTGGTGATTTCCATCTTAATTGGAAATAGGGCAAGAGGGGCTCTTAGTGTAAAATTATCACTAATAAATTCACCCATAACAAATGGAGTAGCAATGTATAAGTCAAAGTTACCAGTTTCTCGATAAGCACGATTAACATTTTTTAGAATATCATTAAGTGATTGATAGGCTGCTTTGGATCCTTCTTGTTTGAGATCAACCAGTTTCACTTTCTTTGATTCAAATAAGAGTTGATGAAGCTGCTCTTTACCTAAAAACGATAAATCAAAGGTTGTTTTAGGGGAGGTCTTCGCTACATATAGAAGACGATTGCGTTTTGAGATATTGATTAATCGCTTTTGAAGTTCATTAATGGTTGTTTGAATTTGAGTTGATTGATTAAGTGTAATCGATTGACTATTAAAGTTTTGAAGTCTTGTTACAATTAACTCTCCATACTTCTTTAAAAACTCAGAACCGATGCCACTGATGGCTTCTAAGTCACTTATTTTAACCGGGTTCAATCGTGCTATATCCTCTATTTGAGTAGCATTTAAAGGGGTTGAGTTTAAATTAAATTCAATCTGTAAATCCTGATTTAACTGATTTAAAAATATTCTTCTTTTTCTAATTTGATCCATTTTTTTTATCCTTTTATTTTCGTTCATTATACCAAACACAAATAAGATATGATATACTAAAACTAGCTAAGAGGGAACACATATATTTCCAACACATTGATATAAGGGAGTCTGATTTGTTTCAGTGGTGTGAAGACCTATTCAATTAGGGATCCTAATCTAAAACTAAGACACCCACCTGTACACACAGGGAATAATATCACCCTTTTGGCTTTTTAAAACGCTTAAATAAAGGGGTGAAGAGATGAGCGATATCCTATATGTATTATTAGGTGTTGTGATTGGCCTAATAGCAGGATTCTTTATTGCGAAGCATTATTTTGAGAAACAAATTAAAGAGAATCCACCAGTAAATGAAAAGATGATTAGAGCGATGTTCTTACAAATGGGACGTAAACCAAGTGAGAAACAAATTCGTCAAGTCATGAATTCAATGAATCAATATAAGTAAGCGGTTAAGGATTATCTTTATCGCTTTTTTATTTTCTAAGGAGACATATGGAAAAAACATACTTAATCATTGGACTAATTCTAATCTCTGTCTTTTTATTATCGCTTCTCTCTAATGTTTATCACAAACACAAACAAGTCAAAGAATTCAAGGCAGAAGTTGGTCAGTTTAATAAAAAAACATTAACACTGGATGAACTTCAAGCCATTCAAGAATACTTTAAACAATCTAAACCAACACAAGATACATTTATTGTGGATGATATTACCAGCAATGATTTAAATATCGATGAGCTATTTCTTCATTTTGATTCAACCAAATCTGTCGTAGGACAAGAATACTTTTATAAAACGCTTCGATTGATACAGTTAAATCCTGAAATTTTAAAACAGCGCCAACAAATGGCGGATACCTTTAGAAATGATGAAGAGAAAATGTTAAAGACTAAAGAAATTCTAGCTTCTATTTCTCAATACTCTTACCAACGATCCTTTTATCAAGATGTTAAATCGCTTCAGTTTCTTTCTGAGAAACGATATTTTATTCATAAGATTTTAAGTGGAATCATTGTTCTTGGTTTAATTGTATTATTTATCCAATTTGATATTGGTATGACTATTATAATATTCGGTGGCTTCTATAATTTCCTATATTATTTAAAACTTAAATATGTGGATCATTTTAATTTAGAAGTCTTCAATACATTAATTTCTGCTTTAATTGGTCTAAAGAAACTTGATCAAATAAATCATGAACTCTTAACACCATATCATCAACAAATTGAAACTGTTAATAAATCTTTCTCAAGCATGCGAAGAGGCCTTTGGGTTGGGGCTAGTGATAACAATTCAATCGTACAACCCATCATTGATTTATTCTTTGGGATTACTCATATCAATTTCCATAAATACTATCAAATGCTTCGGGTTTATAAAAAGAATGCCGATAAATTAGAAGATCTTTATACTGTGATTGGTGAAGTGGAAGTAGCTTTAATTATCTTTAATCTTCAATCAAGTCACTACTTAATAAGTCAACCAGAGTTTATAGAAGAAAAAGTATTAGAGATAAAATCAATGTGTCATCCATTAATTGAAGATTGTGTCGCCAATGACTTGTTCATGGAGCAATCGGTATTAATTACTGGCTCTAATGCCAGTGGTAAATCAACCTATATTAAGGTTGCGGCTATCAATGTAATTCTGGCTCAAACACTGCATTGTTCTTTTAGTGAGACTTATAAAGCCCCAATAATGAAAGTTCTAACCTCAATGGCCTTAAAGGATAATCTCTTTGAAGGGGAGTCTTACTTTATGGTTGAGATACGTTCACTTAACCGAATTCTTAATGAAGATAAAGAGATAATAGTTTTTGGTGTCATTGATGAAATCTTAAGAGGGACCAATACCATTGAGCGAATAGCTGCTAGTGCGACCGTTCTTAAAGAATTAGCTCAACAAAATGCGTTAATCTTAGGGGCGACCCACGATATTGAATTGACTCAGATATTGAATGGGATTTATGAGAATAAACATTTCCAAGAACAATTTGAAAACGATGATATTGTCTTTGACTATAAAGTTAAAGAAGGACCAAGTACTTCCCGTAATGCGATTAAATTATTAGAGCTTCATGGTTATGCAGATGAAGTGGTCAAAGAAGCCTATCAAAGTGTTGATTACTTTGAAACCCATCAGAAATGGCCACAATTTAAACACTAAAAAAGAGCACCCAACGAGGTGCTCTTTGATTTGAATCATTATCTTGAGTAGTACTCAACAACTAATGCTTCGTTCACTTCTTGATTTAATTCTTGACGATCTGGAAGACGTACAAATTTCCCTTTTTTAGTTTCAGGATCAAATTCTACGAAATCGACCATAGATAAGTTTGCTTCTAATGCATCATTGATGCAAGCTAGTTTACGAGACGATTCTTTAACTTCAATCGTTTGACCTGGTTTAACTTGGAAAGATGGGATATCCACTTTCTTACCATCAACCAAAATATGTCCGTGATTTACTAATTGACGAGCTGCGCGACGTGTACGACCTAAATTCATACGGTATACAACGTTATCTAAACGAGATTCTAACATGTGTAGTAAGTTAAGACCTGTAACGCCTTCTTTCTTCACTGCTTTTAAGTAAGTGTTGAAGAATTGACGCTCAGAAACACCATACATATGACGAATTCTTTGTTTTTCTCTTAATTGAGTTGCGTAGTCAGATAGTTTTGGACGACGAGATTGTCCGTGTTGACCAGGAGCATAATTACGACGTTTTAATTCTTCCCCAGTTTCTAATACTGAAAAGCTTAAACGACGAGACTTTTTCCATACTGGACCTGTATAACGTGCCATGTGCTGTTCCTCCTTTCTGTTTTATATGCAATAAAACAGAAAGTCACAAATCAACATCGGGGGTGTTAACCTTCATAGTTCGCCTTGCAGCAAGGTTACTTTATTCCTAGAGTGATTAACGCCGGGACCGATATCTTTGTGTGCTGCTGTTTTAATCGCTTGTACAGTCTACCAAAGTCTACTCTATAAGTCAAATTTTTAGGCTTAGTACTTTGGTGATGGAAATGGACATCAAGAGTAAAAAAATTTGGGTAAATATGATACAATACAGCAAAGAGGTGCCCAATGAATTTAATGATCGATTTTCTTTCTCAACGAGAAGTTTATTTAACGTTATTAGGAATTGTCCTTATTGGACTTATATACTTTGTCTATCGACGAATACAGCGAAAAGTCCTTATTAATAAGCTACATCAATTAGAAGTAGATATTAATTCAATGCGTTCTACGCCATTATCATATAAATTAAATAAAGCCATCGGATTAACCAAAGTCAATGAGACGGTTGTGGATCGTGTTGAAAAAGCTCAAACTCAATTCAATGATGTGACCGGTGCTTTTGAAATACTAACCAATCTTTTAGGAAATGCCGAAGATGATATTCTGACCGGTAATCTTAAAGGTGGAAAAGAAACACTCGATGAAATATTAGACGTCTATGAAGCGAATAAATTAGAGGTCGACAATTTAGATACTGAACTCGATAATTTATTGGAAGATGAAATTCGTTTACGCGACTCCATCAATGAGATGAAAGATGAATTTAGAGAAGCAAAACAAGATTATCATGCCAAACATAATCAAATTAGTTTAGCCTCAGAAGCACTTGAAGAACATATTGAAAGCACTGAAATGTATTTTAATGCATTTGAAGAATGGATGTTTGCCTCTGAATTTGAAAAAGCACAAGAACAGTTTAAATATATTCAAGATCATATTTTTACGCTTAAACGAAATCTCTCGCTCTTACCAAGTATTGTTGAGCGTATTAATGGTTTAGTGCCTCATTACCTTTCTGAAACGAGTAGTAAACTTCAAGAAGTAGGTAATAAAGGAGTTTATTTAGAACATTTAGAAGTACCTAAAAATATCGATTTAGTCAAAGAAACCTTAAAGACAGAAACGGCCAAAGCTAAAATTCTGAATTTAGATGGCATTGCTAATAACTTAGATAATTCAGTTAAACGCCTTCAACAATTATTAACGCAAATTGATAAGGAAGATAAATCCTTTGATTTAGTAACTGGGTTAAGAGTCTCTGCCTTTGCTCAACAAAAGAGTGTTCAAGAAGACTTAAATGAATTAGTGCGTGTCTTACCAGAATTAAAAGAGCGTTTTGGTTTTACTCAACTGGTTGATCGTGTTCCAGTCTTAGAACAAACCAACCAAGATTTAGAAAACAAAGCGAACAGTTTAAATGAAAAACTAACTCAGGAACAATTACCTTATTCAACCTTATTAACAGAGTTGAATGAATTTGATCAAGATGTGTCATCACTTCAAAGTGAAGTTCAAGAAGCAAATCGTTTAATTAACTCAGCTCGTCAAGATGAACAAAGAGCGACGAACCAATTATTGAAGCTCAACTTATTAATGAATGATATTGTTACTAAGATTGATTCTCGTCATTTACCTCAAATCTCAGAGTCTTATGAGGGAGATGTCCTTAAGGCTAAGGGCATGGTTCATCAGATTAATTCAATCTTGACTCAAAATCCATTAAATATTCGTTTATTAAATAGTTCTGTTCACGATACCATTGATTATATCTATAAGCTATATAACAATGTAAACAATTTAGTTGGAACAGTTGATATGGTTGAAAATGCGATTGTTTATGCTAATAAATATCGTTCAACCTCACCAGAACTTGATTCAGAATTAACCAGAGCTGAAATTTCCTTTAGAAATGGTGAATATACCTATGCCCTTAAAACAGCCATCTATGCGATTGAACGTTTTAAACCAGGAACTCAATATGAAGAATTAATTCTTCAAAATGCGAAAAGTGCCTAATGATTTACTTTGATCATGCGGCCACTTCACCTCTGAATCAACAAGTTTTAGAAACCTACACCAAGTTATTATCAAGTTCATTTGCGAATAGCGAATCAACCTATGATTTAGGAACAGAGGTTTCTTTAAACTTACAGAAAGCACGTGCTCACTGTGCTTCTTTTTTTGGTGTTAAAGAAAAAGATATTCTCTTTACTTCGGGTGCTTCTGAATCAAATAATATGGCCATTAAATCGATTGCCTTGGCTTATCAAGATAAAGGGAAACACATTATTAGTACCAATGTTGAACACTCCTCTGTCTTAGGGGCACTTAAACAATTAGAAGAGCTATTTGGTTTTGATGTTACTTATTTACCTGTAAATAAACAAGGGTCTATCAGCTTAGAACAAGTCCTTAAGGCACTTCGACCTGACACCATCTTAGTAAGTATCATGGCTGTAAATAATGAAGTGGGCTCCATTAATCCCGTTAATGAAATTGCTAAGAGATTAAAGAAACATCAAGCTTTATTTCATGTGGATGCGGTACAAGCCGTTAATAAGATAAAGTTAAACTATGCTGATTTTGACTGTTGTAGTGTCTCTGCTCATAAATTGGGTGGATTAAAAGGGTCTGGGATTTTGATTAAGAAAGAACACTTAAAATTTGAACCACTCATTTCAGGAGGAGCCCAAGAGTTTCACCAAAGAGGGGGAACAGTGGATGCACTGACTCAAATTATGTTTTATAAAACACTTAAGTTAAATGCCGAAAAAGATACTTCTGTAGTTAAAGAGATTAATCAGTATTTAAGAAATGAACTCAAACAACTTGATCAGGTTGTTATCCATTCACCACAATCTGCATCAGATTATATCTTAAGTTTTAGTGTCTTAGGCTTAACCTCAGAAATGATGGCCAATGCCTTAGCCACTCAACAAATTTATGTCTCTTATCGTTCAACCTGTCATAATCGGGATGCGGTCGGATCCATTGTTCTAAAAGCAATGGGTGTTTCAGAAGATTGTTTAAGTTCGGTTTTACGACTTAGTTTCAGTCATTCTAATACGCTGACACAAGCGAAACAATTTATTGAAAGTTTGAAAGGAATTATACATCAATATGGCACAAGATAGTTTTATTGTCGTTCGCTATGGCGAATTATCAACTAAAGGTAAAAATAGAAATACCTTTGTTAAACAACTCAAACGAAATATTCAACAGGCATTAGTCGATTTTGAAAATGTCCGCGTTGTCTCAAATTACAACCGAATCTTAATTGAACTGAATGGTCATAATGGTCTTGAAGTCATGGACAAAGTAGAGCCTATCTTTGGGATTGCCTCTTTATCTTTAGGGATTAAGACAGAAAAAGATTTAGATATTATTGCTCAAACCGCCCTTGATTTAGTCAAAGACAAAACAGGGACATTTAAGGTTGATACCAAACGTCGAGATAAATTATTTGGTGAAAGTAGTGATAATATCAATCGATTTATCGCTGGTCATATTTTAAGAAATACCGACTTGAAGGTAAATGTTAAAAATCCTGATACGCTTATTAAAGTTGAAATAGAAGATCGTGATGAAGCCTATATCTTAGCTCATACCATCAAAGGAGCAGGGGGTTATCCAGTAGGGGTTCAAGGTAAAGCGATGTTATTACTGTCAGGTGGAATTGACTCACCAGTGGCTGCCATGCTCACAAACAAGCGGGGTGTGCATTTAGAAGCGATTCACTTTGAATCAATGCCTTATACCTCTCAAAACGCTTTAAATAAAGTATTGGATTTGGCTAAGATCTTAACCAAATATCAATCGTATATGAAAGTCCATATTGTCTCATTTACTGAGATTCAAATGGCTATTTATGATAAAGTCGATGAAGCTTATGCCATCACCATGATGAGACGCTTTATGGTTCGTATCGCAGAGAAATTAGCTCAACAAAATAAATGTGGTGCTTTAGTTTCAGGGGACTCATTAGGTCAGGTAGCCTCTCAAACGATTGAATCCATTGACGTTATTAATCGTGCTTTAGACATGGTCATGTTAAGACCGCTGATCGCTTTAGATAAAAATGAAATTATTGAACATGCTAAGAAGATTGGGACTTATGAAACAAGTATTTTACCATTTGAAGACTGTTGTACAATCTTTACTCCACAAGCCCCAGTTATTAAACCTAAATTAGATAAAGTCTTAAAATTTGAAGAACGCTTTGACATTGAAGCCATGGTTGATAAAGCCATTGAAAACATTAAGACCATTGAAGTCAATAATAAAAAGGATAAAGAGGATGAGCTCTTTGGTTAATCCACTTTTTCGAGTTGCTAGAAAAGGTGATGAGCGTCAAATCGTAGACTGCATCATTTCTGGCTTTAGCCATTTAACCAATCGTTAAAGTAAAGACAAAAACCAAATCAAAGAATTCTTATTGGACTCTCTGTTTTTTGATTATTTCTATGTGATTGAGGTTGATCCAAAAGTCGTTGGCTGTTGTTCAGTTAGTTTAGCCAATAAGAGACCTATCAAAATTGATGCTAAACAGGTTAAATCCATCTTTGGCTTTTTTAAAGGATCTATTGCTACTAACATCTTAAAGTCGATTTTAGAAAAACCTTTTCCATTTGATGAGAATGATAGCTATCTTGAATATGTGACTGTTTTACAGGATTATTGGCGTCAAGGATTGACCACAAAACTCTTAACATTTATCATCAACCAAAAGCGTTTTAACCATTACATTTTAGATGTAACCAGTGACAATAAAAAAGCCTTTGATTTATATCAAAAGCTCGGGTTTAAGGAATTTAAACAAGTCAAACAGCTGTTTTCTAAACAGGCTGGCTTTGACTATCAATCTTTTATGAAATATTCGCTTTAATTTCTTGAGTAATTAAATCAGTCACTTCTTGATAAGAGAGACGCTTAAAAATCTCTGGGTGTATTTTCTTTCCGTAGATGATCTTAAGCGTTTTTTCATG
>CAYFSJ010000010.1:0-40044 GCA_964345765.1 uncultured Erysipelothrix sp.
TGCTGCCATTGATAATTTAACCGTTAACCTATCAAAGTATTTTGCTAAGAAAGGGGTCCGAGTCAATGGGGTAGCGCCAGGACCAGTGTGGACAGCACTTCAACTTGATGGTGGACGACCTAATGGAGATGTTTCTGATTTTGGACAAAATTCATTATTAGAAAGAGCGGGACAACCTGTAGAATTAGCACCAGTTTATGTCTTCTTAGCTTCTGAAGAATCAAGCTTTGTTACTGGACAAATATTTGGTGTAACAGGCGGGACACCAATCCATATCTAAAATTTAGGAGGAAATATGAAATATACTTATGAAGACTTTTTAAAAGTCAAAAATGCAATTAGAGAAGATGACATGGAAATCACACATCATGAAGGTGCTCGTCATCCTATTGAAAGCCAACAAGAGTTTGAAGAACTCTACCATTCTATGAAAGGGTGGATCGATCAAGGTCATGAAATTGGCGAATATGAAAACCAGGACCATTTTGATCAAAATGACATCCTAGCCATGGAACATATGTTAATGACAAAAGAATTTGGAAAAGAGGAGTAAACACTCCTTTTTTCTTAACAAAAAAACCACCATTGAACAGGTGGTTTGATTTAAATTTGGTGCTTCCTCACGGGCTCGAACCGTGGACCCAATGATTAAGAGTCATTTGCTCTGCCTACTGAGCTAAGGAAGCGTTGCTGGCATATTATAAACCCAAAAGATAATAATTTCAATAAGCCTACACAAATAAATTAAAAACCTAAAGTGAAAAAGGACTTTCGTCCTCTTTAATATCAATTGGTGACCCGTACGGGGTTCGAACCCGTGAATGCATGCGTGAAAGGCATGTGAGTTAACCATTTCTCCAACGGGCCAATTTCAGCGCTTTTCTACTATACAATATCTAAAGATGAAAATCAAGCAATATTTCTAAAAATCTAGTAAAATAATGAATACATTGATTGGAGATTTTATGAAACTATTAGCAAGTGATTATGACGATACTTTATATATAGATGAAAAGATATCTAAAGAAGACTTAATGGCCATCCAAAAATTTCAAGCACAAGGACATATGTTTGGTATAAATAGTGGACGTCATTTAGATTCGCTCTTTGAAGAATGCGAAAAATTTGGTCTAACTCCTGATTTTTATATAGGCAATAATGGGACAGTCGTCCTAAATAAAGAACGTGAAGTTGTTTTTATAGCTGAGTTTGAAACTGAGATTATCAATGAAGTTTTAAATTATTTTAGAACAAATTTAAGAGATAAAGTTTATTTCATTTCAGTCAATAATGGTTATAGTTTTGGTCGTGAATTCTTCAATGAAGGATGTGAATTCTTCCCTGATCATTTAGAGCCACTGGACAACTTATTAGAAGGATCCATCTCTACTATGTTCTCTCAAGTCATCGATCCAAAAGATACGATGCTACTGGTCAATCATTTAAGAGAAGTCTTTAAAGACAGGGTCTATTTTTATGGGAATTCTCCCTTCATCGACATAGTCAGTGATGAATTAGATAAAGCAACCGGCATCGAAGTTGTTGCTGATCTATATCAGATTAAGCATGACGATTGTTATGCTATAGGAGATAGCTATAATGATATGTCCATGCTATCAAGCTATCACGGATTTGTAATGAGTCACGCCCGTGATTCAGTTAAAGAAGTCGCAAATGAAGTGGTAAATTCTGTTTCAGAAGCAATTGATAAAATACTAATAAATAATGTTAAGTGACAATAACTTTGTTATTGTTTACAATACTATCACAAAAGGAGATTGAAATGATTAAATCATTTAGATATATAGTTTTATTTTTAAGTGTGCTTTTATTAGCATCCTGTAGCACTACCGCACAACAACCTGAAGGAGAACTAGTAACAGTTCAAACAGGAAACGGCGAAGTATCCGTCCCAGTCAATCCAAGTAAAGTCGTAACCTTTGACTTTGCGTTAGTGGATTATTTGATGGCCATGGACATTGAACTAGAGATCATTGGTGCCGCTTTACCTTCAGCACCTGATTACCAACAAGAGTATTTAGCTCAATCTAAAGAAATAGGCACATTAAAAGGACCAGACTTAGAAAAAATCGCAGAGATTGCTCCAGATGTTATCTTCATTGGAGGGAGAACCATCGATTTCTATGATGAACTTACTAAGATTGCGCCTGTAGTCTATTTGACAGTTGATAACGCTGATTTAATCAATAGCATTAAATCAAACTCGGGAGTGTATGGCCAAATCTTTAACAAAGTGGAAGAAACCAAACAGGCACTTGACCAACTCGATCAATTAATTGACTCCATAGAGCCAGTTGATGAAACGGCCTTAGTCTTGATGTATAACGAAGGACAGATCAGTAACTTTGGACCAGGATCACGCTTTGGCTTTATCTTTGATTTATTTGGATATAAACCAATCGATGAAAATATAGAAGTCAGTTCACATGGAGTGGATATCTCCTATGAATATATCGCTCAAAACAAACCCGATCAAATCTTTGTGGTTAATCGCAATTTAATTCACGGAGGTAATGTCAATATTGATACCTTCTACACCAATCCATTATTAGTGGATTTAAATCTTGAAGTGATTGAGTTAGATCCTAATGCCATCTATCAAGTTGGTGGAGGATTACTCTCAATACAAAAAACAATAAATGAAATTATAAGGTCACAATAAACATGTTTAATAGGAATCAGATAACAATAAACACTGGGTTCTGGATATTCCTACTAATTAGTCTAAGTATTGCCTCCATTTTTATTGGTGCACATGCTTGGGCTTTTTCTGATTTTATCGCAGGAGATCCACAAGCTCGATTAATCTTTAGTGTCAGTCGATTACCAAGAGTGATCTCAGTCATTCTAGTTGGAGCAGGATTAAGTGTGAGTGGACTTTTGATGCAAACGCTCTACCACAATCGCTTTATCTCCCCAACCACAATGGGCACAATGGACTTTGCGCGATTAGGAATCTTGTTATCGATGATGTGGTTTGGACCAAACCAATCGATGTTTAAATTGTTATTTGCTTTTGGAGTCAGTTTATTAGGCACACTCACCTTACTCCAAATTATTTCCCGCTTGAAAGTTAAAAACGAAATAATGGTCCCATTAATTGGGATGGTCTTTGGCCAAGTAATCTCTGCGGTAACGACCTATATTGCTTATCAATTTGATTTGATTCAATCAGTAGGTGCCTGGTTACAAGGGAGTTTTACGTTAATCACTAATCAAAACAACCAGTTGTTATATTTAATTATTGTCGCTCTTATTGTTATCTTTATTTTTAAAGGTTTATTCAATATTGCTGGTTTAGGAGAGAGCTTCGCCATCAATTTAGGTGTTCCCTATCAAATGGTGTTGACACTTGGATTAGCTTGTATTTCCTTAATTAGTGCTGCCTCAGTCATTACTGTCGGTTCAATTCCATTTATTGGGTTAATCATAGGTAATATAGTCACCTTAAGAGTGGGTGATAACCTCAAAAAAGCCATACCACTTTCAGCATTAGTCGGGGCAACCTTTTTAGTGGGGTCAGATATTATTAGTCGTTTAATTATTTTCCCCTATGAAGTTCCAATTTCCTTAATTATTAGTGTCTTTGGATCGCTCATTTTCTTAGCTATTATCTTTAGGAGTAGTAAAACATGATTCGTTTAAATCAAAAGAATATTGTCTCATTATTGATTGTCTCAATCATTATGATCAGTATCTACATGCTCTTTGGACTTAATGTGAATAACCTGAATTTTGTTTTGCCCTTTAGAACGAAGAAAATGGTCGCAATTATATTGGTCTCATTTTTAATGGCTTATAGCAGTATTAGTTTTCAGACAATTACACATAATCGTTTACTCACGCCAAGTGTTATGGGCTTGGATATGCTCTACATTCTGATACAAACTTTAATTGTATTCTGGTTTAAATTTACGACCTCTAATGTTTTTGTTGAATTTATCCTATCCATTACCTTAATGATACTCATGAGTTTGGTTTTATTTAAGTTTTTCTTTCAAGATTCTAGTCGAAATGTGTATTTCTTAATCTTAAGTGGAATGGTACTGGGTACATTATTTAGCTCACTATCTAACTTTATTCAATTAATGATGGACCCCCATGAATTCGATTTAATCCAAACGCGTATCATTGCGAGTTTCTCAAGTGTGAATGAACGTCTCTTAATTCTTGCCGTAATTATTAGCATAGGAATAGCACTATTTATCTTTAAGGACATGGACGATTTAGATGTTCTATCCTTAGGAAGAGATAAATCAATTAATCTAGGAGTAGATTATGCCAATACTGTCAAGAAACACTTAGTTTTAATTTCCATAAGTACTGGAATTGTCAGTGCACTGGTGGGGCCGCTTTCATTTCTGAGTATTTTAATTGCTAGTTTATCAAGACAAATAACCGAAGGTTTTTCTCATAAAATAATGATTTTATTTGGGAGTTTACTCAGTATTATTTTCTTAATCTTTGGATTATGGATGATTGAACAAGTGTTTAATCACCAAACAACCATTTCTGTTCTAATCAACTTTGTTGGAGGTCTATACTTTATTGGCCTGATGTTAAAGGAGAGACAAATATGATTCAAATTCGCGAAATAGACAAGAGTTTTGGCACAAAACAGGTGCTGCATGATGTTAGTCTACAATTGCCACAAAATAAAATGATTTCTTTTATCGGTAGTAATGGTGCGGGCAAAAGTACCTTGCTCAATATTATTGCTCGTACTTTATTGCGTGATAAAGGAGATATCATTATCAACGATAAGAAAATGGAAGAATATAAATCAAATGAACTGGCTAAAACATTAGCTATTTTAAATCAAAGCAATCATTTAAATGTTCGCTTAAAAGTTAAAGAGTTAGTCTCTTTTGGTCGTTTTCCATATTCAAAAAACAATCTCAATGAAGAAGATCATCGCATTGTTGATGAAACCTTAGAATTATTTAACCTCACTGATTTAGCTGATCGATATTTAGATCAATTAAGTGGTGGGCAAAAACAATTAGCCTATATTGCGATGGTCGTTGCCCAAGATACGCCTTATATCTTTTTGGATGAACCGCTTAATAACTTAGATATGAAACACTCTGTACAAGTGATGAAAACGTTAAAGAAGATTGTGGTTGAGCGTAATAAAACAATTATGGTAGTTATTCATGACATAAACTTTGTGTCGGTCTATGCAGATTATATCTACGCATTAAAAGATGGAAGAATACTAGCTCATGGTCCGAAAAACGATATTATGCATTCAAAGATTTTAAATGAAGTCTATAACATGAACATCAACATTGAACAACTAAGAGGTTGTCGTATTTGTATGTTCTATGATTAAAATGAAGGTAATTAATAAGTAGAGATAAATAATTACTTAGCGTATAATAAGCCTATATTATTTAGGAGGCATTATGAAAATACTAACGATAGGAACTAGTTGGATTACTAGTCGCTTTTTAGAGGCGATTGATCTTGTTGATCGAGTACAACATGTTGCCATTTATTCACGATCATTAGAAAAGGCAAAAGCTTTTAAAGAAGACTGTGTTTATTTTGATGATTTAGATGAAGCACTCAATTCTGATATTTTCGATACCGTTTATATTGCCAGTCCTAATTCACTTCATTATCCTCAAGCGAAACAAGCGCTTCTCGCAAACAAACATGTTATTTGTGAGAAACCGTTTGTTTCGACGAAAGAACAGTTGATTGAATTGATTGAGATTGCCTCATCAAATGAGTTGTTTTTATTTGAGGCCATTACCACGCTACATTTACCTAATTATCAAATTATTAAAGAGAATTTGAATCGTGTTGGAAAAGCGAAACTAATCAACTGTAATTTCTCCCAGTACTCATCACGTTATCAACGGTATTTGGATGGACAACAAACCAATATCTTTGATCCGAAATTTGATGGGGGAGCACTAAGAGATATTAATGTGTACAATATCCATTTTGTTCTTGGATTGTTTGGAATGCCTGAAAGTTATCATTATTATGCTAATCGTGGCTATAATCAAGTTGATACCAGTGGGGTTTTATTGTTACAATACAAGGACTTTGTTGGTGTATTAATAGGCGCAAAAGATAGTTCAAGTGAATCTTATGGCATCATTCAAGGGGAATTAGGTACGATTGAAGTGAGTGATTCATCACTAGGTCGTTGTCAAAAAGTAAAATTTATGGGCCATATTATGGATAATCAACAAGAGGTTCAGGTTGAAACTCTTTCGGTTGATCAAAAACATCATATGTCTTATGAGTTAGAAGTATTTAGAGATATGGTAGAAAATAAAGACTATATGACAAGGGATAAGTATTTAAACCATAGTCTAAAAGTCGTCGAAATATTAGAGAAAGCAGGGAAGTATGACCAAAGTTAATGTCAAAGGATTAGTATTACTCGTATTATTTATTATTGTAACTGGATTTGGGGCCGCCCTCATCATGCAAGTCGCAATTGGTGTAAGTGCTTGGGATGCACTGACTCAATCATCAGCAGAAGTGATTGGAATTCAAATAGGAACAATGGGGATTGTATTAAATACAACTTGTCTTATTCTTCAACTATTAATCTTACGTAAACAAACTCATTGGAGCATTATCTTTCAGTTTCCAATGAGCTTATTATTGGGGGTTGCTGTCAACTTCTCGTATTATACATTTTTAAGTAATTTTCATTTAGATAATTATTTCTTACAGATTGTCTTCTTTTTAATTGGCAATGCCTTCTTAGCCGGTAGTATTGCGGGGATTATGGTCTTAAATATTATGAATTTCCCACTCGAAGGATTATGCTTGGTTATTTCTCAAAGAACAAGATTCTCATTTGTTCAAGTACGACAAGCTGTTGATTTCTTTTCTGTCGCGATGGCACTCTTAATTTTCTTTATATTTAGAGGAACGATGACTGTTAGAGAAGGGACCATCATTGGGATGTTGATCTTTAGTCCAATGATTGGTTTATTTATGAAATTATGGACACCGCTATTAAAAAGAGAAATGCCTGCTTAGACATTTCTCTTTTTGTTATGTAATAGAGCTAATTGTGCTCCAACTAGCGCATTGTTGTAGACAAGTTGCAGGTTCGCTTCTAAACTCTTACCTTCAGATAATTCAACAATTCGAGCGAGTAAGAATGGTGTCACATCTTTACCTAGAATGTTTTGTTGATGACTTTCCTCGAGAGCTTGATTGATGAGTGAATCGATATATTCTTTATCAAGTTCATGTTCTTTTGGGATAGGATTGACGATTAGATTACCACCAGAGAGTTCTAACTGTTCTTTAGTATAGATAAACTGAGCAATATCATCAAGTTCATCCATTCTTAAGACAATCTTAATACCACTTTTTCGGGTATAGAAGGCAGGGAGCTCATCGGTTTTATACCCAATGACTGGAACTCCTTTGGTTTCTAGATATTCAAGAGTTCTAGGAAGGTCTAAGATTGATTTAGCACCGGCACAAATAACAGTAACTGGAGTTTGGCTTAATTCTTCTAAGTCTGCTGAGACGTCCATGTACTCTTGATATCCTTGGTGAACACCCCCAATACCTCCTGTAACAAAGAATTTAATATTGGCTAAATCTGCACAAATCATTGTTGCTGCGACGGTCGTTGCACCTATTTTTTTAGTGGCGAGGATGGCAGCTAAATCTCGCCTAGATACTTTTGAAACATCTTTGGCAGTGGCCAATGTGTGTAAGTCTTCTTGGTCTAAACCGATTTTAATTTTCCCATCCATAATGGCGATAGTTGCTGGGATGGCACCTTGTTCTCTAATAATATTTTCTACTTTATTAGCCATCTCAACATTTTGTGGGTAAGGCATTCCATGGGAAATAATGGTTGATTCTAAAGCAACAATTGGTAGATTATTGTCTAGTGCATTTTGAACTTCTTGATTAATTTGTAGATATTGATTCATTTTTATAGTGCTCCATTTCTTTTTCTAATGATTGACTGCTTAAATTGGTTCTTACTGAATCAGTACTTAAGACGGTGTGATGGCTATTAACAAGGCCGTAGTGTATTGAACTTATATAATCTTTATTTTGATTTAATCCATAGATTAATCCAGCAATAAAGCTATCGCCAGCCCCAGTCACATCGACTACATTCTCTGTTTTGTAGATAGGAATTGAGGTGATTGATTCTTGATGGCCATAAACAACATCTTTTGTTCCTTGAGTGATTATGACATGTTTTAAACCTATCTCTAGCCATTTCTTGACCAGTGTTTTTGGTGATGCTTTCGAGTTGAAATAGGTTTGTGACTCATCGAGATTAAAGATACCACACTCAATTTGAAGTTGGTGTTTAGGTAGATGACTCATCTTTATGGTTGAGACACCCACAATAAATAATGGGAGTTGATGGGTTTGACAAAACTGGATTAAATAATCTATACAATCGGCTTGGACATTTGTATCGACGATAATCATTTTGGCTTGGGATAAATATTTTTCGTATTTAGCTACCCACTCTTTTGTCATCAGTTGACAGATTTCCATGTCGGCTAAGCCACAGACTAAATCGCCATTTGGATTAAGTATTGCTGTATAGGTACCAGTATTTTGATTGGATATTTTTTCAATTTGACCGGTGTTGACAAGAGACTTCATCTCATCTACTAGATGTTGACCTCCTATATCATCGCCAACTAAGGAAATTAAGGAGACTGATTGATTGAGTCGTCCTAGGTTTTCGGCAATATTACGAATTACGCCACCTAAGGAGGTAGAGCCTGAGACTGGGTTGGATGTTTCAAAGACAATGTTTTGATAAGCTATGTATTTTTGGTCAATGTTTGATGCTCCAATACAGATGATTAAATCTTCTTTGGGTTCACTAAGAACATAGGCTTTTCCGACAATATAGCCTGTATCAATCAATTGTGAAATGTGGTTGGCAATACTTGGTCTAGACAATCCTACTTTATTGGCTATCTCTTGTTGAGATAAGTAGGGATCTTCTCTTAGTAGGTCTAAGATTTTTTGTTGAGCTTCGTTTAAGATAATATCACCTCCAAACAAATGTTTGTTTCCAAACTTAAGTTTATTATAACATAAAAAAGAACCATGTAAATGGTTCTAATCTAATAATCTTTTTTCACCGTCTAAATCACGGTATTGTTGAACGTTTTGGGTTACTTCCAGGCAACCGATGTATTCATTTTGTTGGTTTCGAATCGCATAGTAGGCAATATGGATGAAGATACCTGGTTTTTGAATCCAGAAAGCTTCAGAATCTTTTTTACCAGATTTAAAATCGGCTAATAAGCGTTCAACAGTATCGACTGAATGGGGTGGATGACAGTTTTGAACCGTTCGTCCAATGACAGATTTAGTTCGTGAGAAGATACGATCAACAGCTTGATTAAAATACTTAACCGAGTCTTGTGCGTCAATAAAGGTGATATCTAATGGAATGGTATTAAGAATCTTTTCGATTTCTTCTTTGTTTAAGAATCCAATATCAAAATGTATATTCTTTGAATCTTTTTCTTTTAAATCTTGGTCTTCTTTGTATCTTTCAACAAATGATTTTCTTTGTGGGACCCATTTGGCTTCGGGTGATACTAGAGTGTAACCAATTTCGATGGAATCTTCAGCAATTTGTAGCCACTCATCTTCTGTGAAGATATCCATTACTAGAGGGATGAGGATTTCTTCCTCTTTAACGATCATTTCTAAGATTTCATATTCCATTTCATTGAAAGACTCAACAAATGGTAAATCTTGTTGAATGAGTTGTTTTGTTTGTTTGATTAATTCTCTAATTTCATCATCGACTCCCCACATAACTTTTGGTGGGGCGGTATGACCATATTTTTCCATTAATGGGAAGAAACTATTTTCTTTGCGGAGATAGTGCTTATCGATATCCCATAATAATTGAAAATCATTGAGAAGCGAACTTTTATTCTCAATTGAGTAATTATCGACCTTTTCTCTCATCGAAGCTAATAATTGTTTGATGGCATAGTTTTCGTCTTTTAAGACTCGCACTGGATGACCGACTTGTTGTTCATCTAAACTCATACTGTGAACTTCATCGACTGAGCCTCTAAATAATGAGGCGTGTACATTACATAAGCGCATGATTTGTTGGGTGTCGATTCCCTCGCTCATTAAATCATTTTCCATTTGAGAGATTTCTTTTGAGCTCACTCCATCAAAATGTTCTTTGAATTCTTTTTTAACTTCTTCTTCTGATACACCTTCATGAAGTTTTAAGATTAATTCTTTTAGTTTTTTAGATCGAGTTTTATCGATTTCGACTTCTTGTTGACGATTATTAATGACATCACTCATAGTTCTTGTTCCTTAAGTTGAAAACCGTGTGGTTCAAATGCATTCTTAAAATCGTCATAACTGACGTCATGGCGTTTGGCGGCTTTGGCTAATGTCATTATTTTTCCTGCGGTATTTAGCATTGCGTCCTCTTGCATATGGACAAATCCTAAATCAATAACGAGTTGTCTTATTTCAGGATATTCTTTGACAATATCATAGATTTTATCGTGTAAACTTATCACTTTCATAATGTTACCTCCGTATAACTTTATTATACGCTTGTTAAAAAGAAAGTGGTAAATCACTATCTCAAATTAGATGGTTTCATTATAAATTGGGGCAACATGTTTACGATTTTTAAAAACAATGAGGTAAGTTAGTGCTAATGTCATCATATTTGCCACTAAGATTACGAGTCGAATATCGAAATATTCGCCAATAACACCACTCACTAATTGTCCAATTATCATTCCAAAAGTAGTTATGGTTAGAAACAAACCATTAAAACGTCCTCGTATTTCATTAGGGACATAAGCTTGAGTTGAGGAAATTCGAATATTAAATGAGGTGACTGATAAAAGACCTGTCATAAAGTTAAATAAAATCATGATTGGGACAGGCATAAATAGGCTGGTTCCAATTAAAAAACAGATAACAGTATAAACAAACATAGCAGTATTGAATTTTTGGTGAGATGGAATAATGAACTTATAATGTAGAATCCCACCTATAAATCGACCTAAAGTATTCGCAGAGTGAACAATGGTGAAGATAAAGATACCTAATGTGGCTGTTGATTTGAAGTAGGGCATTTCAAGTGTTTGAGAAACAGAAGTTTGAAATAGGGAATTGGTAAAAAAGAAGATTGTTATCGTTAATAATCCTTTTTCACTTAACAAATAAGATAAACCTTTTCGATACTCTTCTTTAAATTCATTGAGTTGAGTGTGTTTGGTTTCAACAAGATGACTTTCTTTTGTTTTGATTTGGGTTTCAAAGACTGCTGCCACAAAGAATGTAATTGAGTTTATCGCAAATAAAATCTCTATCCCTATTGTTTTGTAGAGTAGGGCCGCGACAGGAGTCATTAGGGCGGCCATTGGATAAATCATTGATGATATTGAATAGGCTTTTGAATATTGACCATCACTGATTAAAGTAGGATAAAAACTATCGTAAGCAACAGAATAGACTGAATCGATAATGCCGATGGTTGCAGCTAGGATTAATAGAAAGACATAGTTAAATAAATTATTTAATAAGCCAATAAAGACTAATGCGAACAAAATGGATGATAAAAAATCCAAAGTGTATATGACTTTGACTCTTGAAAAACGATCTAATAAGGTACCGGCAATCATTGGAACGATTAGTCTAGGTAAATTGTAGATGACCATGTATAAGGCGTAAGCAAAGGTCGATTGGGTAAAGTCTAAGACTAATATTCCTAAAGCAAATCCTGCGATTGCGTTACCTAACATTGAAACGATTGAACCGATCGTTATGATTGTGAAATTCTTTGTCCAGAGTGTATTCATAGCTTTCCTTTTTAAAACAATGAGAATATGATATTCTTTTCTTAGGATAACTTCAAGTAAAAAGGAGCACTATGGTAATAATAATTTCAGGTGCGAGCCATTCAGGGAAAACAATTCTTGCACAACACTTATTAGAACAGAAGAAATGGCCTACATTGTCGATTGATCATTTAAAGATGGGATTGATTCGTAGTCATCAAACAGATTTAACGGTTTATGATACCCAGGAATTAACAGATTATCTTTGGCCAATAGTTAGAGAGATGATCAAAACAGTCATTGAGAATGATCAGAATCTGATTGTTGAGGGACTTTATATTCCTTATGATTTTCAAGATGATTTTGATGATGAGTACTTGAAACATATCAAACATGTTTGGTTAGTTCTAAGTCAAAACTATCTTGATAATCATTTTGAGCAAGTTGTTAATCATTCCAATATTATTGAAAAACGATTAGTTGAGGATGAAAATCTTAAAGAAAGGATTAAGCGTGATAATCAGATCAATTTAGAGAATGTTAAGAAATTTAATCTGAACTATGTGCTAATTAATGATGATTATCAAGAAGAAATAAAAAAGGCGAGTTTTTAACCTCGCCAGTCTCCATCCTTGTACTTGATAATAGTAGAATGTTTAAATTTTTA
The DNA here is from genome assembly GCA_964345765.1 of uncultured Erysipelothrix sp. GTDB lineage: Bacteria > Bacillota_I > Bacilli_A > Erysipelotrichales > Erysipelotrichaceae > DUUI01. Next base: position 12,508 of record CAYFSJ010000010.1, read on the forward strand.
ATGGTGCGCGTGAGAGGACTCGAACCTCCATGGTTGCCCGCTAGATCCTAAGTCTAGTGCGTCTGCCAATTTCGCCACACGCGCGTTTAGTTGCTTAGGTATTATACAATTTTATAATAGTCGTTGTCAATATCAATTTTATCCGTTATAATTAAAAGGCCGGTAAGTAAGGTTACTTAAAGGATAGAGGGTACTACCCTAATCAGAGGAGACTCGAAATTAGTGGTTAGCAGATATACTCGAAAAGGGTCTATCTAATGTATCTGTTATGCCTTTATGAGCTAAAGCCCACACGGACTTTGACTATTTAAACCTTTCTTATCGAGAGGTTTTTTTCATGAAAGGAGTGGTAAACCATGAATAAAGATGATCCCCGAAGTTGGTTTACCCAATTTCTCACTAACACTAAAAAAAGAAAAGGAGAAAGCCCATGAAAAAATTAAATATGCATCCATATGATTTAGCTCAAAAGATTTCAACACTCTCAATCCAACAACAAGCCTTAGAACTTCAAGCATTAGACTTTGAAAGCATGATTGAAGTCTTTGAACATTTGAGTGTTAATCGACAACAAGACTTATTAGAAGTCATGGATGATCAAAAGTTAAACGAACTATTTAGAGAATTAGAATATGACACCATCGACGATTTAATTGAAGATGACCAAGATTTATTTCATCGCTTAGACCAAGAGAACAAAGAAACAGTTGAAGATATTTTAGAATATCCAGTCGACTCAGCTGGGCGTTTAATGTTAATTGAGACATTTACCGTTCAAAAAACAGATACAGTCGCTGAAGTTATCCATGCGATTAAAGAACAACAAGACTTATATTATGCATCAACCATTTTTGTCTTAGACCAAACAAAATTAGTTGGTTACTTCCAAGTAACAGATTTATTAAAACAACCAGACGAAATAAAAATAGAAGATTTCGCTCATCCAATTCAACATTTTGTTTATGCTCATCAAGACCAAGAAGAAGTGATGTTCACTTTCTCAAATTATGACTTAGTCGTTGTCGCCGTTGTTGATCAAGAGATGAACTATTTAGGATACATTACCATTGACTATATTGTTGATGTTATGCAAGAAGAGTTAAGTGAAGACCTTGAAAAGATGGGAGCCATGAGTCCATTAGAAGATTCATACCTAGAGACCTCAATATGGACCCATGTTAAGAAACGATTCACGTGGTTATTAGTCTTAATGATATCAGCCACCATCACAGGGGTTTTATTAGTCAAATATGAACATGCCTTTGAAGCCCTACCTATATTAGTGTCATTTATTCCAATGTTAATGGATACTGGCGGAAACTCTGGGTCTCAAGCCTCAACCTTAGTCATACGAGGTATAGCCACCAATGAGATTGCCCTAAAAGATGCTTGGAAAGTTCTTAACAAAGAATTTAGAATCGCCATTATAACCAGTTTCTTACTCGCCATTGTTAATGGGGCGCGTATCATTATTATGGGTCAATCTTGGGAAATTGCCATCGTCGTCTCCTTAACTTTAATGATAACTGTGATTATCGCAAAATTAATTGGCGCATTATTACCACTCTTAGCTGATCGCTTTAATTTAGATCCAGCTGTTATGTCAGCACCATTAATTACTACGATTGTTGATACAGCATCAATCATTATCTATTTTAATATTGCCATTCATTTCTTTAACATTTGAAATTTGGTATACTTTGTTCGTAAAAAAAAGAAATTAAAAGGTTTTCGTATTTCCTTTAGTCTTGGAGGAATTGCGTGAACTTTTTATTTTCTAAAAAACGAAATCGATATCAATACCTGAACCTGAGTGCTTTTATAGGGATTTTCAGTAACTTAATATTATTCATTATGAAATTAAGCGGTGGATTAATCAGTGGTTCTATCGCCCTTATATCCGATGCCTTTAATAATTTATTTGATTTCTCAAACTCAATCATAACTTTAATAACCAATAAGTTAACTCAAAAACCAGCTGATGAAGACCATCCATTTGGTCATGGTCGAATTGAATATATTGGAACACAATTTATTTCGTTCTTTATTTTGTTTATTGGAATTAATCTTTTATTAGAATCAATCGATAAAATAAGATATCCACAACCAATTGATTTTAGTCTTTGGTTTGTTCTGATTTTAATGGGCTCAATTTTCATTAAGCTCTTTATGGTCATTGCCAACAAAAGAATTTATCAACAAACACAATCTGATTTAATACAAGCCGTCATCTTAGATAGTAAAGTCGATGTCTACTCTTCCATCTTATTGTTATTCGCTCTATGGATTCAACAATTTGTTGATTTTCCAATCGATGGACTAGCAGGATTAATCCTATCCGTCTTATTAATTATTCAAGGTATTTCAATCTTAAAGAACACACTCTCAAAACTCTTAGGAAAGAAACTTTCTAATAAATTAATCACACAAATTGATGCTATAATAAATGAGCATCCAGAAATATTAGGTTACCATAATCTAAAAGGTCATGATTATGGACCCAACCATATACATGTATCAATCGACATTGAATTACCCGATACCATGAATTTAGTGGATGCCCATAGAATCGTAGATTCCATTGAAAGAGAACTTAATGCTCAATTGAACATTGATTCGGTCTGTCACATCGATCCTATCTCTAGCGATAAAGAACTTCAAAAAGAGATGTATCAATTGGTCCTCGATTTAGGTGTTAATGAAAAGTCTATTAACAAGATGTATTGTGTAAGAGGACATGTTCGAACTTCAGTTTTCTTAGACTTAAATTGTAAAGATAAAGAAACATATACTAAACAAAAACAAACCATCATAGAGAAAGCCAAGAGTTTAGATGAGAACGTAAGCTTTCATTTTTCACTCAATGGAAAGGAATAATTATGAAAAAAATAATCGGATGTTTAATGCTCATGCTTTTAATTGTGAGCTGTAGTGATAATAATCAAGAACAAGAAATTCCTAATGAACCAGAAGCCGTCGAATTTAGTTATCGATTAACTGAAAACATCGAATTTGTTGAAGGGGAAGAAATAGACTTTTCTCAACATGTTTTTGGTAATCATGATCAAATAGAATTTGATGAGCCAGAAACGGAAGTAGGAAGTCATTTATTAAGAACAACATTATATAAAGATGGCCAAACAAAAGTGATTGGCATTCCATATGAAATTATCGAGCGACCTCCATCAAACAATTATTACTTAGCTAGTTTATCTTTTGATGGCTATAAATTAGAACCAAGTTTCAATCCATCTATTGATAGTTACAAATTAGAACTTCCAAAAGCGTTACAATCTTATACTATTTCAGCTTCAACAGAAGATGAAAACGCAAGCATTACTCATGGTGTTGGAATTTGGTTAAACCCAGGGGTAGACTATACTCACCAAGTGGTTGTCAGTGCTGAAAACTTAGAAACATTTACTTACTATATTGAAGTTGTCTTTGTTGATGAAGTCAGTGTTGATGAAGATATAGAAACTTTTAATGGATTATTCATCAACTATCCTGATTCAAATCCTGTTGTTCATAGAAATGATTTACTGACATTAGTCAACAAATCCTATCGATTAGATAAAGAGTATGAACCAGAAGGGTTAATAGAAATTGACCGAATCTACACTGTCTATGGCAATGGTGCCCTCATTCCAGAAGCTTATGATGCTTATATGAAAATGAGAGAGGATGCCGCTAAGGAAGGGTTAGTTTTAAATGTTTCTAATTGTTATCGCTCATATGCACGTCAAAAAGAATTATATACCCACTATCTAAGTATAGATTCGCAAGATGTCGTTGATACTTATTCAGCAAGACCTGGTCATTCTGAACATCAGTTAGGTGTTGCCTGTGACTTTGCGGCCAATCAATTAAACATTCATGACTTTACTGGGACAGCTGAACAACTATGGATGGTAGAAAATGCCCATGACTATGGATTCATTCTAAGATACCCAGAGGATAAAGTGGATGTGACTGGTTATAACTATGAGTCATGGCATTATCGATATGTTGGGGATGTTGCCACCCAAATGACAGAAAATGGCTTAACTCTTGAAGAATACCTTAATCAATAGGGTAAATTGATTGTACTAAAGCCGTATATTTATTATGATAAGAAAGTAAGTAGGAGGAATTTTAAATATGTCAAAGAAAGCATTAGTCGTATATTTTACAACAACTGGAAACACACAAATGTTAGCCGAAAGTATTGCTGAAGGGATCGAATCAACAGGAGCAGAAGTAACGCTTAAAAATGTATCTGAAGCCACTGCAGATGAAGTGACTGAATATGATTTAGTTGCGCTTGGATGCCCAGCACAAGGGACAGAAGAACTTGATGATACTGAGTTCAACCCATACTTTGAAGAAACACTTCCAAACCTATCTGGAAAAGACATTGTCTTATTTGGATGCTATGGTTGGGGAGATGGTGAATTCATGGAAACATGGAAAGAAACAGCAACTGAAGGTGGAGCCAATGTTGTTGATACATTCATTAACTTAGAAACACCAGACCAAGATGCATTAGATGAAGCTAAAGCATTTGGTGAAAAATACGCAAACGCTTAATAATCAATCAAAATAGAGGATAAATCAATGTCCTCTTTTTTATGTGAATTGGATTAAACTAGTCACAAAATGTTTCACCTTATGGTATAATTGGTTAGCCGATTAACTATTAAGGAGATTTATGCAAAGAACAGTAGTTGAAAGTTTAAACAGATTGATGATTACCCATAAATCATTACACCGACTCTATTTGGAAAAAATAGGTCTTTTTTTTGGTCAACCAAGATTGATGTACCAAATAAAAATTCATCCTCAATTATCTCAACAAGAGTTAGGTGAGCGATTAGGTGTATCAAAAGAAGCGGTCTCAGTCTCAGTTAGACGACTAGAAAAAAAGGGCTATATTCAAAGAGAGTCCGACCCTTCAGATAAAAGAAGAGTGTTATTATCCTTAACACAAGAAGGACTCAATTTATTAGATGAAGTATTAATTTATCAAAATGCGGCCTATGAACAATTGCTAGAGCCACTCGATGAGAATCAACGTCAGCAATTACAAGGTTTATTAGAATTAATGTTACAAGAAAAGAAGGAGGATAAATCATGACGAGGTTATTAAAATTTTTCAAAGGTAATTTATTAGTTCTCTTTTTTGGAATGATTGCTACCATCTCAGTCATTTTCATCGAACTCTACCAAACACAAATGATGGCAACCATCATTAACGATGGGATCAATGAACTAAACCAAGAAGTTGTCCTAAGAACTGGACTAATCATGTTTGGATTAGCAGCCCTAGGGATGACCTTAGGCATAGGCTCGACCTATTTAGCCTCTTTTGCCTCAAATAAATTTGCTCATCGAATGAGAGTTAAAGTCTATGAAAAGATTCAACGCTTTTCAATCAAGAAAACCTCTCAATATACCACAGGTTCACTCATAACTCGATTAAGTACAGATATCGACTTCTTACAACGAATGATGTTATTTGGACTAAGACTCTTAGTCAGAGCACCAATTATGCTTGTCTCAGCCGTCATGTGGATTTTTGTCAGTGACCAAAAACTGGCCATGATTGTCTTAGGATTTGTTGTGTTTTTAAGTGTTGGCTTACTTTACTTAATATTAAAAGGATTCCCACGTTTTAGAGAACTTCAAATTCGTTTCGATAACCTAAACAAAAAGATTCAAGAATCACTAATCAATATACGTGTCATTAAGTCTTTTGTACGTGAAGATTTTGAAAATCAAGATTTCTTAAGAGTAAATGACAACTTAAAGAATCAATCCATCTATGCCCATAAGCTAATGTTATTATTTGACCCAATTATGATGTTTGCCCTCAATATGGCAACCATTGTCATTATGTGGGTTGGAAGTCATACTATCGTTACAGAACACTCATTACAAGTAGGTGACTTACTCGTCTTTCTAAATTACATGCGCTTTACCTTATTTAGTATGATGATGCTCACCATGATATTCAATATGTATTCCAGAGGTCGTGCCTCATCAGATCGTATCAATGAAATTTTAGATGAAGAATTAGATATTACCGATCCTCATCCAAGTGATACAATTCATTTAGAGAAAGTTAAAGGGAAACTTGAATTTAGAAATGTTGACTTCAAGTATTTTGTTGATAATGAACAATATATTCTAAAAGACATTAACTTTGTCTTAGAGCCAGGTCAACAGCTTGGAATTATTGGAGCTACTGGATCTGGGAAATCGACCTTAATTAACTTAATGAGTCGCTTAATCGAACCAATCGCTGGGGAGATATTAATCGATGATATCCCAATCAATAAAATGACTCTGTATGATTTACGTGAAGCAGTTGGGGTTGTCCCACAAAAAAACGTTCTCTTTACAGGTAGTGTTGCTCATAACTTACGTTGGGGTAATAATGATGCCTCTATGGAATTATTACAATGGGCAACCAAAGTCGCGAATATTGACGAATTTATAGAACGACAAGAAGAAGGATATGACTATCATATCCAACAAGGAGGATCTAACCTCTCAGGGGGTCAACGTCAACGAATGAGTATTGCTAGAGCACTCGTCTCTAAACCAAGTATCTTGGTTTTAGATGATTCCACTTCTGCTTTAGATGCTGCCACCGAACATCGTATTAATAAAGCGTTTAAAGAAGAACTAGCTGAAATGACCATCGTTAATATTGCTCAAAAGATTTCTTCTATTCGAAACAGTGACAAGATTCTTGTCTTAGATAAAGGACATATGTGTGGTTTTGGAACCCATGATGAATTATTAGAACAATGCTCTATCTATCATGAGATTTATGAATCTCAACTGAAAAAAGGAGGTGACTTCGATGTCCCGGCATAAGCGTCCAACTCAAAAACCAAAAGACTTTAGACGTACTTTAGGACGACTCTTTTCATATCTACGCCCATATCGAGTTGCTATTCTGATATCCGTTGTCTTAACGATTCTCTCTACATTAGCCGCTTTATACGGTTCCTATGCTATTAAACCAATCTTAGACTTAGTCGATTTACGCTTAAGAGGTGAAATCACACTTGCTCAAATGAACTCTTCCATGATTAAAGAGTTAACCATCTTATTCTTTGCTTATGCACTCGAAATTGTCTTTGTGTATATCGCAGCCAAACTAATGCTCCATGTCTCAGAGAAATCAATGCATAAAATGCGCGAAGAACTGTTCAGTCATTTGATGAACGCCAAAATTGGTTATCATGATCAACAACAACATGGAGAATTAATGTCTCGCTTCACTAACGATATTGGAGTCTTATCTGAAACCTTAGGTGATACAACCAGAACCTTTATTGGAAACTTATTAACCATTACGGGAACTCTAATCTTAATGATTATGATCAGTCCACTATTAACATTAGTAGTCTTGCTGGTATTACCATTAATTCTATTGGTCATTAAAACAATGGGACAAAAGACACGTCGAGCTTCAAAAGAGCGCCAAATTAGTCTGGGTAAATTAAATGGATTCATCGAAGAAAGTATCGAAGGGATCACAGTCAATCAATTAATGAACCGTGAAGACTTAACTTTAGAAGAGTTTGATTACTATTCAGGAATCTTCTCTAAAAAGTCTCATACTTCACAATCTTTATCGACAGCCATGATGCCAATCATGCAGAACATCAATATGATTTTGTATGCCGCAACCGGAATTGTTGGAGGATATCTAGCTATTGCAGGTCGACTTACTGTTGGTAGTCTTGGATCTTTTGTTAACTTAACCAGAAGTTTTGGACGTCCATTAAACATGATTTCGATGCAGTTTGCGACAATCAACTCAGCATTATCTGCGGCTGAAAGAATTTTTGAAGTCTTAGACGTAGAATTAGAAGAAGTGAATCAAGATGATATTGCCTTAGATAATATGGAAGGGCATGTTATCTTCAATAATGTTGACTTTAGTTATGTCGAAAATAATCCAGTCCTAAAAGATGTTAGTTTCTGGGCTAAACCAAATCAGAAGATTGCGATTGTAGGAAGTACAGGAGCTGGTAAAACAACCATTACTAACCTGATTTCTCGTTTCTATGAAATTAATGATGGTGAAATTTTAATTGATGAAACACCAATTAATAAATTGAATCGCTATGAATTAAGAAAACATATTGCGATGGTACTTCAAGATACACACTTATTTACTGGAACGATTATGGAAAATATTCGTTATGGTAATTTAGAAGCAACCGACCAAGATTGTATTGAGGCTGCCAAACTGGCTAATGCCCATCAATTCATTATGAATTTAGAATATGGTTATGAAACACCAATTCGTGGGGATGGTGAAGGTTTATCAGTAGGTCAAAGACAATTGTTAAATATTGCTAGAGCGGCCGTCAATAATCCTCGTATCCTAATTCTGGATGAGGCCACTTCTTCAATTGATACTCGAACTGAACAAGATGTTGAAAAAGGAATGGATAAATTAATGGAAGGTAGAACCACCTTTGTTATTGCCCATAGACTCTCAACAGTACGTAATGCCAATGCCATCGTCGTCTTAGAAAATGGACAAGTCATTGAGCGTGGAGATCATGATGATTTAGTCGCACAAGGTGGTCGCTATGCTTCACTGGTCCAACAACAAAGTGGGTTACAATAATGCGTATTGTAAATATTGTCATTGTTTATAACCAAGACCAATCCAAAGTATTAATGTGTTTAAGACAAAAGAATCCTTATAAAGGCTTATACAATTTTGTGGGTGGTAAATTAGAAGGGGATGAAACTCGTCTACAATCAGCTTATCGCGAGTTGTTTGAAGAAACAGGAATATCTTCAGATCAAATTGAGTTGAAGGAATCGATGTCCTTTATCTACTATCACCTTAATTATGAATTGTTTATAGCTTCAGGAATTTTAAAACAAGAGGTTGAATTAGTTGCTGAAAATCATCCATTAGAATGGATTGATGTGACAGAAAACTTTGAAGATCGCAAACGATTTGCTGGTGATGGAAACATTCAACATATTCTAGATGTCTTAAAATATGAGAAATTTGAATTCTAAAATGAGTCCTCATTAATCGTGAGGACTTTTAACTTTTAAACAATAAGTATTTTAAGTGATGATTTTATTTGTTAGAATGTAAACAGAAATGAGGCGATAAGAATGAAACAAGTATTAATTACTGGCGCAACATCAGGTTTAGGATTAGAGTTTACTCATTATTACGCAAGTCGTGGCTATCATGTTCACTTACTTGGAAGAAATAATGCGAAGCTTAATGAACTATTAGGAAAATATGGACATAAAACCAAAGTGAATTTATACCAAGTTGATTTAGGCAATGAAGATCAATTGAATTATTGGTTAGGTGAAATTGGCCATATTGAATTTGATGTCGTCATTAATAATGCCGGTTTTGGTGATTATGGGGATTTTGTTGAATCCGATATTGCGAAACAAGAATATATGATTAAAACAAACTGTATCGCTTTAACCAAGATTGCTTATATGGCACTTAAAACGATGAAAAAAAGGAATTACGGCTACTTATTAAATGTTGGATCGGTTGCAGGATTTCTAGCAGGTCCTAAGATGTCCGTTTATTATGCTACTAAAAACTATGTAGTGACCTTCACTGAAGCACTAGCTCAAGAGTTTAAAGGGACAGGAGTTAATATCAGTTGTCTTTGTCCTGGACCAACTAAAACAGCCTTTAATGCGAATGCTAAAACACAACCTGAGAGCTTACTAAATGTTCATCATAAAGGGTTTAAACTGATGCATTCAGGGGAACCAAAAGAAGTGGTCTTACAAGGAATAAAGGGTTTAAATCGTAATAAGCGACTAGTTATCCCATATTTCCAAAATAAATTATTAGTTGGGTTAATCAAAGTTACCCCAAGAAGACTATTAGTTGAACTTCAAGATAAGATAATGGTTAAACGACATGGGAGGAGCGCTTAGATGTCATATTTAAATTCTGACTCTTTAGATGTCGTCTATGTGACTGGTCATAAGAACCCGGATACAGACTCCATTGTTTCTGCTATTGCTTATGCGAACTTAAAACAAAAAATGAATATAAATGCCTATCCTTGCCGATTAGGTCCTATTAATCCAGAAACTCAATATATACTGGATCGATTTAATGTACATGTACCTATGTTGCTTCAAGATGCTCGTGCTCAATTGGATGAAATCGAAATGGATAAACCAATTACGATGACACCTGAAACAACCATGTATGAATGTCTTAAAATTATGAAGGACTCAGGAAAAACAACCTTGTCTGTGGTCAATCACTTAAATCAATTATTAGGGTTAGTTACCTCTAGTAATCTATCAAATGTATTGATGGGTGATACAGCGCGCTCAATTGAATTATTATCGCGCACTCCATTAGAATATATTTCTAAGACAGTCGATGGGAAATTAATCCATGCCCCAGAAAAACCACATATTAGTGGTAAAACGTCAATCCCAGCCATTTCTGCTTCTGGCTTAAATAATTATGACTTAGAAGATCGAATTGTCATTATTGGTAATGATACTCAAGCTCAATTAGATTGTATCGCCATGAATGCGGGATTATTAATTGTGGTCTGGGCTTCAAATATAGCGCCAATGGTCATACAGGCAGCCCAAGAAAAGAACTGTGGCATTATTTTAAGTGGCCATGGAGCCATGAATACATCGCGTTATTTATTCTATGCTTCACCAGTTAAAGAAGTTATGACTACTGATTTAATTGTCTTTAATAAATCTGAATTTGTTGAAGATGCAGCAGCCAGAATGATTCGTTCTCGATATCGTTCTTATCCAGTTGTTGATAACTCAAACCATATCTTTGGTTTTGTTTCGCGCTATCACTTATTAAATGCTAAGAAGAAGAAAATTATCTTAGTGGATCATAATGAAATGAGACAATCGGTTAATGGTATTGAACATGCTGAAATCATTGAAATTATTGACCACCATCGAATTGGTGATATTTCCACTTCAAGACCCATTACTTTTAGAAATGAAATTGTTGGCTCAACAGCAACCATTATTTCAAAAATGTATCTAGAAGCAGATATCCCAATTAAGAAGTCAATGGCAGGTTTATTATTAGGTGCAATGATATCGGATACGCTAAACTTCAAATCACCAACGACTACTAATACCGATGTTGCTTTAGCTTCTAAATTAGCCTTAATTGCTGAGTTGGACATTGATGAGTATGCACGAGAAATCTTTATGGTTACCAATACCTTAAAGAATGAAGAGATGTCAGATGTGCTAGCCTATGATCAAAAAGAGTTCGACATTGCTGGTCATAAAGTTATCATTTCTCAGATGACAATGTATCAATTAAATGAATTAGCAGCTGTTGAAGAAGATTTACATAAAGAAATGGAAAATCTATTAAAACAGAGGAGCGCAGACTTAGTCGTAATGGTCTTTACTTCTATTCATGATAATGGTTCTAAGATTTATTCGGCCGGTGAATTATCAGAGTTTGTTGAAATGACCTTCCCGAATAATCCAGATGAAAAGAATTCATTCCAAGATGGGATTGTTTCTCGTAAGAACCAAATCGTTCCTAAGATTACACTGACCCTAAATCAAATGACTCAACCATAAGAAACTGACAACCCAACTACACCCAAATGGAAATGGTGTAGAAAGGGTTGTCTTTTTTATGAATCTTAGCAGTAACATCATTATTATTGTTAGTAATGAACTGGTTAGAATGATCAGATTTACTTGATAGAAAGTTAATCCAAGAGATGTGACAAAAATTAGTTTCACATCCCCAAATCCAAACAGTTCAAAAACAACAAATAAACAGAGAAATAAACAAAATAATATTAATAACAAATTTATCTCCTTGTTAATATTCAGTAATAGAAGTAGAAGAATTGCTCGATCTGGGATTAATTGGTGTTCTAAATCAGCACAAAAGATATAAAAGAGAATACCTATTTGTATATGAACAATCAAAGAATGATCATTATATGATAGCAACAGACCGATGATCAAACCAATAATCTCAAAAATAAAATGTTTAACATTTATTCTCTGATTACAATGGTGGCATCTTCCTCTTAAATAAATAAAGGATATAATGGGGATATTATGAACCGGAAGGATTTTGTTCAGGCAATGGTCACAAATTGACAGTTTTGATTTTATGTTTTGATGATAGCGAATCGCCTGACAATAAATAAAGGATCCTAATATGGTCCAAATAACAATTAACATGATCTCACCCATTATATTAAAACAATAACTGTTAAGTTCCTAATAATGGTATAATATCTGAGGTGATGTAAAATGATAAGAAGTTCTCAAATGATCAGCATGATCGGATTAATGGCTGGCTGTATTATTCTAGTAATTTTCCCTTTTCTACTATTTAGAAAAAATCTAAAAGGGGTCCTCAAAACATTTATGGCTGGGTCCATGGTCTTTTTAATTGGTGATGTTTTTATTCGCTATCCAATTTTAAGAATGGTCCCAATTGATAATCTATTCTTACGGATCTTATTTTATGCGGTTGTTTCAACTGTTTTAGCGATCGCATTTAGAGTGTTTGTATTAAAAGGGGTTCTCAACCAAAATAGAATCAGTGAACCAATTAAGACCGGTCTTGTTCTAGGATTAGGTCAAGCCGCAATGGAAGCCTTTATTATGGGGTTCTCAACTTTTGGAAATTATCAGGTTGCTCGTCGTATAAATGATGGGTCAATTTTCGATTTAGTGACCCAAGAACTACCGATTGAGCGAATTACTGAGGCTATTGAACAACTCTCTGCCGTCATGCCATTAGATTATTTTGCGAGTTTTTTAATTCAAGCGTTCTATGTGGTTATATATGCAGGTTTTGGATTAATGATTGTTAGGGCTTTAGAATCTAATAATAAAAAAGCGTTATTATACCCAGCAATCATTTTATTTGGTTTATTTGCCAGTGAACAACTTTTATTGGCGTCAGATTTCGCATTAATCATTCGTGCGCTCGTTATAGGGGTATTTGCTGTGATATTGGGTTATTATATAGTGAGTGAATTAAAAAGGGGATCACAAGATGAGCGGATTTAAATTATTTTATTTAAAGTTTTGTCCTTATTGCCAAGAAGTTTTTACTTGGATTGAAGAAATAAAACAAGAATATCCAGAATTGAAAGAAGTTGATTTAGAATTAATCAATGAAGTCGAGCATAAAGAATTATCGGATAGTTTGGATTATTACTATGTCCCAACCTTCTATTATAATGATGACAAGTTATTTGAAGGGGCTATGACAAAAGAGGATGTAATGGATGTTTTTACCCAAGCAATGGATCGCCAAAGCCAAGACAATTAAACTTGAGAATGATCGTTTAATTTTAAAACCGACTCGTTTTTATACAGATACCTATAATCGTCAAAGAATTCAAAATTATTCGTATCAAATGATTCGTAAAAAAGACAATCGAATGATTGGTTTCTGCGATTTAAGAGATGGAGATAAAATAGCTTTGTATTATCTTGGACATATTGGCTACAATATTTTTCCACAATATCAAGGCGAAGGTTTAGCGGTTGATGCTACGCTGTTATTAATAAAATTAGCCAAAGAGATTGGTATGGATGAATTACTGATCACTTGTAACACCGACAATGTCGCATCGATTAAAACAATTGAGCGTTCTGGGTTTAAATACATTGATTCAGTCAGTGTACCTGTTGATGAACCTCTCTATCATCAAGGAGATTATTTTAAACATATTTATACAATGGATTTAAAGGAGTAAACATGTTATTAACAACAAATTTTGGTCAAGTTTTTATTATTTCAATGTTAGCCGTTTTATTAATGGCCGTTTTATTTGGTGTAATCTTTTTTATTAACTCACTTAAGAATGTCAAAATGACACAGAAGAATATCGATGATATTGCTTCACGATTAAGTGTTGGACAAAAAGTTATTTTCAGTAATGGATTAATTGGGGAAGTCGTAAGCATCCATAAGGACACTGCAGATTTACAAATAAAATCTGGTGCAGTGATTGAAGTTTATAAAGAATCAATTCACGAAATATTAAATTAAAATAAATTCCTTGTTATAATACCATTAGAGGGATAGTATGAAAAACCTTAAAAAGCTCGTCACTCATCGAAGTGTCATAGCGGTTATCTCAGTTTTGATTCAATTAGGCGCAATCGTCTATTTAATTTTAGGTCTAAGTGTACGATTTTGGTGGATCTATTTAGTACTGCAGGTTGCGGCTTTTTTTGTTGTATTATATTTAACGACCCAAGATGAGACTAATCCTAAATACATTCAAACATGGACCATCATCGTTTTGGGTATCCCAATTATTGGTATTACACTTTATTTCTTATTAGGAAATCGTAAGATGCCTAAAGAATTACTTCAAAAAAGTATGTTACTTGAATCTGAAGTTGGCATCGGGAGTGTTCAAGATACTGAGACCTTTAAAGAATTCTTAATTGAACATCAACAATGGACCAAAACCATGACCTATCTAGAGAGAATGGGACATTTTCCAGTCTATGATAAAACATCATCTCAATATTTTGGTTCTGGGGAAGAGGCTTTTAAGGACATCAAAGAGAAACTTAATAATGCCAATAAATATATCTTTATGGAGTACTTTATTATTAAGTTTGGTAAGATGTGGGATGAAATCTTAGAAATCTTATTAAGAAAGGTTAAAGAAGGCGTCGACGTCCGTGTCATTTATGATGACTGGGGCTCACCAGAACTTGATAAACGATATGTTTCTAAACTTCGTGGTCAGGGCCTTAAAATTTATCCGTTTAATAAATTAACCTATAAATTTGTGGTTCAAATGAATAATCGTTCCCATAGAAAAATAACCATTATTGATGGTGAATATGGGTATATTAGTGGGTACAATATTGGAGATGAGTACATCAATACAATCGAACGTTTTGGTTATTGGAAAGACAATGCGGTAAGAATTCGAGGAGCAGCGGTTATTTCTCTAATTGATATGTTCTTAACCTTTTGGTCATTTTGTTCCAATGATCCAAAAGAGAATATTCGCTTATACCAAAACTCAGTCTTGGAATGTGAAGATGATGGTTTCATTCAACCATTTTCAGATAATCCATCCGATGATTTAACAGTTGCTGAAACATTACATATTAATGCGATTAATAGTGCTCGCGAGACATTATATATTGTGACCCCATATCTAATCATTGGCCATGAAATGATTCGGGCCTTAAGTAATGCCGCCATGACAGGAGTTGATGTTAGAGTTGTTTTACCTGGTATTCCGGATAAAAAATTAGTTTATATGGTATCTCGTTCTCATTATTTAGCCTTAATGGAGGCGGGCGTGAAAGTGTATGAATATACTCCTGGGTTTATTCATCAAAAAGTCGTGATTGTTGATGAAGAATTAGCCATCATCTCGACGGCGAATATGGATTATCGTTCCTATTACTTAAATTTTGAATGTGGATTATGTTGTTATAATTCAACGGCCTCAAAAGAAGCGGTGGCTGATTTTAAAGAGATCATTGAAGTGAGTAAAGAGGTCACTTTAAAAGAAGTTAGAAAATTACCTTTCTATACACGCTTTATGCGTGCTATAGTAGGACTATTCTCAGGATTGTTATAGGAGTTATATGAAAAAAGTTGGAATTGTATTAGAAGGGGGCGGGATGCGTGGTGCTTATACCGCAGGTGTCCTTGCTTGGTTAATAGAAAATAAATTTGTTGCTGATTATGTCGTGGGTATTTCATCAGGGGCCATGTATGGTGCTTTTTACTGTATTGAAGATGTTGATTTGTTACGTAAAGCCTCCATTGAAATTGCTCCGGATAAAAACAATGTAGGCATTCGTGCTTTCTTAAAAGAAGGTCAAATTGTTGCTTATGATCGATTATATGATCAAGAGATGGTTAAAGCTGGTTTTGATCATCAAAAATTAAGTAGCAGTAAGAGTGATTTAGAAATAGGGGTCTATTCCTTAGAAGAGTATGAAACTTTATGGAAGACGCAACATGATGTTGCCAAAGAAGCCAAATGGATTAAAGCAGCGTGTGCACTTCCGATTTTTGGTCGTTTCGTTAAAATCCAAGATACTTTATATACGGATGGTGGTATTACTAGTATGATTCCTGTGGGTCGTGCTTTAAAACAAGGTATTGATAATTTGTTGATAGTAACGACAAAATCACCGGAGTATGTTCGTAAGCCTTTCCCACGTTGGCAGATTTGGTTATTAAACAATATTATCTATCGTAAACATCGTCAAATGGTAGCAGATTTTGATAGTCGTACCCGTGTTTATTATCAAGAGCGTCAACTTGTTGATCAATTAGTTGAAGAAAACAAAGCAATTAATCTTTATCCTACCAGAGAAACGGGAGTTAGTCGCTATACTGGAACAAGGGAACAGTTTCTTGATTTATTTGATTTAGCGTATGAAAACTGTGAAGAAAATAGAGCATCAATTGAAGCTCTATTTCAAAAACCATGATGGATATTCAATTTTAAAGGTTAATTCTTCTTTAGTCGTTGGATGACTAAAGGATAATTCATGAGCCAACAAACGTATTTGTTGGTTTTTTTGTGGGTGTGGATGATAGCGTTGATCTCCCACAATTGGATGATTGCGTGATGCACATTGAACACGAATTTGATGAGACCGACCAGTTTTTAAATCGATGGTTATTAAGGATTGTGTTGAGTTGAGTGGTTCACTCTTAAGTATCGTTAACTCACTATATTTTCCTTTATCTTTGGTTGTTACATATGAATTGTTTGTTTTCTCGTTTTTTGCTAAGTAATCTTGCCAAGTTGCTTCCATAACGTTTCCCTCTACCACTGCTGTGTATTTTTTACGCATTGAATTGAGTCTTATTTGATTACTGAGACGTGAGGCAGCTTTTGAGGTCTTAGCCAAAACAATAATTCCACTGACAGGACGATCTAATCGATGGACTAATCCACAATAGACATTGCCTGGTTTATTGTATTTCTTTTTTAAGAAATCTTTTGCCCAAGTTAATAAGTCTAAATCATTAGAACTGTCTTGTTGAGTTGGCATATTTGCTGGTTTATTGACCACTAATAAGTGGTTGTCTTCATAGAGTATTTCAGGTGTCTTTTTCATGTTTGTATTATAACAAACTTTAAGATGTGGGGGTAATTTTGGTGTGGTATAATATTGTCGGTGATAATGTGCAAATCTACGATAGCTTAAATCCACAGCAACAAAAAGCTGTTTTTTCTAATCATAAATATGTCCGAGTAATTGCTGGTGCGGGATCAGGTAAAACTCGGGTTTTAACTTTACGTATCGTCCATCTTATAAAGGATTTAAATGTGGCACCTTATAAAATCTGTGCTCTTACTTTTACCAATAAAGCGAGTAATGAGATGAAAGAACGTCTAAAAGCGTATCTTGGTGAAGCAGGTTCAGGTGTATGGTTATCGACCATCCATTCCTTATGTGTGCGTATTTTAAGAGAAGATATCAATGCTTTGGATTATCCTCGAAACTTTACAATCTTAGATGCAACTGATCAAAGAGCAGTCTTAAAAGAAGCTTATCGTGAATTTGGATATGATGTTAAGGAAATCTCTTTTAATCAAGCATTGGACTATATTGGCAATAACAAGGGAGCGGAAGTAAGTGTTAAGCGAGCTTTTGAGTTGGCCTATAGTTCAGAGCATGAATATAAAAAAGCAAAAATATATGAATATTATGATAATCGTCTAAAACAAATGTATGGTTTGGATTTTGATGACTTATTGTTATTTACTGTTAGACTATTTAAAACACATCCAGGGGTATTAGAGAAATGGCAAAAACGTCATGATCATTACTTAGTGGATGAGTACCAAGATATTGACCATATTCAAAATGAACTCATTAAATTATTGGTATCAACACGCAATTCACTATATGTTGTGGGTGACCCAGACCAAACGATTTATACATGGCGGGGTGCTGATGTCAATATTATTTTGGATTTCGTTAAATTATTTAAACCGAGTGAAACAGTATTGTTGACTCAAAACTATCGTTCGACTAACTCAATATTAAAGGGCGCTAATGCCTTAATTTCTCATAATAAATATCGCGAAGAGAAAGAGTTATTTACTGAGATTGAATCTGAAGATAAGATTTTACATATGACCTTAAATTCTTCTGAAGAAGAAGCGAATTGGATTGTTTCAAGAATTGAACATTTGTATCAAGAGGATACACCTTATCAGAATATCGCAATCTTGTATCGTTCTAACTACTTATCTAGAGCGATTGAAAAAGGACTAATCTTAAATTCAATTCCATATGTGATTTATGGTGGGACTCGATTCTATGATCGAGCTGAAATTAAGGATGTATTATCGTATTTAAGAATGTGTGTTATTGCGGATGACTTATCATTTTTAAGAACAGTAAATTTACCTAAGCGTGGTTTAGGTCCTAAAACTATTGATAAATTACGTGCTATATCTTTAGAGAAGAATTGTACTTTATATGAGGTGGCTAAAAATTATTCACCATTATCTGGTCAACAGGGAGCGAATCTTGCGGGTTATGTAGCCTTAATTGAAAAATTAAAAGTTCGCTCTTTAGAAAAACCACTTGATAAACTAATTACGGATATTTTAGATCTATCTCTATTAAGAGACTATTATCAAGAAAACAATGAATTAGATCGTGTTGAGAACGTTAAAGAATTAATTTCTGATGCTCAATCCTTTATTAATACTTATCCTGAAGCTAACCTTGATGAATATTTACAGTCGGTTGCTTTGTATGGTGATAAGAGTGAATCTGCGCCAGATGCGGTTCAATTAATGACGATTCATGCCTCCAAAGGACTTGAATTTGATCATGTCTTTATTTGTGGATTATCTGAAGGAGTCTTTCCTAATGAAAGAGCGATGTCGGATGGAAAAAGAGGCTTAGAAGAAGAGCGTAGACTGGCCTATGTGGCGATGACTCGTGCCAAGAAACGACTCTATTTAACGGATGCCCAAGGGTTCTCATTTGTGTTAAATAAAGGACAGGTTACTTCTCGTTTTTTAAGTGAAATTGATGATGAAGTCATCGAACATCAACAAATGGGTTATTATGGACAAGTAGAGGCCAAACCGACGGCTGTTGAGAGAAATTCAATCCTTAGAGGGGGTAGATTTTCTAATGCTCCAACTACCAATTATAAGAAGAGTGATATCGTTGTTCACACAACTTTTGGTGAGGGCGTTATTATTAAAATTGAAGATGGAATGGCTGATATTGCCTTTAGTCATCCTTATGGAATAAAGACAGTGGTCTTAAATCATCCTGCCATCAGTAAGAAGGAGAGAAAGTACGATGCTTAATCGAATTAATGAACTAAGAAAAAAACTTACTCAAGCGAATATTGACTATCATGTGTTGGATAACCCGACTATTTCAGATAAAGAATATGACCAAGATTTAAATGAATTGATTGAACTAGAGACTCAATATCCCCAGTATGCGGATCCATCATCACCGACACAAAAGATTGGTGGGCAGGTCAGTAGCAAGTTTGAGAAGGTTACACATAAGAATCCATTATTCTCGTTATCCAATGCTTTTAATGATGAGGATTTAAGAGCTTTTGATAAGCGAGTGACCAATGAAGTTGGACCTGTTGATTATGTGGTTGAATTAAAAATTGATGGTTTAGCGATGGCTGTTGAATTTCAAAACGGTCAGTATTATCAAGCGGTTACCAGAGGTGATGGTAAGGTAGGTGAAGATGTAAGTAACAATGTGAAGACGATTCGCTCTCTGCCGTTATCAACAAAAGATAATTTAAATTTACAAATAAGGGGCGAAGTATTTATGCCTCAACAATCATTCTTGAAGCTTAATGCAGCCAGAGAAGCCAATGGAGAGGTTGTTTTTGCAAATACCCGAAATGCGGCAGCAGGAAGTATCCGACAACTTGATTCTTCGATTGCGGCTAAACGTGCTTTGGACGCTTTTTGGTATACCTTAGTGGATCCTTTAGACTATGGTGTTACTTCTCAATGGGAAGCGCTACAGTTTTTAAAAGAGCAAGGATTTAAGGTGAATCAATATGTTTATCATGTTAATAACATTGAAGAAGTGATTGAGAAAATTAAAGAGTTGGATCAATTAAGAACCACACTAGATTTTGATATTGATGGTGTTGTCATTAAGGTAAATCCAATTGATAAACAAAATGAGTTGGGTTATACAGTTAGAGTCCCTAAGTTTGCGGTCGCATATAAATTCCCTGCAGAAGTTGCCCAGTCACAAGTTTTAGATATTCATTTAACGGTTGGCAGAACTGGAAGAATTACACCTAATGCGAAACTTGCGCCTGTGTCATTGGGCGGTTCGATTGTTTCGGCAGCGACCTTACATAATGAAGATTATATTAAAGATAAAGATATTCGAATTAATGATCGGGTCACTCTTCATAAAGCTGGAGAGATTATTCCTGAGATTATTGAAGCCTTACCTGAATTTAGAGAAGAAGAGTCTATGCCATATGAATTTCCAAGTGAGTGTCCAATTTGTGAGAGCGAGCTTGTACGTGATCCTTCTGCAGCAGCGACCTATTGTATTAATAGTGAATGTCCAGCTCGAATTGTTGAGGGGATTGTTCATTTTGCTTCTCGAAATGCGATGAATATTGATGGACTTGGTCAGGCTAGAGTCAAACAAATGCATGAGGCAGGCTTATTAAATTCAATTGATGATATTTATCGATTAAAGGATAAAGTTGAGTTGTTGAAACAACTGGAGAAGTTTGGTGATAAATCGATTCAGAATTTATTGAATGCGATTGAAGCGAGTAAACAAAATGAATTAAGCCAGCTTTTATTTGGATTAGGTATTTTACATGTAGGGTCTAAGGCGGCTAGTACGCTGGCTAGATATTTCAATAACATGGATGCTTTAATGCACGCAGATTATGACACATTGATTAAGATTGATGATGTTGGATCGGTGACGGCTCAATCCTTGTTGGACTATTTTGAGAATGAACATAATACTTACTTAGTGGAGCATTTAGAGTCTTTGGGCGTGAATATGGAACAATCTCACCAAGAAGTTAAAGAATCAAGCTTATCTAATAAAAAAGTTGTCTTGACGGGTTCTTTAGAGAAGCTTACGCGAAAAGAGGCGACACAATTATTAGAGTCTTTTGGTGCGAGTTTATCATCATCGGTCTCTAAAAATACTGATTTAGTAATTGCGGGTGAGGCAGCTGGTTCTAAACTTGATAAAGCGAGAGAACTTAATATAGAAGTTTGGGATGAGGATAGGTTCCTAACTGAGGTTAATTATGAAGCGTAGCTTATTACTTTTATTAGTGCTGTTAATCTTGACTGGATGTTTTGAAAATAATGATGAGCCTGAGCCAAGTGAAGATTTGGATGTGGCTATTTCTCAGGATGCCATTCAATATTATTCTGAGAATGAACGTTTTTCTTTGATTATTCCTTTTGTAGGATCTAGACAGCGTTTAACTCATGAACAGCGTTCTGTCTATAAGGAAGATACTTATGAAGTGACTAAACAACTTCAAAGTATGTCGGCACAATACTTTAATCCGAGTGATTATTATATTGCTGAGGGACGAATGATTAGTTCGGATCAATACACGAATTTACTTCGTTATAATTCTCAAGACTATCCGATGGGTTTAAATCCATCTTCTGATCAAGTGTTTGTGACTGAGAATGGACAAGAGATAACCCAACCAATTATTTTAGTGACTATGTATGAAATTGATTATTATACTACGCCTAATCGTGAGGATGGGGTTGCGGCCATGTCATTTGCGTTAGCACTAAATGGTAATTTAGAACAAAATGATAAATTAACGGATTCAGATCTGATTGAATATGGCGAGAATGCTGCTCGGAAATTAGTTTCTTATTTAAGAACGATTCCGGATACTTCTCAAATTCCAATCTTTGTGGGTTTATATAATTTGAATAAGAGTGATTCGACCTTGCCTGGTGGATTTATCTCGAGTGCTTATTTTGAGGGGAATAGTGGTCAGTTTGAGAGAATTAATCAAGAATGGGTTATCTTTCCTTCGACTAGAGCGAATCAATTAGCGCCTGATATTTCGACTGAATTTAATATTTTGAGAAATCAGGTCCAAACTTTCTTACCAGAAGAGAAAGTGGGTGTGGTTGGTCGAGCTCGATTAATTGATAATCAGGTTAATCAGCTTAATATAACATTGTCGACGACGGGTAAAACTTATTTAGAGGTCCAAGGATTAGCCCAATACGCATTTCAGTTAATGCAACAGCGTTTAGATCATTTTGACTTTGATATCTTAATTGATATTCAAGTCTTGGGTGATACGGTCATGGTCATTGAAAAGAAAGGTGAACAAATAAAAATGGTGGAATGGTGAAACAGCTGAGTAAAGAAAAAATCAAACTATTAGCGAATCATTTAATGTTTGATTTAAGTGAACAGGAAATTAATGATATTCAACATGAGTTTGCGACATTATTAAAACAAATGGAGCTACTTAATGATATTGACACTGAGGGAGTAGAACCGATGGTATATCCTTATGAAATAATCTCTACTGCACTTAGAGATGACCAACAGAGTGAGCATCTAACACTCAAGGATGTGTTGTCTAATGCGCCAGATGCTCAAGATGACTATTTTGTGGTGCCAAAGGTGGTGGACTAATGTTAAGAAAAGCGGGAGAAGCTTTAAATGCTGTAACTGTCTATATTGATGAAGATAATCAAAATGATGGACCATTAAAAGGTAGAACTGTTGCGATTAAGGATAATATTTCGACCAAGGGTATTGAGACGACAGCTTCTAGTGGAATTTTAATTGATTATATTCCACCTTTTGATGCGACAATTATTACGAAGTTGCGTGAGGCTGGTGCACAGTTGGTGGCTAAAACAACGTTGGATGAATTAGCGCTGGGTGGGACTGGTTTAACTCCAGTTCAAGGACCTACGAACAATCCATATAACAAGGAGCGTATTTCTGGTGGATCCAGTAGTGGGTCGGCCGCATTAATGGGTGCTCGTGTTGTTGATTTTGCGATTGGTAGTGATACGGGTGATTCAGTGAGAAAACCAGCTGCTTATTGTGGAGTTGTTGGTGTTAAGCCGACTTATGGTCGTATTTCTCGGTATGGTGTCATTCCTTATGCATCAAGTTTGGATCATGTTGGTTATTTTAGTGATACGGTGTTGGATAGCGCATTGATGCTCAATGTACTGGCTGGTCGTGATGAAAAAGACCATACCTCTTCTTTTGAACCGGTGGATGATTATACTCAAATTACTGGAGAGTTAAAGGGGAAAACAATTGGTGTGATTGACAACTTACTTGAGGCTAAGGCGGATGATGAAATTAAAGAGCGTTTCTTAGCGTTGATTGACCAGTTAAAAGAGCAGGGTGTGACGATTAAACATTTTAAGTTTGATGCGACCCTACTTAAGACAATTCTTCCTGTATATTTCATTATTGCTAATTGTGAGGCGACTGCTAATCACGCAAATTTAGATGGGATTCGTTTTGGTCAACGAGTGGATGGGGAGTCCTTGTCTGATATTATAATTAATTCTAGAACAAAAGGTTTTGGTCCTTTATTAAAAAGACGTTTTGTTATTGGTAGTTATGCTTTGGATGATGCTCATCAAGAAGAGTTATTTAGAAAGGCACAACGAGTTAGAAGAAAGATTGTTGAAGCTTATACAGAGATGATGAATCAAGTAGATGGTATTTTGACTTTGAGTACTGATACGGTGGCTCCTTTAAAAGCTAAGATGCAAGATGAAGAATTATCTTCGAATAAGATAATTGCTGAGAATCATTTGGTGTTGGATAACTTTAGTGGATTCCCTAGTATTTCATTACCTTTGGGTCATCTCAATGGATTACCTTATGGGATTAATTTAGCTTCTTATTTGTTTAATGAAAAGACCATGTTTGATATGGCTTTAGGTTTGGAAAAAATAATAGATTTTAATTCTTTAGATATGGAGGTAAATCCATGGCGTACGAAGTAACGATTGGAATTGAGATTCACTGTGAATTAAAAACCAACACAAAAATGTTTTCGAATAGTGAAGTCCATTTTGATGGACCTGTAAATACTTATGTGAATGAGGTTGATTTAGGTTTACCTGGAACTTTACCGACTGTTAATAAAAAGGCGGTGGAGTATGCTTTGAAGCTATGTCATGCTTTAAATATGGAGATTGAACCTTTATTGAGATTCGATCGAAAGAACTATTTTTATTCTGACTTACCAAAAGGATTTCAGATTACTCAACAATTTCATCCAATTGGTGAGCATGGAATTTTACCAATCTTGGTTGATTATCAAGAAAAGAAAATTGGTGTAACTAGACTTCATTTGGAGGAGGATACGGCGAAACAACATCATTTAGAGGATAAAACATTAATTGATTTTAATCGTGCTGGAGTTCCTTTGATTGAGATTGTGTCTGAGCCACAAATACATAGTGCTAAGGAAGCAGCTGCTTATGTTTTAGCGATGAGAGAACTGGTCGTTTATTTGGGTGTTTCGGATGGCAAGATGGAAGAAGGTTCTATGCGTTGTGACGTGAATATTTCTCTGGCTAAAGAAGGTTCTGATAAATTAGGGACTAAAGTCGAGATTAAGAACTTGAATTCTATTAATAATGTTCAAAAAGCGATTGAGAAGGAAATTGAAAGACAAACAAAAGCGCTTGAAAATAATGAAGAAATTGTTCAATCGACAAGACGTTTTGATGAATCGATTCAAGATACTGTTTTAATGAGAGAGAAGGAAGGAGCGGTAGATTATCGCTATTTCCCTGAGCCTAATATTTTCCCGATTCTATTAGAAGAACAGTTTGTTAAGTCGGTGAAGGATAATTTAATTGAGTTACCACATGATCGTTATCTTCGATATGTTAATGAATTAGAGATTGATCCGGTTAATGCGTCCATCTTGGTGGCTAATAAGAATCTATCGGATTATTTTGATGAGCTTAATGATGACAAGACTGATCCAGTTCGTAGTTCGAACTATCTCATTTCTGAAGTAATGAGTTATGCGAATAAGAATAATGAAGATTTATTTGATTTATTTGATGTTATCCAACTTAGAAAATTGATTTCTTTACTTGGAGATAAAACATTGTCTAGCAAACAAGGAAAGATGGTCTTGCCTGAAATCTTATATAAAGAAAATACTGTTGATGAAATTATTGATAAACTTGGTTTGAAACAAGAGTCAGATCCTGTTGTTATTCAAAATTGGATTGATGAAATCCTTGAGAATAATCCTTCTGTTATTGAAGATTTCTTGGCTGGTAAGGATAAATCGATTAAATTTGTTATGGGTCAAGTGATGAAACTATCGAGAGGTCAGGCTAACCCGGCTATGGCTAATAAGATGGTGAAACAGACATTGTTATCAAAGAAAGAAAACTAGTGTATAATGTAGGGGTTAAAAAGGAGGTTGTGCATGGCTAAGAAAAAGATTACAAAAGCTGTTAAGTCTGCACCTCATGGAAAAGGTTATAACTCACTTTTAATTATCTTAGTAAGTTCAATTTTAATTGCGATTCCATTATTCATTATTGGTCGTGTTATTTATGATTCCTATATGGAAGCGGGTGTACCAATTGTTGGTGAACGTTTCGAGAATGATATTGCTCAAGAAATTACCGAAGAGGATAGAACCAGAGTTGTGGATGCATTAAATACGTTATCCTATGTTGATGCTTCAGAGGCAAATTTACATTCAGCGACGCTTAAAGTACGGGTTGATATGAAGGATGATTTAACTCTGGAAGAATTACCGACTTTCCAATCAGAAATATATAACACCATTATTAGTGTTTTACCTGTTGAGACATATTTTTCTCAGACAGCTGAAATGCGCAATTATGATTTAGAGGTTGCGATGTTTAATAATCCTAATACTTTGGATGTTCACGCAATTTTAGTGAAGAATTCAATGATGGCTGCACCAAAGGTTAATATTGTGTCTTCACCACTAGATCCTGTGACGACTCAACAAGTGCTTGAGCGTATGAATCAGACGGTTGATCCAAATGCTCCAGTTGATCCAAATGCTCCGGTTGAGCCTCAACCTGAGCCTGAGCCACTACCTCAACCATAACTATGAAGTTTAAAGTGAATGATCGCTTAGTTTTAAAATGTAGTGATTTAACCAATCAAGGGATGGGTGTCGCTAAATTCGACCGTTTCCCTTTTTTTATCGAGAAATTATTGCCACAAGAAGTTGCTGAGGTTGAGATTACTCAGCTTAAGTCTAAATATGGGTTTGGAAGAATTACTAAATTGATTGAGGCTTCCTCTAAAAGAATTAATCCAATTTGTCCTCATTTTGATGAGTGTGGTGGCTGTCAAATTATGCTGCTAGACTATGCTGATCAACTTGATTTTAAACATTATACTGTCAATGAAATACTGAAGTCTAAAACAACTAATATTCTAGGGTCACCATTAGATCTTGGATATCGTAATAAAATGACTTTTAAAGTTCAGAAAGATCCATTTAGTATCGGTCTTTATCAAACAAGAACTAATAGAATAGTTGATATTAAAACCTGTTATTTACAGAGTGATTTAATGAATAAAGTTTTGAATTTCATTAAACTGACATTCTTTGATGATGATTTTGATGAGCTTATTATTAAACAAACACTTCATTTAGAATTAATGATTATTTTCAATGGAATTAGGGTTAATATGGACCATATTCAAACATTAGTTGAAACCTTCAGTGATATCAAAAGTGTCTATGTTAATGACCAACTTGTGTATGGTAATGAAATGATTATTGAACAGATTAATCATTTAAAATTTAGAATATCGCCTGAATCGTTCTTTCAGGTTAATACGTTACAAACTGCTAATCTCTATCAAATGATTCTTGATTTGGCTAAGTTTAATACAAATCAAACAGTATTAGACTTATATTGTGGGGTTGGGACAATTTCATTATTTGTTTCTCAATTTGTTAAAAAGGTAATAGGTGTAGAAATAAACCAACAAGCGATTCATGATGCCAATCTAAATAAAGAATTAAATCAAATCGACAATGTTGAGTTTATCGCTGATGATGCGACGCGTTTCTTATCTAATTTTCATGATACAATTGATACGGTGATTGTTGACCCACCAAGAAAGGGATTAACGAAACAAGGTATTGAGGACATTATTAAGACAAACGCTAAACAAGTTGTATATGTTTCATGTAATCCTATTACTTTGAAGAGAGACTTGGATTTACTATCTACCTATTACAATATTGATGAAATTCATCCCTTTGATATGTTCCCTCAGACTAGTCATGTTGAGACGGTAGTATTGATGTCAAGGGTTGAGAAGTAAGCGTGTAATAAGATAAGTAAATAAAGGCTTTCCGTGGTTTGAGGTCTGGTTCTAAGCCGGAAGGATAATCACGGATTTTTGCTTTAAGGGAAGTTATCCAAGAGTGGTGGATTACTCACCGGATTTACGAATTTGAATATA
>CAYFSJ010000011.1:0-37313 GCA_964345765.1 uncultured Erysipelothrix sp.
GAAGAAGCAAAAGACACTGCTGAAGATGTAGCTGATGCTGCACAAGAAAAAGGACATGAAGTCCAAGAAGATTTAGAAAACCTATAATATCCAAAAAAAGAGCTGTAACAATGTTATGGCTCTTTTTATTTAGTGTTTTATGGGATAACAATAAATCGTTTAAACGGCTGTTTTTGAACATGCATCCCCAATATGTTATTCACCTTAAACTGATTAAAGGTTAATAACAATAACAGTTCATCTTGATTTTTAAGATAAATAATTATGAATTTTCTTCAACGTCTTTATTATATATTATGATTTAGTGTCATGGTGTAAATTGATGGTTGATAGGTTATAATAGATTTATGATTAATGACACGATAGTAGCAATTTCAACGGCGCTCTCAGAAGCAGCCATCTCAATCATTCGACTCTCAGGTCCTGAATCAATTGAGATAGTAAATAAACTCTTTTCAAAAGATTTGAGTCAAGAAAAAACATATTCCATTCATTATGGAAAAATACATGATCCAATGGACGGGCAATTTGTTGATGAAGTAATTGTCAGTCTTTTTCGTGGTCCAAAATCCTTCACCTGTGAAGACATCGTAGAAATCAATTGTCACGGAGGGATTGTTGTTACAAAACAAATCCTAACTCTCTGTTTATCTTTAGGGGCCAGAATGGCAGAAAACGGCGAGTTTACACAACGTGCCTTTTTAAACGGACGAATTGACTTAGCCCAAGCAGAATCAATCCTCGATATGATCGAAGCACCATCCTTACATGCCGCTCAATTAGCAGGCCAAGGTATGTTGGGGAGTGTTAAGAAATTAGTAGAACCATTAATGGTCTCCATTATGGATATGATCGCCCATATTGAAACCAATATTGACTATCCAGAATATACGGATGTAGAAGAACTTACTCAAGAACAACTACTGCCAAGAGCGTATGAGTTTAAAGAGCGAGTTCAACATATTTTGAGACAAGCCCAATCTGGTAAAGTAATTAAAGAGGGCTTAAAAACAGTCATCGTAGGAAAACCAAATGTGGGTAAGAGTTCTCTGCTCAATGCCTTATTAGAAGAAGACAAAGCGATTGTAACCGATATTGCTGGTACAACCAGAGACTTAGTCGAAGGATGGATCCGTTTAGAGAATGTGACTCTTCACTTAATTGACACCGCAGGATTAAGAGAAACTTCAGAAGTGGTAGAAAAGATTGGAATCGACAAAACCAAACAAGCTATCACAGAGGCAGAATTGATCATTGTAGTCTTAGATGGAAGTCAACCATTAACCCAAGAAGATGAGTGGTTATTAAACGAAACCAAGGATCAAAATAGAATCATCGTTTATAACAAACAAGACTTAACCCAAACACACCAGGACGGGTTATGGATTAGTGCTCAAAACCATCAAATTGATGAATTAGTCAAAGAGATTAATGAGCGATATAAAGATACACAACAACTGATACTAAATCCAATCTTGACCAATGAGCGTCAAATTAGTCTCATGAGACAAGCCCATACCTCCATTGATAAAGTCATTGAAGGTTGTGAAATGGGCTTAGAACTAGATTTAGTCAATTTAGATTTAACCGCCTGTTATAAATCACTAGCCTCAATCTTAATGCCAGTCGATCAAGTGAATGTCATCTCAGAAATATTCAGTCGTTTCTGTCTAGGAAAATAGGAGAAGTCATGAGAATAAGAGTCTACTTTCTAAGAAGATGGGTCCCCTATATGGTCGATATGATGATTTCCTTAACCATCCCAACTATTTTAATGATTTTCATTCATTTTATTTTCCCAAGTCTTATGGAGAATATGGTTTTATTTGTGGGTCTTTTAATTATCTTAAGTTGTCTCTTTATGTATTTATACGAGATGTTGTTTTTCTCTAAATCTCTTCAAACCATTGGTAAAATAATTACCAAACTTAAAGTCGAGTTTACTCAACAAGCACGTCCATCTTATCGAACGATTTATAAGATTGGTAGTGTTTATTTGATACTCCCCGCCATTATATCAGCACTCATGATCAATTTTGGGGACCCACGATCATCGATGCATGATCGAATAGTTCAATCATTGGTACTTCCAAAATGATGAGAAAACGAGTAATAGCCTTTATGATCGATGCCCTATTAATTGGGTTTGCTGGGTTATTAATAACCCGTTTTGATCATCTTGATTTAGGTAGCATGCCTTACCTTATGGTTTATCCAGAAGTGGTACAATTACCCATCTTTTTATTATTCTTATTTTTTATCTATGAGTTTTTATCTAATTTATTAGTCAACCAAACGGTTGGACACTCAATGATGAACCTGAAGATAAAATATGAACAACCAAGTATTGTTAACACCTATATCCGTAGCATGATTAAAATATTAAGTATTGTATCCATCTTTTTAGCCATTTACAGTCTTTATCTACTAAAAGAAAATAAGACTTTCCATGATTTACTAGCAAGGAGCCAAGTATGGACAGATTAGAATATATTGATAGTCACGCACATTTAAGTGATGAAGCCTATGACGATGATTTTGATCAAGTCATCAATCGACTTTATGAGAACAATGTCATTGTCGTTAATTTAATTGCGGTCGATGTCCCAAGTTTAGACGTTTCATTGTCGATGAAACAACAACATCCAAATTTGTTTGATGTGAGTGTGGGTCTACATCCCCAAGATATTCAATTTTATAGTGACCAAGATAAGGAAACTATTTTTAAAGCTTTTGAAGATGAGAGAATTAGCTGTATCGGTGAGATTGGACTTGATTATCACTGGCATCCAGAAACAAAAGAAATTCAAAAAGAATACTTCGTTAAACAGATTGAACTCGCTAATAAGGTTAAAAAACCTGTCATGATTCATTGTCGTGAAGCCATTCAAGATACTTATGATTTATTAAAAGAGCACACTCCTCAATATGGTTGTGTCATGCACTCATTCTCAGGTTCAGTTGAAATGGCCAGAGAGTTTGTTAAGCTAGGCTGCCTTATTTCATTAGGTGGTCCCGTCACCTTTAAGAATGCCAAGACACCTAAAGAGGTGGCTACTGAAGTTCCACTTGATATGTTGTTAACGGAGACAGATAGTCCTTATTTAACACCAACGCCATATCGTGGTAAACGCAATGAGTCGAGTTATGTAAAGTATGTTGTCCAAGAGATTGCGAAGTTACGAGGTATCAGCCAAAAAGAATTAACGGAGGCTGTTAAAAATAATTATCAGAGAATTTTCAAAACTATAGAAAGAGGTTGTGATGAAAACTG
The DNA here is from genome assembly GCA_964345765.1 of uncultured Erysipelothrix sp. Lineage (GTDB taxonomy): Bacteria > Bacillota_I > Bacilli_A > Erysipelotrichales > Erysipelotrichaceae > DUUI01. Next base: position 3,275 of record CAYFSJ010000011.1, read on the forward strand.
ATATTCAAATTGCTCAAGAGAGTCAACCACTTCCAATTAAGGAAATAGCCCAAAAGTTAGAGATTGAAGAAAAGGACTTAATCCCTTATGGTCATGATAAGGCTAAGCTTTCTTTTGATGTTTTAAAGAAACTTGAAGATCAAAAAGATGGAAAGCTTGTTTTAGTAACGGCCATTACCCCAACTAAAGCAGGGGAAGGGAAGACCACTACCACCGTTGGTCTAGGGGATGCCCTCAATGCCATGAACCAAAAAGTAATGATCGCCCTAAGAGAGCCATCAATGGGTCCAGTCTTTGGGATAAAGGGTGGAGCTGCAGGTGGTGGTTATGCTCAAGTGATTCCAATGGAAGACATCAATCTTCACTTTACTGGTGATATGCATGCGATTACTTCAGCGAATAATTTAATCTCAGCTTGTTTAGATAATCATCTCCATCAAGGGAACCAACTAAATATTGATAAAGACAATCTTGTCTTTAAACGTTGTTTAGATATGAATGATCGTGCCTTAAGAAAAGTTGAAATTGGTCAAGGACCTAAGAGTAATGGTGTCGAAAGAACAGAAGGATTTAATATTACGGTCGCTTCTGAAATCATGGCCATTCTTTGTTTAAGCTCAAATTTAGAAGATTTAAAAGAGAGAATTTCAAGAATTTTATTAGGCTATACCCTAGAGAATAAACCTGTTTATGTTAAAGACTTACAAATCGAGGGGGCAGTGACCATGCTACTGAAGGATGCTCTTAAGCCTAACTTGGTCCAAACCCTAGAACATACACCGGCCTTTGTTCATGGGGGACCATTTGCGAATATCGCCCATGGTTGTAATTCACTATTAGCAACTAGAACTGCTCTTAAATTGGCAGATATTGTTGTGACTGAAGCCGGCTTTGGAGCAGATTTAGGGGCTGAAAAGTTCTTGGATATTAAATGTCAGATTGGTGATTTAAAACCTCAAGTAGTAGTTATTGTTGCGACCATCCGTGCTCTTAAGATGCATGGTGGACAAGCACTGGAAGATTTGAAAGAACCAAATGTACAGGCACTTCAAATAGGGACTGATAATTTGGCGAAACATATTGATTCAGTTCAACAGTTTGGTTTGCCATATGTGGTTGCTATAAATCGTTTTCCTACAGATACAGATCAAGAGGTTGAAGCTTTACAAGATTGGTGTCATCAACATCATCACCCAATGGCTTTATCAACTGTTTTCTCTGATGGCTCTAAGGGTGGCTTAGAGTTAGCTCAGCTTGTGTTAGAGGCGATGGATAAAGAACGTGAGTATACACCGATTTATTCTAAAGAAGATCAATTTATGGATAAGATCAATAAGATTGTTCAGAATGTTTATGGGGCTAATAAAGCGGTCTTAACTGATGAAGCTCAACAACAATTGACTCAAATTGTTGAGAATGGATGGGATGATTTATACATCTGTATGGCCAAGACTCAAAACTCATTGTCTGATAATCCAAAACTTTTAAATAGACCGACTGATTTTGATATTACCATTCGTGAACTTAGACCAAGTTTGGGAGCTGGCTTTATTGTTTGTTTAACTGGGAAAGTAATGACGATGCCTGGTCTTCCTAAAGTTCCTGCAGCCAACAACATGACCATTGATAATGATGGAAAGATTGAAGGGTTAAGCTAAGAAACATTCATAGTAAATGTAAAATCAATTCTATTGGAGAAAATCATATGAAGGAAAAAAGAAGAAGAATCTTTGTTATAACAGTCGTTATCCTTGTGGTATCCTATCTGCTAGTTGGTAATGGTAGTCATGGTATGAAACAATGGCCAATAATAATGTTGGCTATTTCTGGAGTTATTACTTTGATTGCGTTAGGTTTCTTCTATCATTATGGCGCAATCACTGCGTCAGTAAGCTATATCCTTGGTTATGGGATTGGTTATCTGTTTCAAAGTAATGGATTTGATCCAGGTGGTGGCACTACCAATAATCTCTGGCAAATCTGGTTAATTAGCACTTTGGTCATATGCGGTTTGGGATTTGTGATTGAACACTTTTATTTAAAAAAGAACAAGCCGATTAAATTCTAATTGATGAAAGCCTCTAAATAAGGGGCTTTTTTAATGTTTGTTTAATTTTTGTGAAATATTTGTCAAAAAGGCTTGATTTTATTCTTGTTAATTTATAAACTATTGACGAGGTGAGATGATGGCGCTACAAAAAGAAAATATTAATGCTTTAGAAAATTATTTAGATTTTAGTGAACCTGGTGAAGGGTCACTTATTATGGCTTTACAGAAAACACAGTCCATCTTTGGTTATATTCCACAAGAGGCGATGGTGTTGATTGCTCAAAAACTTGATATACCGGTGTCTACCGTTTATGGAGTGGTCACTTTTTATTCTTTCTTTGAGACAGAACCTAAGGGTGAAAATGACATTAAAGTATGTACTGGAACAGCTTGTTTTGTTCGAAATTCCAACAAGGTAATGCGATACTTAGAGGATAGTTTAGGGATTAAATGTGGGGAAACTCGTAAAGATTTAATGTATTCCCTCAATTCAGTCCGTTGTGTTGGAGCTTGTGGTTTGGCTCCAGTTGTAGAGATTAATGGCGAGATTCATGGTAATTTGACCAATGATGAAATTGATAAATTATTAGGGAGATCAAGATAAAGATGGAAAAATTATTAAATCGTCAAGCACTGGATGCTGCTTATGATCGACTGATCTATAAGAGAGATTTCTTAGAAAATCATAAGAGTGAAGAAGGTTATCGCGAAATACTGGTCTGTGGTGGAACAGGTTGTATGTCGAGTCGTTCTGCTGAGATTGTCAGTGAGTTTAATAAGGTCATTCAAGAACATGATTTAAACACTCGGATTTTTTGTCATATCACAGGCTGTTTAGGTTTCTGTGAAAAGGGACCAATTGTTAAGGTTCTACCTGATAATGTGTTTTATGTGAATGTGAAACCTTTGGATGTGTATGAAATTGTGTCTTCACATCTGCTAAATAATATTGTTGTTTCACGATTACTTTATGAACATCCTCAAACTCATCAACGAATTTCCCATCAAGATGAAATTCCTTTTTATGGAAAACAACATCGCCAAGTGCTTAGACATTGTGGGATGATTAATCCTGAAGTGATAGAAGATTATCTCGCTTTAGGTGGTTATAGAGCGATGGCTAAGGCACTCTTTGATTTAGAACCACAAGAGGTTATTAGTATCATTACAGAATCAGGACTAAGAGGACGTGGTGGGGCAGGTTTCCCTACAGGTTTAAAATGGAATATTACGGCTCAACAAGAAAATGAGACTAAATATGTCATTTGTAACGCAGATGAGGGAGATCCTGGAGCCTTTATGGACCGTTCTTTAATTGAAGGAGATCCACATTCTTTAATTGAGGCGATGATCATTGGTGGTTATGCCATGGGCGCTTCAAATGGGATAGTCTATATTCGGGCTGAGTATCCATTAGCGATTAAACGACTTTCATTAGCGATTAATCAGGCTAGAGCTGTTGGGTTGTTAGGGTCTAATATTCTTGGTTCAGGTTTTGACTTTGATGTGAAGTTACGCTTTGGAGCAGGAGCCTTTGTTTGTGGTGAGGAGACGGCACTGATTGCTAGTATTGAAGGAAAGCGTGGGGAGCCTAAGCCTAAGCCACCTTATCCTAGTGTGAGTGGACTTTATGGTAAGCCAACCTGTATTAATAATGTTGAGACATTGGTTAATGTTCCTATGATTGTTGAGAAGGGAGCCGATTGGTTTAGAAGTCGTGGTACTACTAAATCACCTGGAACTAAGGTCTTTGCGTTAGCTGGAAAAATTAATAATGTTGGTTTAGTGGAAGTCCCAATGGGGATTACTTTAAGAGAGATTATTTATGAAATTGGTGGTGGAATTAAAAATGATCATCAATTTAAAGCGGTTCAAACAGGTGGACCATCTGGAGGTTGTATCTCTTCTAAGAATTTAGATGTTGAGATTGACTTTGAGGCACTCCATGATATTGGTAGTATTATGGGTTCTGGTGGTCTAATTGTTATGGACGAAGAGAACTGTATGGTAGATATTGCTAAGTTCTACCTTGAGTTTACCTTGGATGAATCCTGTGGTAAGTGTGCACCTTGTCGGATTGGAAATAAGCGATTATATGAGATTTTGAATCGTATTTCACTAGGACAGGGTAAAGAGAGTGATATTGAATTATTAAAAGAATTATCGATTACGATTAAAGATTCGAGTTTGTGTGGTTTAGGCCAAACCTCACCTAATCCAGTTTTATCAACGATTGAAAACTTTGAGGAAGAATATCGCGAACATATTCATGATAAACATTGTCAAGCGTTGGTGTGTTCGAATCTATTCCAATATTTCATTGAAGAAACTTGTATCGGTTGTACGAAGTGTGCCCGTAATTGTCCTGTTGATTGTATTGAGGGCAGTGTGAAGAAAGTTCACTTCATTGATCCAAATGAGTGTATCCGCTGTGGGGCTTGTTATGATGCCTGTCCGGTTGGCGCGATCTCTCGACATTAGGAGGTTTAAGTATGAGTCAGAAACAAAATCCAGTTACGATTAAGATTAATGGTCAAACGATTGTAACCCATGATAAAGAAACGGTCTTACATGCAGCCAATGAGAATGGGTTTAAGATTCCAACCCTTTGTCACTATCGTAAAATGGCCAAGGCCATTCCAGGGACAGGATCTTATCACTTTAATTCGGGTTCTTGTCGAGTCTGTATGGTGTTGGATGTTAAGCGTGATAAATTAGTGCCTGCCTGTGTGACGCCATGTGTAGAGGGGCTTGAAATTTCGATTGATTCACATCGTGTTATTCAAAATAGACGCAATGTCCTTGAGCTTATTCTTTCAGATCACCCTAAAGATTGTTTAACGTGTAAGATGAATGGTCAGTGTGAGCTTCAAGACTTGGCGGCTGATGTTGAATTAAGACAGCTTCGTTATGAGGGTGAACAAAGACAGGAACCAATTGATGATAGTTCACTCTCGATTTTTAGAGATATGAATAAATGTATCTTCTGTAAACGATGTGTTGTCATGTGTAATGAAGTTCAGAAAGTAGGGGTTTTATCGGCGATGGGGCGTGGTTTTAATTCGACTGTGTCGACTTCGTTTGAGCTTCCGCTTATGGATACCAATTGTACCTTCTGTGGTCAATGTATTTCTGTTTGTCCAACGGGTGCGATTACAGAAATTAGTAATATTGACCATGTTTGGAAAGCCTTAGCCGATAAGAGTAAGTATGTGGTGGTACAGACTGCCCCTGCGACGCGTGTTGCCCTTGGTGAAGAGTTTGGCTATCCTGCTGGAACAAATGTGACTGGTAAGATGGTGGCTGCTTTAAGAAAGATGGGCTTTAATAGTGTGTTTGATACAAACTTTGCGGCTGATTTAACGATTATGGAGGAAGCGGCAGAACTAATTGATCGAATTAAAAATAACAAGACACTCCCAATATTGACGTCTTGTTGTCCTGGGTGGGTAAAATATCTTGAGCATCAATTTAGTGATATGTTGGATATTCCTTCTTCTTGTAAGTCACCCCATGAAATGTTTGGATCCATAACAAAGAGTTATTTTGCTCAAAAGAATAATCTTGATCCAAAAGATATTGTGGTAGTGTCAGTCATGCCTTGTGTTGCTAAGAAATATGAGTCAGCTCGACCTGAACTTGGCCATGAAGAGGGGTATAGCGATGTTGATATTGTTATTACGACTCGAGAGTTGGCTAAGATGATTCATGAAATCTCTATTGATTTTACGCATCTTGAAGATGAAGATTTTGATCATCCATTTGGTGAGTCTAGTGGTGCGGGTCAAATCTTCGCCAGTAGTGGAGGTGTGATTGAGGCGGCTTTAAGAACGGCTTATGAATGGTTGACCAATGAAGAGTTGAAGGAAATTGATTTTAAAGCGTTAAGAGGCCTTGATGGAGCTAAGGAGGCGACTATCGATATTAATGGAAGACCATTTAGAATTGGGGTAGTCTCTGGTCTGGGTAATGCCAATACATTATTAAGACAAATTCGTGATGGTAAAGAACATTATGATGCGATAGAAATAATGGCTTGTCCTGGAGGATGTATTGCGGGTGGTGGACAACCGTATCATTATAATAATCCAGACATCCTGAAGGCGAGAATGCAGTGTTCGTATGATATTGATAAGAACAAGGTCATTCGTCAATCTCATAAGAATCCACTTATTAAACAATTGTATGATGAGTATTTGGGAGAACCTTATTATGGTGAGATGGCTCATAAACTACTTCATACAAGCTATGTAAAACGAACTAAGATGTAAAAAAAGCTCAAATTTGAGCTTTTTCTTTACCCTCTTAGAAAGCCGATTAGTGCTTTATCAATGAAAGGTTTATAGTTTTGAGATTGATAGAAGGCGATAGCTTCTTTATCAAATTGGTCGGTGACAATGTAGAAGGCTCTGACATCGTGATATCTTTGGGAGGCACTCTCTAATAGTTTAGAACCAATTTGTTGGCGTGTGTATTCTCGTTTAACAATTAAATCTTGGACCAGAACTATGTGTTGTGCATCTCCGACACAGCGGACAAAACCAATTAGTTCATTTTCTTTGAATGCACCTAAAACATAGATTGAATTGTCGAATGCCAACTTCAATTTATTGTCATCTTTTAAATAGGCGTTCCAAGCATATTGTTTATATATTGTTTTGACTTCTTGTATATAACTTGAGTCAAATTCTTTATATTGAATCATAACTATAATATAGGCTAAAAAGGGTTAGTTGGCAATAATTGTTACAATGATGTCATAATAATTAAAAGGATGTGAGTGAATGTGATTGATAAGATACGACAACAAATTCGAGATGACAAGATGAATTTAGAGTATAAAACGTTAGGATACCAACCACTCTTTTTAGCTGATAAAGAATCTAAGATACTGATTGTTGGTCAAGCACCTGGGATTAAAGCTCAAACTATCATGATTCCATTTAAAGATGTAAGTGGAGATCGTTTAAAAGATTGGTTGGGAGTAAGTGAAGAGGAATTTAGAAACCCTGAGAATTTCTCATTCTTACCGATGGACTTTTATTTTCCTGGTAAAGGTAAGAGTGGAGATTTACCACCTAGAAAAGGTTTTGCTCAGAAATGGCATCCAAAATTGATCGAACAGATGCCTCATTTAGAGTTGATTATCTTGGCGGGCACTTATGCCCAAGAATACTATTTACATTCAAAAAGAAAAAAGAACTTAACTGAAACAGTTAAGTCCTTCAAAGAGTATCTTCCTACTTATTTTCCGCTTGTTCATCCATCACCACTGAATTTAAGGTGGTTGAAACTTAATCCTTGGTTTGAACAAGAGGTTTTGCCTGAATTAAGGAGAGTGGTTAGGGGGATAATATAAACTCACCATTGAACTCATCGGTGACACCAGATTCTTTAGAGTAGACAAGACGACCTTTACTAAAAGTCGAATCAATTTGACAGTTTACTTTAAAATTGGTGTATGCACTGAATTTGTTTTTATATTCATAATCTTCTTCTTGAATAGTATAACTTTGGTTTGGATCAATAATGCATAAGTCAGCATCATTACCAATTTCTATCGAGCCCTTATTTTTAATATTGAATCTTTTAGCAACATTAGTAGCAGTGATATTCACAAAATGGTTTAAATCCATTTTTCGATTTATGACTGCTTCAGAATAAAGAAGGTCATAGACATTTTGAAGACCACTAATTCCACCCCATGCATCCATGAAAGGTTTTTGTTTTAAGTCGATGGTACAAGGGGAATGATCTGATACAACAAATTCTATATCACCATTAAACAAATGATTCCATAATCTTTCCATATTGTCTTTATCTCGAATTGGAGGGGCACATTTCGCAAAGGTGCCAATCTGATTCGCTTTTTCTATATCCATAGCAAGATAATGGGTTGTTGTCTCGCAAGTTATATCTACACCCTCTTGTTTGGCCTTTATGATGAGTTCTAGTCCCTTAGTACTACTAACATGGCAAATGTGAATTGGGCAACTAGTTTCTTTTGAAAATAGAATAGCTCTAGAAATGGCTTCTTCTTCAATGATTGAAGAACGGTATTTTTCAAAATCAATGTAATTATCGACATTATTCTTAAGGGCTTCTTGGGTTGATCGTTGAACTAAATCATCATTTTCAGCGTGAATCATTAAAGGTTTATTTGTTTTTGAAATAGCATGCATTCCATTTAGAAGTGAATAATCATCGACATGATGCATCTCACCTTCAATTGAATAATCACCAGATTTTGTCAAAAATGCCTTATAGCCTATAACACCGGCTTGGTCCATATCTTCGAGATCATCTATATTATTTGGGGTAAGAGCACTTAGTAAAAAGACATCAACTTTTAATTGACCTTGACCACTTTGTAGTTTTTGATTCAATGTGTCCACATTCTCAGTGCAAGGAAGTTGGTTTAATGGCATTTCAATAAAACTCGTTACGCCTCCTTTAGCAGCGGCACTAGTTCCTGTGATATACCCTTCCCACTGAGTTCGTCCAGGTTGACTTATGTGTACGTGAGCATCAATCATACCAGGAGTGACAACTTTATTAGATGCGTCAATAATGTTTTTTGCATCAGACAGAAGGGGTTGGATGGCAACAATTTTTCCATCCTTAATCCCTATGTCAGTAATTTTAGTAGAATTCGGGGTTACTACTAATCCATTTTTAATAATTAAATCCATTATCTGTTTGCCGTTACATAGTCTAATACAGACTCATCAACTAATGTTGAATAATCAACCACCTCATCAATTATTCTAGCATCAACTTGATACTGTCCATACTTTTCATACTCTTCTTGACCAATTTCAATTGTTGGTGCCCACATGCCTTCTTTTATAAAACGATTTACAGTTTCAACACCAACTTCAACAGAGTTATTTGGCCAACGTTCTTTTAGAATATCTTTTACGTCTTCACCAGAATGAGACAATAACCAGTCTAAACCTTTTTGGATTCCTAAAGCAAAACGATGATTAAGTTGTTTAGGATCATCAGCCACTTCTAAAGTTGAATAGTAGATACTCCAAGGAACAGGGATTCCATCAGTTGCCATTTCAGCAACCACATATCCTTTGTTCTCTGAAACAATTTGATCGGCATTAGCCGCTTGAGTAAAGTAGAAATCACCCAGTGTTCCATTAGTAAAACCATCGTAAAGCATACTATCAACGAAATCATGTATGACATGAACTTTAGAAGTATCAACACCTTTGTCTTTAAGTGTGCCAATGAAGAATATATATCCACTGGCACCGCCATCACTAGGAATTAGAACGGATTTATTCTCTAAATCGTTCCAACTGAAATTATCATTTTTCTCTCGAGAAACGAGTTTGAATGGACAACGTGATGATATTTTGGCGAAACAACTATATTCTCCAATTTTATGATGCTGATACATCGAAGGAACCCAAATGCCTCCACAAACGGCATGATAACCATTGTTTTGAATATCATCCAGGACTTTTGGCCAAGGATTTGGGATATCAGTCTCTACTTTAAGACCTAATTCTTCAAAGAAACCTTCTCTTTCTGCAATATATTGTGGAAGATAATTAATTGAATTACCTGTTGACGAAATTTTATAAATATCCATAATGACTCCTTTATTTGAAATACTGTTCTAATGGTTGATTGGGTGTTTTGTATTTTCTAATTTTAGAATGTTTCAAATTCGTCTCAACCATCATCTCGGCTACTTTGACTGCTACTTGGGCTGGGTCTAAGACAATGATTCCTAATTCTTTTTCAAGGTCTAAGTTATATCCGCTTAAGCCACCACTACCTAAAACAATGAGTTCAGCTCCATCATTTTTCATAATTGAATTAATGGATTCAATAAGTTTATTAAAGGTATATTCTCTTTCTTCAACGCATTGTTGAACGGTAAGATCTACAGCACGGACACTAGCACATTTAGTATCTAAACCTTGCATTTTGATCATATCTTCCATTGCTGGAACAAAACTATCGAGTGTAGTTAATACAGAGAATTTATGAGCTAATGGAAAGGCCATAACCATTGCTGTTTCGGACATACTTAGTACTGGAATATCTAAAGCTTCTTTTAATCCGTTAACTCCTAAGTTTCCAAAACCGCAGACTACGACGGCATCAATTTTTTCTTCTTCAACAACTTTTAAAATTTCCCTGTGAAACGACCATGCCGATTGATAATCAGCAAAAGTTGAATCTATGGCAGGAGTTCCCTTAGGGTTAGTTAGAGGAATCAGTGTTGTACCCTCATGTAAAGGTACAACACTAACAGTCTCCATGATTTTATCTGTTACTTGTTTTGAGCTATTTGGATTAGCAATCAAGATTTTCATTAAGCTGGCTCCGGTGAACCCTCTTCATAACTCACTTTAACTTTTCCGTCAAAGACATCACGAGAGAATTCGTTCTCTTCATCGGCTATTACTAATGCGATCAAAGCATCGCCAGCAACGTTAGGAACAGTTGTAATTGCTCCACGGAACCAGTCAACACCAGCTATGAAGGCAACTCCCTCAACTGGTAAAGCTAATGTAGGCATTAATGAAGCAAAGATGACAAGTGCTCCACCTGGCACAGCTAGGGTACCCATACAAGCTAATGTTGATAGAACAACAATTTGAACTAAACGAGCAGGGGTTACATCTATGTTAAAGATCTGAATAATAAAGATAGCAGCAATTGATAAGAAGACGGCTTGTCCAGCACTATTTAAGACCATTCCTAATGGGTTAACTAGACCGTTAATACGATTTGAAACACCTAATTTTTCAACTGAGTCTTTCATTTTAATTGGAAGCGACATGGCTGATGAAGTTGTTGTGGCTGCCATTAAAGACATTGGGATAATTTTCTTTGTTAACTCAATTGGATTAACACGAACTTTAATTGAAACTAAAATGATATAAATTAACATGATTAGAGCAGTTGCGAGTAAGATTGTTAATAAATATTTACCAAGTGATAATAAGACAGAGAATCCTGTTGTCCCAGCAACTTGAGCAAGCAGAGCTAAAACCCCTAATGGAGCAATCTTCATTACATTACCAATAATAGTTAAGAGCGTTTTATTCATAGTTTTAACTAGATCAAGAAGTTTTGTGTCTCCAGTTCTATGAATGTATTGAGATGTAGCGATACCAAAGAATAAAGCAAAGACGATAACTTGCATCATATTCCCAGCTCCTAATGAAGCGACAATATTACTTGGGAAGAACCCAACAATAATTTGTTGGACAGTTAAATTATGTCCGGTGATATCAACTGAGGCAGGAACTAAATCTAATCCAACACCTGGACGAATAACATAAGCAAACATGACTCCGATTGCTGCAGCAATAACGGTTGACACTATAAAGTAGATAAAGATTTTAAATCCTAATTTCCCAAGTTCAGCTGGTGATAAACTTCCAACTGCTTCGGTAACGGCACCTAAGATAACAAGTGGTACACTCATCATCACTAAGTTTAAAAAGATTTGTCCAATGACTCCGATTGGAGCGATTTTCTCCCCAAAGATAACTCCTAGGGCTAGACCTATAATGGAGGCAACTAATATTTGGGTTGTAAGTGAAATTTTATTTAATTTTTTCATAACTTCTCCTTTTTTGTTAATAAGCTATTTCTTTTAAATATTCAATTAGGCATTTTACACCTAATGTTAAGTCTTCAATTTTGGATGCTTCCTTTGGATTATGACTAATTCCATCAATACTAGGTACAAATACTAAAGCAGTAGGGATAAGTTGACCAAATATTTGTGCATCATGGCCAGCACCCGACACCATCACTTCGTATGACCAATTATTCTTTTGACAGAGTTTTTCAAGTTGTTGGTGCATCTGGGTATCTAGTTCAACTGGTTCTGAGTCCATGTATTTATCAATCTCTACTTCAACTTGTTCTTGTTGAGCGGTCATCTCTATTGTATTGATAAGTTCTTGTTCGACTTGATTTAATTGATGTACATCTTTCCCCCTTAAATCAATACTGAAATTAACTTCACCAACAATCACATTTGATGAGTTCGGAAATACCTCTAGATGTCCTACTGTTATGACCATTTCTTGCTTTATTAGTTCATTTAACTTCACAATCATTTTTGAAGTGGCTAGTAAAGCATCTTTACGATAATTCATTGGTGTTGTTCCGGCATGATTGGCTTGTCCCTTAACATTCACATTGAATCTTTTCTGGCCAACAATATGTGTTACCAATCCTAATTGTTTTTGAGTTCTTTCCAAGACTTGACCTTGTTCAATATGCAACTCGATAAAGTGACTAACACTCTTAAAGAATTCATTTGGGCTTTGATTGTATTTGAAGTTTAAGTTCTTCATTGCCTCTTCAAGTGAGATACCATCATTGTCTTTAATTAGGAGAGTTTGGGGTTCTGCGGTATTGACGACATTCCTAGAACCCCAAAACGTATAGGGGAATCGAGATCCCTCTTCTTCGGCCAAGCTAACAACAGAAATTGTTTTTTTGGGTTGGCCAAAATATTGTTGACAATATTCAATTGCGATTAAACCAGCAATGATTCCGTATTGGCCATCTAATTGACCACCATTCTTAACAGTATCGATATGAGAACCAATTAGAATAGTGTCTTCCGTTTGACCTTTTAAGGTAGTAAACAAATTACCAATCGAATCGTACTCGCTACTTAATCCATGTTTAGTCATTTCTTCTTTAATTAAGTCTTGAGTTAAAGACCATTCTTTAGAATAAAGAAGGCGAGTTAATCCACCTGAGTCATCATGAGCAAACTGACTAATCCAATCTATTTTTTGTTGTACTTGTTGTTTTATATCCATAGTCTAATCCTCTATTCAGCGAAGCGATTTTTGTGATCATAGCGATCAAAATGTATATCATCACTTTCTAAGTAATGATAAATCTCATCAACAATCTCTATTCCTTTTTCGAGATATTCTTGTTTACGAGATTCGCCACCCTCGCCAGGATAGCTGACTTTATCAAATCCAGGGGCTGGACTTTGATTGGTTAATTCATCCAAACTCTGGCTCATTGATTTCTTGAAGGCTTCTGTGCCAACAAAGAAACTTGGATCAAAGATAATATGCATCTGACCTAATTCTCTACCTTGACTTAAGTCGTGATACATTGAGCTAACACCAGATCCAAATGGAACTCCAAGTAACATCCCAGATAAGATATCAACCATCATCATTAGTCCATATCCCTTAGGACCCGCAATTGGTAATAAGGCATTAACTTCATTTGGATTTGTTACGGATTGACCTTGTTCATCTACTGCCCATCCCTCAGGGATGTCTTTTCCTTTGCTTTTAGCATCTAAAATTTTTCCCCATGCTTGAACGGTAGTTGCCATATCAAATAGTAAGATTCTTCCATCATCAGCAGGTGCACTAAATGAAATTGGGTTAGTTCCATAATAGGGCTCAGTTCCGCCATATGGAACTACCATTGGATCGGATTGACACCAAGATAATGCTAAACAATCTTCTTTAGCAGCCATTTCAGTGTAGTAACCAATGGCTCCAGAATGTGACATTCTTTTCATTCCAACGACACAAATCCCGTTTTTCTTAGCAACTTCAATCCCTTTTTCCATTCCTTGCTTAGCGATTTCGAAACCAATACCGTTGTCACCATCAATCATCACTAATGAGGGAGCAACTTGTTCTATCTTAATATCTGGCTTGGTATTAATTCCACCTTTGACTATTCTTTCACTGTAGTATTCAACTCTTACAGCTCCGTGAGAGTGGATACCCTTTAAGTCTGACCAAACTAAGATGTCCGTTGTTGTGTTAGCATGATCCTCTGATAATCCTGCTTTCATGAATTTAGTTTTGATTAAATCATGTAATTTTTCGGGTGTAACTCTCATAATTTAATATCTCGATTACAGTCTTTTGAATAAACATAAGAGAGTGGTTCGTCACCAACCGCGTAAGCAGCTTGTGGACAATAAGCTCCCATAAAGATATAATCGCCTTTTTCTACTGGCATCCATTCACCATCTAAGTGATACATTCCTTTACCACTTAATAGATATGCACCATGTTCTTGGACATGTGTTTCGATGTAACCATGACTAGCACCTGGTTGGAACGTTAAGATATGGAAATTCATATCAAATCCTAAGTCAGATGGTAAGAGATTAACGATTTCAACATCTTTCATATCTTCGTAGTAAATAACTTCAAGATCTTTTACATTCCCAATAACCCGATGAGCTTCATAACCTTCAATTGGATCATATTTCTTCTTGTATAAGAATACGACACAGTCTTCTTGACTTTCGTTTCTAAACTGTAATGGTTCTTCCACTGGACAATAAATGTATCCACCTTGTGTTAGAGTCTCATCGTTGTTAACAACACATTCTCCACTAACGACATACAGGAATGTTTGAGTTGACTCTTGTGTAAACCCGTCATGTTTTCCGCCAGGATGAATATGAACTAAATAGTCAACAAAATGTGCCCCTAATAAAGGCGAGCCTAAAATAGTCACGCTACAGTTTTCAAATCCAGGAACAACATTCTTAACTAGCCCATCTGGTTCAATTAATGCGTAAACATCTTTCTTGATTTTTGAACGGGTGGACAAAGTGTCTTTTCGATATCCTAATTTATTATTTAAATACCCCATGTATTTCCTCCTTCTTAGTCAAATTATAACAAGACTTGACAAGGTTAACATTGTATGAATTGACAATGTTGGATATATAATTGTACAATGTGCACAAGGAGTAACTATGCTAGATTTAAATACTTTATTAGAAGATTCTCGTTTTTCTTATTTGAAAAGGATTACGGATGAAAAGACCTTCAATAAGATTGTTCAAGTGGTAGATTCTACTGAAACACCTGATGTACAATTCTATCTAAAACCATATTCAATTCTATTAACCACAGGAATGGTCTTCCAAGATAATCAAGAAGGTTTAATTACGATGATTGATGAGCTAAATGATGTTAATTGTAGTGGTCTGTTTATTAAGCTTGGACGTTATGTAAAAGAGCTTGATCAATCAGTTGTTGATTATGCCAATTTGTTAGATTTCCCAATTGTACAAATTCCTTTGGATAAAACATTAGGGGAGGTCTATAACGAACTATTAACTTATGTTTGGGATAATAAGAATGAACAGTTAACCTATGCCTTTAACATTCAAAAACAATTGCATGAATTACTTCTTCAAAATAGTAATCCCCAAGACATTCTTAATAGTTTAGGGAAAATGTTTAATGTTGATATTGCCTTAATTGATCCTTTTGAAGAAGTAAGTGCAACTTCATTAGAAACATTGTTGAAGTTTGAAGAACAAGAATTGATTCAACTTATCAAAAAAGAAAAGCCAACCTATGCGATGGCTGACTTAATTAAAGATAAAAATGGTGTTTCACATCATTGTGTGGTTGAGCTAGTTCAATTAAATATGACCTATCCATATTATTTAATTATTGTCGATCCAACACATTTAGTTTACCCTGCTTCATCCTTTGCGATTGACCAAGTAATTATTATTTTATCGTTTATTCTATACCGTGATTTAAATCTAGATTATCAACTGATGGCTAATCGAGAACAATATTTAAGTCAAAATATTCAAGACCGAGAAACTTTGGTAAAAGTTGGTGAAGAGTTTGGTGTTAGAATGTCTCGTCATTATCAATGTATTACTTTACAGTTACTATCTAAAGTGAGCAAGAAGATAAACCTTGAGGCAATGGAATGGTATACTCTTATTTACAACTGGCTTAAGAAACAAATATCAGATATTCCTAAAATAATATTATTCCCAGATCGTTCTTCACATTCTTATACTTTCTTATTACAAGATGTTGCTTTTAGTGAAGTAATCGATCGGTTTGTTATGATTCATCATCGTGTGAAAGAGAATTTTAGTATCGATAGTCAAATTGGCGTTGGTCTACAAATTGATGATATTTCAGATTTAGAGAAAAGTAAAAGAGCATCTCAAAATGCTCTAAAGAGTAAAAATATTGATAAGAATTATCCAATGATTCAGCATTTTGAAAGTTATGACTTTAAATCTTTATTTAATGAAATTCCACTAGACCATCGTTTAGATTTCTGTCAGTCTGTCCTAAAAGATTTATATGATTTAAATGATGAGAATAAGGTTGAACTCATGAAAACACTGAAAGTATTCTTAGATAATAATAGCGATTATGCGATGACCGCTCGACAACTTTATGTGCATCGAAATACCGTAAGGTATCGAGTTAATAAGTGTAAAGATATTTTAAACAGCGATTTACTTGATAGCAGACAACTCTTTGAAGTTCATATTGCGCTAAATCTTATAGAGAAAAGTCTTTAATAATCAAACCGATCATCATAGGCATGGCGCTCAAAGTGGTTAAAGCGAGTGCCCTGATATTTAAGCTTACCAGTATCACCAACCTCATGATTAAACAAGACATCTTTCTTCACTTTAAAACAACGATGTTGTTGGTCCTGGCAATCGAACTCTAAATAGTGCTCACTAAACTCTTGTTGACCCGTTTTATAGTTTTGAACTAACGGTCCTCTTGATTGTTTCTGAGTAATCGTCGCATCCAAAGTCACAATTTCCTTACGATTGTTCGAATTAAATAAAATCATTTCATCGCCCCTTTTAACAACATTACACCTTCAAAAAGATGTGAATTAAAGGTAGTAAAGTGATATAATGACTCGGCGTAATAGGGGATATAAATATGAATTTAATGGACACCGTCAAGAATAGCTTCGTCGCAGCCATCTATGTGGTCTTAACCGTCGTCATCGTCCCATACTTTTCATTTGGGGCAGTCCAATTTAGAATCTCAGAAGTTCTACTTATTTTAGTCTTATTCAATAAGAAATATTGGGTCGGAATTCTAATTGGAACATTTATCTCAAATCTATTCAGTCCACTGGGTATCATAGACTGGATCGTTGGCACATCCGCATCAGCAATCTCCATTTATCTGATGTTAAAGTTTAAACACAATCTCTGGTTAAGTTTATTAATGCCAGTCATCGTCAATGGAATACTGGTAGGGATAGAACTTAACATCGTCTTTGAAACGCCATTATTGATGACCATCTTATCGGTTGGATTTGGTCAATTTGTTGTGGTGACATTAGCAGGCGGACTATTATATAAACTATTAGAGAACAATAAAGCATTCAAACAAATTCTAGATTAAAGCGAAGACACACATGAACTTCGCTTTTTTCGTGTATAATTTATGCATGGAAAAGATTTTAGAAGTAATCGTCGTCGAAGGACAAAATGACATTAATAAAGTAAAAAGTTGCCTCGAATGTGACTGCCTAAAAACCAATGGAACTCATTTAAGTAAACAGTTTTTAGAAACACTCAAAGAACTCAATCAAACTCGAGGTATCATCGTATTAACAGACGATGATTACCCAGGACGCTGGATCAGAACCCAAATCCAAGAAGCATTAGGTAATGTTAAACATGCCTACATCGATAAGAAAGTATCCAGCACCCCTAAAAAAGTTGGGGTTGAACACGCCAACTGCCAAGAAATCATCAAAGCACTCAATCAAGTCAGAACCATGAAATCATACCAACAATCCATTACCTATTCAGAATATTTAGACTTAGATCTAGTCTTAAACAGTCAAAAAAGAAATGACCTAATTAAGAAATTGAAACTACCAAAAATGAATGGTCGTCGCTTTTTTAATGTCTTAAATATGATGGGAATCAGCGCCAAGGAGTTAGACCTATGAAAACAATATCTCAATATTCAGTGACCCAAGAACTACTAAAAAAATATGACTTACACGCCAAGAAACGTTTTGGCCAAAACTTTATTATCGATCCATCAGTAGTAGAAAAAATAGCCCGTGAATCAGGCGCCAACAAAGAGTCTTGTGTCATCGAAATAGGACCAGGTCTAGGTGCACTCACCCAACAATTATCCTTGGTCGCAGGAAAAGTCATCAGTATCGAAATTGACGATGATATGGTCGAGATCCTACAAAACGAATCTCAATTAGACAATGTTGAAATAGTCCATCAAGATTTCTTAGAATTTGATCTAAATCAATTAAGCTCTGCCCAAGATATTGTTGTCTGTGCCAATGTTCCATACTATATCACAACCCCAATCTTATTTAAGTTGATTGAAAGTGACTTAAACATTCGTCAAATCACCTTGATGGTCCAAAAAGAATTAGGACAACGATTAGTCGCCCCGGTAGGCTCAAAAGAATACAATGCCCTCAGCATTATTATGGCCACCTTATTTGACTTCAAAATAATTATGAACGTCAGTAAACGCTGTTTCTATCCATCGCCTAAAGTTGATTCAGTCGTTGTCGGTTTAATCCGAAAACCTAATACAAACGATTTAGACGATTATTTTAAATTTGTTAAGCAGTCCTTTACTCAACGACGGAAAACATTGGTAAACAATTTAAAAGAAACAATCGATGTCTTACCTGCCCTAAAACAATTAGGGCATAATGACATGATTAGACCCCAACAATTATCACCAGATCAATTCAGAGAACTGTATGAGGTGTTGTATGAAGCGTAAAGCATATGGAAAATTAAACCTAGGACTCAATGTCATCAGAAAAAGAGAAGACGGCTATCATGATTTAAGAATGGTCATGGTCCCCGTTGATTTATTCGACACGGTCGAAATCACCCCTAGTGACAAATTAAAAGTTGAAAGCAACAAATGGTATTTACCCCTCAATGAGAAAAACACCGTTTATCAAGCGGTCAAATTAATGCATCAAGAATGTTCGACACCAATGGATTTCCACATTAAACTGGTTAAGAACATTCCAACTCAAGCTGGGATGGCAGGGGGATCCACCGATGGAGCCTGTGTCATCAACATGCTCAATGAGATGTATGAACTTAACTTAAGTAAAGAACAACTCATTGATATTGGAGTAAAGATTGGCGCAGACGTCCCGTTTTGTCTTTTCAATAAACCAGCCTTAGTACAAGGCATCGGAGAGAAAATAGACTTTCTAGATATTTATGATGATTTCCATTTATTCTTAGTCAAACCTAATTTTGGTATAAACACAAGATCATTATTCAGCCAACTTAAAGTCATTGAAGAGTCTAAAGTAGAATTTGAGAATTTAGTCGATGGTTTAATAAGTGGTGATTATCAAAAAATCTCACAGAATTTAATCAATGATCTACAACCTCAAGCCATTAAACAACATCCTGAAATTCAATCGATTATCAACGAGTTAATTGACTTTGGCTTTGATAATGCCTGTATGACCGGCTCTGGTTCTGTTGTCTTTGGTATTACCCAAAATGAACAATTAGTAAGAGATGCCGTCATGAAGTTTTATTTGAAATACCCACTCGTGAAAAAATCGAGAATCATCGCTCAATAAATGCTACAATAAGTTTGGAGGAATCTATGAAATATGCGATTGTGCTCGCCGGCGGAGTCGGTAAGCGAATGAAATTATCCATCAATAAAGTGATGCATAAAGTGGTCGACAAACCCTTAATTGGACATTTAGTCGAAAATCTAGAACAACTAGAAGTCGATCATATTGAAGTGGTCGTCGGCTATCAACAAGAACAAATAAAAGAATACTTACAAGATCGAGTTCATTACACTAACCAATCAGAACAACTTGGGACAGGCCACGCCCTTCAACAAGTGACGTCTTTAAAGGAAAAAAGTGGAAAAACACTCATCTTAGTTGGAGATGTTCCACTTGTCTCTAAAGAAACGATGCAACAACTCTATGATGCAAGTGATCAGGCAGATTGTGTGATCTTAACCGCTCAGTTTGATGATCCAAAAGGATATGGACAAATTATCCGAGATAATCAAGGTCATGTTAAAGCAATTATCGAAGATAAAGAATCCGATCCTTCCCAACAAATCATTAAGGAAATCAACACAGGCATCTATTGTTTCGACAATGAAAAACTATTTGACTATTTACCACAACTATCCAATCAGAATAGTGTCAATGAATATTTCTTAACTGACTTAATAGAAATATTCACTAAAAACAATTTAACAGTCAAAGCGATTCGGGTTAAAGATAATCAAGAAGTGATGGGCATTAATAATCGAATTCAATTATCAAAAGCGAATCGTTACTTGCAACAAAAAATCAATGAACAATGGATGTTAGAAGGGGTCACCCTAATTGATCCAAGTTCAACCTATATCTCTATGGATGCCAAACTAAAACAAGATATTACCATTTATCCCAATGTTCATATTAAGGGCAAATCCAGCATTGATTCAGGGAGTATCATCTATCCAAACTCATGGATTGAAAACAGTCAGATTGGTAAAAACACAACCATTGATAGCAGTAAAATCATGGACAGTGTTATCAAAGATAATGTTACGGTGGGTCCATTCGCTCATTTAAGAATGAACAGTCTCGTAGAAGATGACAATCGAATTGGTAACTTTGTCGAGCTAAAGAAAACACATCTAAAACAAGATTCAAGAGTCGCTCATTTAACCTATTTAGGTGATTCTGAAATTGGATCAAAAGTAAATATTGGATGTGGTGTCGTCACCGTCAATTATGATGGGCTCAATAAGTTTAAAACAATCGTCGAAGATGGAGCCTTTGTCGGTTCAAACGTGAACCTTATCGCACCAATTACCGTTGGTAAGAAGGCGGTTGTAGCAGCAGGCTCAACCATTAGTCAAGATGTCAATAATGGAGATTTAGTCATTGAAAGATCTAAACCAATCATAAAAGAAGGAAAAGGATATAAATACATCAATAAAAAGAAAGAGGAGGAATAAGAAGAGTGGAGAATATTATTGTCTTTTCATTAAGCAGTTCAGAAGAGTTAGCCGATCAAATCTGTGAGCATCTACAAATTAGTCGAGGAAAAATCAAAGTTGATCATTTTGCTGATGGAGAAATTTTAGTTGAACCAGATATTTCAGTTAGAGGTAAGAATGTTTATCTTGTTCAATCAACCAGTTATCCAGTGAGTGAAAACTATATGGAAGTACTCATCGCCTTAGATGCCTTTAAACGTGCATCAGCCAAAGAAGTAACGGTGGTCAGCCCATATTTTGGGTATGCTAGACAAGATCGTAAGGCTCGTGCCCGTCAACCTATTACGGCTAAATTAATGGCAGATTTACTTCAAGCTGCTGGCGCAGATCGAGTTGTGACCCTGGATTTACATGCCCCACAAATTCAAGGATTCTTTGATATCCCAATCGATGATTTAACGGCCACGACTTTATTTGGTCAATATTATCGTCAAAAACATTTTGATGAGGATGTGGTTATTGTTTCACCAGACCATGGTGGCGCAACCAGAGCTCGAAAACTTTCGGATGTAATCCCTAATTCGACTATTGCGATTATCGACAAACGTCGTACTCAACCAAATGTGGCTGAATCAGTCAACTTAATTGGGGATGTGAAAGATAAGATTGCCATTGTCGTCGATGATATCGTCGATACAGGCGGTTCATTATTGGGTGGTGTTCAAATGCTTTATGATAAAGGCGCTAAAGAAGTTTACTGTGCTTGTTCACATGGAATCTTATCAAAAGATGCTTGTCAGAAAATTGAAAACTCACCAATTAAAGAATTAGTGATTACCAACTCAATTCAACTTCCTGCTGAGAAGAAGAAATGTTCTAAGATTAAACAATTATCTATTGCTTATATGTTAGCTAAAACAATTGAAGCGATTCAACATCATAATCCAGTGAGTGATATTTGGAAGATATTCAATGAAGATTAAATGGATTGTCTTGGATTTAGATGGGACACTTCTAAATTCAAAAAAAGAACTACCAAACAAATTTTGGGAGATGAAAGAAGAACTTGAAGCAGCAGGGATAAAATTTATTTTAGCGAGTGGTCGTCAACATGCCCGAATGAGAAGTATGATGAAACCTTTTTCAGATGATTTCTTATACCTTTCCGATAATGGAACACTCGTCTTTGAGAATCAAGAAAGAATCTTAGCTAAGACCATTGAAAATGAGTTAGCCCAAGAAATTATTGGGATTATCTGGCATCATTTTAACGATTTAGACATCGTTGTTAATACGACAGAAAAATCAATATTCCATCGTGACATCACTCAAGAGCGATTAAAGACCTTTGAAGAATATTATGAGAATTATGATTGTGTCGAAGATTTAACCAAAGTAAAAGATGTGGTTAAGATTTCACTCTATGATGAAAAGGATGAGTTTAAAAACTTAGAAGTACTCGATCAATATAAAGACCAAGTTAATATTACCCATTCTGGTCCAACATGGGTTGATATCGTCCCTAAAGATGCCAACAAAGGGTTAGCCTTAGAGTTTGTCGCCAAGAAGCATGGCATCGACATGGAAGAAATCATGGTCTTTGGGGACGCGATGAACGACTATGATATGTTAAAAATTGCCGGTTATCCAGTAATCATGGAAAATGCAGATCAACGTTTAAAAGATAAAGGGTATCGTATTACTGCCTCCAATGATGAGGATGGCGTGATGAAAGTTTTAGAAGAATTACTCAATGAAAGAACCTAACTTAATTTTCTTTGATATTGATGGAACACTAATTAGTCCTATCTCTCATCAAGTTGAAGACTCCACAATAGAGGTTCTTCATCAATTAAAATCAAAAGGCTATTACTTAGCACTCGCCACCGGACGCTCTTTTGAGGCCACCAAAAACACCGGTTTACTAGAGGTCTTAGAATGGGATGCGCTGGTCTTAAACAATGGCCATAAAGTTTTTGATAAAGAGTTAAACGTCATCTTTGAAGCAAGAATAAAACCAGAAACAGTTCAAGCCTTTATTAATGAAGCACATAAAAAAGGGATTGCTGTTATGGGACAAGGGGATTCTTGGCATATGTTCTCTGATGAGAATGAGATTGTTAAAAGAATCCACGATGTCTTAGGCGACGCTCCAGAAAAAGAAGTGTTTGATCCATCGACACCTATTTATAGCTTAATGGTCTATGGAACAGAGACAGAATTTATGAGCCCTTTTAAAGAACTCAAAGCCATTACGATGCATGATTATGCGGATATAGTTATTAATGGAATTGATAAATACACAGGTATAAAGAAAGTCTTAGATCATCTAAATTTAAGTCGTTATATTGGGATGGGTGATTCACTCAATGATTATGAAATGGCTAAACATGCTCAACTCTTTATTGCCACTCACCATGCCCATCCACAATTAAAAGCATTAGCTCATGTGATTGTTGAGAGTGAATCGGATGAGATCAAAAAAGGAATGAAACAAAGTGGCTTATTATGATTGATAAAGTTTATAATGACTATCCTGAGATGCCATATATTAGTAAAGACCGAGATATCCAAGATTGGATAGAGAATCCTCATAAATATCCATACTCTAAAGTCGAAAAGAAACAAATGATTCGTTTAGAAGAAGGATTATTACCAGGGGATGTCATCCTTTTATGGCGAATAGGTCTCAACAATTTTACTAACGAAACGCATATCCCAGAATACTTTGAATATCGTTATGGGGTTGATACCAACCATAGTATTCAGTTATTAATTGATAAGGGTTATGTCCTTATAGCTGATATCTATGATACTTTAGAGCTTATCAGTGGGACTCAACTAAAGGGTGTACTTAAAAAACATGGTTTGAAAGTCTCTGGTAAAAAAGATGATTTAATGACTCGAGTGACACAAGAAATAAACAAAGAGGAATTAGAAAAAGAAATAACAACCAGAAAATATTTAATAACAGAGGATGGTCAAAAAGTTTTAGAGAAGTATCAAGATGAGATCATCAAAAAACACGGATTAAAACAAATGTGATACCTCAGGATTTTTCTTGAGGTATTTAACTAGTAAAGAAAAGAGGAAATGAATATGAAAATAGGAATTGGAAATGATCACGCCGGTGTTGAATTGAAGAATGCGATTGTTAAACACTTAGAAGAACAAGGTCATGAGGTTGTAAACTTTGGAACTGACACAGCACAGTCATGTTCTTATACAGTGGCTGGAAAGGCAGTTGCCCATGCGATAGTCGATAAAGAAATTGATTATGGTGTTCTAATTTGTGGGACAGGGGTCGGCATTAGTATCAGTGCCAATAAAGTGAGAGGCATTAGAGCCGCTGTCTGTTCAGAACCTTATACAGCACGTTTAGTGAAACAACATAATGATGCTCAAATCATCGCATTTGGGGCACGTGTTGTTGGTGAAGGGACTGCCAAGATGATTGTTGATGAGTTTTTAAACAATGAATTTGAGGGAGGACGTCACCAAGGGCGCATCAACTTAATTGAAGATGAGCACGATTTAGAAAGAGAATAAGTTTATGAAACAAATATATATTGATGGACAATTTGTCGATAGTCATCATTCAAAACAGATTTCAATCATTAGTCCTATCAATCAAGAGATTATTGGCCAAGTCCCTAATTGTAATCAAGAGGATGTAGACGATGCTGTAAAGGCAGCGAAACAAGCGCTTGAATCTTGGTCTTCAACAACCTTAGAGACACGAATTGACCACGCCAAGCAATTTGTTGAGGCTTTAAAAGAAAACAAGGAAGAAATTGTTAAGACGATTATTAATGAATTGGGCTCCCCTAAAAAGTTTACAGAGCAGACTCAGTTTGATTCTTATATTAATGAATTAGATGATTTACTAGTGAAAGTAAAAGCGTTTGAGTTTGTTGAAAAAAGAGAAGGATACGATCTAATTAAAGAACCGGTTGGGGTTGTTGCCTGTATTACTCCTTGGAATTATCCTTTGGGTCAAATCACAAAGAAAATTATTCCAGCTTTATTAATGGGGAATACGGTTATTTTGAAACCTTCGACTAAAACTCCGCTTGTTGCCATTAAGCTTGCTGAAGCGATCGATAAGGCTGGTTTTCCAGCGGGCACCTTTAATCTATTGACGGGAAAAGGTTCAAAGATGGGACAAATGTTAACGGATCATCCTGACATAAATATGATTACTTTTACTGGATCAACAAAAGTGGGTAGAAATGTGGCGTCAGATGCTATAAAACAAATGAAGCGTATTACCATGGAACTGGGTGGTAAATCGGTAGCACTTATTTTAGAGGGTGCTGATTTAGATGTGGCCTTAGATAAGACTCTATCGAGTGTTTACTATAATTCTGGACAGACTTGTTCAGCACTGACTCGCTTACTTATACCAGCGTCAATGAAAGAAGAGATTCAAGAGCTTATTATTGAAAAAACACAAGAATATCAAGTTGGCCATCCTTATAATCAAGATGTTGAAATGGGTCCAGTTCAATCGTTTACTCAGTTTGAGACTGTTCGTGATTATGTGCGTGAGGGTCTAAAAGAGGGAGCGACCATGATTATTGGGGAAGTGCCAAAGGATGTTTGGATAAAACCAATTGTGTTTGTTGATGTTAAAAATGAGATGAAGATTGCTCAAGAAGAAATTTTTGGTCCTGTCTTATGTGTTATTACTTATAACGATGTTGATGAAGCTATAAAAATAGCTAATGATAGTCGTTATGGCTTGTCGGGTGGTGTCTTTGGTCCAGATGATGAAGCCTATGAAGTGGCGAAACAAATAAAAACGGGCAATGTCTTTGTTAACACAAAAGACAAAGCCCTAAATGTTCCGTTTGGTGGCTATAAGTATTCTGGTATTGGGCGTGAGAATGGAATTGAAGGCTTGGAGGAGTTTATTGAACTCAAAGCGGTTATTTTATAACTCAATGTATTGATGAAGATTAAACGAGTAGAGAACTTGTTTAATCTTTTTATTTGGATAAACCTTTTTTAATCCAGTTAAATATGAATCCATTTGTTTTTGATAACGTACTTTTAGAACATTTAAATCATCGACTAAATCGGTTTTATAGTCGATCATAATGACTTCTTGATCAGTTTCGATAAGTAAGTCCATATATCCATAAATTACTTGTCCATCATCAAGATAAGCAATGGCCACTTCATGTTGTTTTGGATAATTTTCAAGCTGTTTAGTGAGTGGATGTTGATAGTATTGAGTGAGTTTAAATTGAATATCTTGAGGTAATTCTTCTAAATTATCCTTAATCGAATCGTCCATTAATAGTTCATGTATCAATGTCCCATAGTCTGTCGCATAGTGACTTTGTAAATTGAGAGTTAACGTTAACTCTTGTTTAGGGTCTAAGATAATAGCTTGTTTAAATGGTTCAATAAATTCGTGTTGGACTTTCTCAATTGTCTGTACTGTTCTAACTTTTGGTTTAATTGTATTTAGTTCAAGCATGTTTTTAATCATAAAGGTATCTGATTTAACATTAACGAGTGCTTTTAAGATTAGTTTAATGTAATTATCACCCGCTATTAAATCTGATAATTGAATATCGTCAAAATCGTTCTCAATGTCGATATCGACTATCATCAAATGATGTTTCGCTCGTGTTAGGGCGACGTACAAATTTCTGATTTCTTCTTGGCTTGTTTCTATTTGTTTATGGGTTTCAAAGACAACATCAAATAGATTCTTTTGGTGAGAATTCTTTTGAAAGTCCATTAAGCCGATTGATAAACCTAGATCTGCGTCCATACTGACTTTGTTTTTTAAGTCTTGATCGCGATTATGGGATTTAAAGGAGAAGAAGTAAACATAAGGATATTCCAATCCTTTGGATTGGTGAACGGTATAGACTCTAACGACATTATCATCTTCGCTAATGCTAGAGGCGTTACTTGATTCTAAGTCAATGGCACTTTGAACTTCTTGGATAAAACCTAATAAGCCTTGGTGTGGTTTATTAAGATAGTCACTTAAGCGTTGCATCAAAAGATCAATATTAGTTCTTTGTTGAGTATCTAAATGATGACTGTAGTAATTGTTGACGTTTAATAAATGATGAACAAATCTCTGAGCATCCACTTGTTGATACAGTGTTATTAAATCACTAAAGAGAGTATATAATTCAGGATTAAATGTCATTAAGTTTGTAAAGAGCGATTGACTTTTATCAACTAAATACAAATCAGCTAGTTGTTGTTCTGTTAGATTAACATAACCACTTAATAAGACCCAAGTAAGATGATGATTGTTGTGGGGGTCCATAATAAATTTCAAGAAATTAATTGTATCTTGGACACTGTAGGCATGATAAAAGCCGTCTCTATCTTCAATGTAATAGGGGATGTCTAAATCATCGAAAGCTCGTTTTAATTCTTTTTTCCGTGAGTGACTTCGAATTAAGACACAGATATCTTTATAGTTTATCCCTTCATGAGTAACTTTTTTTTGAATATCTTGTCCAATAAAATAAGAGATGCGCATGGCCGAAGAGAATTGAGGTTTATTATAGCCGATATAGTCAATTTCTTGTTTTGGATTTAATAAAAGGATTTCAACTGGTTGGTTGTTTTCTTTTTGTTTAGTAAGTCCGATTTCAACTTTATCGAGTTGGTCAAAAGAAAGGGAACTTCCTTCAATGTTCATTAACTTTTCAAACAGGATATTGTTGAAGTGGACAATACTAAATGAACTTCTAAAGTTTTTAGATAAATAGAGTGTTTTATTAAACTCATCTTGATGAGTCATTATATCTTTCATTAACTGTGGTTTGGCGTTTCTAAAACCGTAAATACTTTGTTTGATGTCGCCTACTCTAAAAACATTATCTTGCTTTGAGATCAAGTTAACGATTTCATTTTGAAAGATATTGGAATCTTGAAACTCATCGACTAATATTTCTTCATATCGATTCTTTAAGGTTTGAGTGACAACTTCTTGTTTAAGTAGTTGATAGGCATAATGTTCAATATCGTCGAAGTCTAGTCCTTTTTTATCTTGTTTAAGCTTATTGAAATAGTTGGTATAAAGTTGGGCTGCCTCGACCAATAAAGAAACATAAGGATATGATGTGGATAAATCTTGTTCTTGATAGAAATAATCAAGTGCTTTATTGGCAACCTTAATATATTCTTTTCGATAGCTGCTATATTCTTGTTTTCTGACCATCTTTAATGGGATATTAAATGCGCTCATTAAAGATTGTAACAACTGATCTAAATCTTGTTGTTTTAAAAATTGATTAGCCTCTGTTAAGTGAAGTCGATGTTGTTGGAGCTGATCATAGAATTGTTCATCTTGTTTATCGGCTTGATAAAACAGGTTTTCCATCACATCTAAACTACTTAATAGCGCATCTATGTGAACTTGTCCGTAGATAAAGAAGAGGTCTTTGATATAAGCTGGATATTCATCAAAAGAGGTTGCTTGATAAGTTGTTAATAACTGCTTATAAAAGTGTTGTGGGTCTAAATTAGATTGAGCGACCTGGGCTAAGTTTTTGAATGCTTCAGAGAAATCATGATAGTCAACGATTTTAAAATTAAAGAAGTTAAGCAGATTAATAAATGTCTCATCTTCTTTATATTTTGATAAGAGTTCATTTAGGACTTGTTGGGTGGCTAGCTCTTGTAGGGCTGAAATGGCTTGATCATCCAAGATGTTTTGAGTTCGTTTTGGGTCAATTCCATTGAGATAACCAAACTCTTTGATAATGCTTAAACAAAATGAGTGAATGGTTGAGATTTGAGCATCGGCTAAGAGTATAAATTGTTGTTTTATTCTCTCATCATTTGGATTCTTTTTGAGTTCTTGTCCTAAAGCACTGGATAATCGATTTTTCATTTCGGCAGCGGCCTTCTCAGTGAAGGTCATGGCACAGATTTGGTCGATGGATAGTTTATCGACTAAAATTCGTTTGATTAAACGTCCGATTAACACAGTGGTTTTTCCTGCACCAGCAGAGGCAGAGACCATGGTGTTGGTATGGAGACTATTAATAATATCGAGTTGTTGTTGGTTAAATTCTATCATTATTTAGCCTCCTTCTTTAAGACAAAGTCAATGTCTGAATCAATTTCTAAATATAGTTCATCAATTTGAGAATAGCTTTCTTTATTACGTTGTAAATCGTTAAAGTAAAAATATTCATTCTCAGATATAAAGTTATTGAGAATGCCTTGAGTTATACTATTGGCGATAAAAGCATACAGTTTATTAAAGTAAGGTTCTAAAATGTTTTTAGAATAAAGCTGTGCTCTGGGTGGACTTAGATAGTCTCCGACGAGTGGGTCGAACCCTTTACCACTAACTAGCTTTGTTTTGGGTTGAGGTGGGTTTAGCTCAAAAGTGCTTGTGTTGAGCTTAAATCTGACTGGTTTGTCTAAAGAGACAGTCAGTGGGATATAGTAGGCTCCTAAACAGACTTGTTTTAAAATGCGTTGAGCCACTAACGCGTAGGTAATGAGTTGGAGTTGTTGCCCGTTTCGGATCTTGTTTTTATCCAGCACTTTTTTAGAGGATTTATAGTCTAAGATGATAAAACCATCAGAATTGATATCGATTCGGTCAATGATACCACTAAAGGCCAAAGGTAATTCTTCAAAGAGTTTAATTTGATGAAATGGGTATTCTAAAAGTTGAGCATCCGGATGATAACCGGCTTGGGTTTCATAATCTTCAAGATGGTTTAACTTTTGAGCCAATAAATGGGTTAATCGTTCTAAGCTTAGTTGATAGTGATCTTGTTTGTGGGGATAAAAATAAATCATTTGATCAAAGGTTGGTTTAAGGATGGATCGAATTTCATCGACACTCGAATGGACATAGTTTTTACCTCTTTGTTTGATGAGCACTTCTAATACCTTATGAGAGAGGGTTCCGATACTGGCTACGTCTAATTCAAAAGGGGCAATGGATTTAAGGTTAAGTCCTCGTTCTAGAAAATATTGAAAACTATTCGTTGTGAAGGTTTCTAAGGATGAGACAGATCCTTTTATAAGTCCTTTGGCCATAAATAACGCTTGGGCAGTTTCAGGTGTAATGTTTGATATCACAGAGTTTTGTCCTGGTGCTTGTTTAAATTGCCATGGCTCTGCTTTGAGATTGCCTAAGAATTCTTCAACTTCAAAAGAAGTTTGATAAGGTTTCCCTTTATAGTCCATTAAAGGATAAGAGATAATCATGTTTTTGGCTGAATTAAGTCTATCCATCATTTGTTTGTTATGAAGCTGAATACGACTTTCAAGCGTTGGAAAGCCATGAATATCTTTGACGTATTCTTCATTGAATAGAGAGCTAAGTGATTTGAAACCTGGAAAGTTTTGTTGGGTTAATCCTAAAAAGACAGTTAGGTCATAGTCAGTATTTGGAATATAGGTTAAATCACTGACAACAATTGATTCATGTTTTGTTTGTTGTTTAATGGGTTTTAGTAAAATGGATTCAAGAATAGAGATCATATTCTCTTGGTTGATTAAATGATAGTTTTCTTCGATTAATCGCTTAAGTGTGTATAGATCTTGTGTTTGATTGGTCTTGGTTAATAAGTCAAAAACAAAGATAATTAGATTATCGTTTTTCGCTTTCTCAAAGCGTTTGACATACTCTTTTGAGAGGTTTAAAGCTTGTTGATATTGTTTGTTTTGATGATTTAGTTGATAATCAAGCTCACTCTCGAAGTTGAAGTCGATTGATGGTAGACCACTGATTAACTGTTCGAAATTAATATCATGAAGTTTGGTGATGTTTAAAAAACTGTCCATATATAGGTCGTCAAAAACATTGAGGCTATAAAATTGAAGGAGTGCTTCTTTATCGTGATTGTGGAGAGCTTTGACTAGATAAAAAGCGGCTAAGTTTATAGTGCTAATTTGACTTTCATCTAAATAACTGACTTTTAGATGGGTCATTTGACGTTTTAATTCTTGAATATAGCTTGGGTCGCCTGTTTGAATAAGGACAGTTTCATATTGATCAATAATTTCTAAAAGACCACTGACTTCTTGTCGTGGGTTGAGTGCTTTTTTATATTGGATGTTTTGTTTGTTTAATGTTCTAATTTCTGGTAATGAAATTGATAGTTTTTCGAATAATTTTAAATGATAGAGTTCATAATAAAAAGGATGGATAACGATTGAGTCTGTATTGATTGGTTTGATAGTTAAATAGGGTCTTTCGATATGGTTAGCGATGAGTTTTAATAAGTGAGTTTTTTCTTTGTCTAATAGATTTCCTTGTGGACAATTGTCGATAGGAATAAAATGACGGTCTAGTAGATCGATAAAGTCGATGACTTGAATAATGATTTCTTCAAAGTCTAATGCATTTTTGAGTAGTGAAAACTCATCTTTATGTTGGTCAATAATTTGTTTAGCTTTGAGTATGCGAGTAAGTTTGTTTGAGCTGGGGTAAAAAACTTGGTCAAAAGACATGAAGCGTTGATTGATGAGTGCGTCATGTTTATTTAAAAGGAAAGTTAAGATGTTATCGCGTGCTCGCGTATCAATTATGTTTAGAGTTTCCATGTTGCCATTATATCAAATAACATATGACTTTAAAAAGCTTGTTTAATATGCGATAATATTAGGGTATAAGGAGGTCATTTGATGTCATCAGTAGCAGTATTAAGTGAAGTATTAGATTCACGTAAGGGAGGTAAGACCGCTAAGTTCAATGGATTCTTAGAAGATTACCTCAATTCAGATGCC
This sequence comes from uncultured Erysipelothrix sp., assembly GCA_964345765.1. GTDB lineage: Bacteria > Bacillota_I > Bacilli_A > Erysipelotrichales > Erysipelotrichaceae > DUUI01. Next base: position 34,850 of record CAYFSJ010000011.1, read on the forward strand.
CCTATTAAAGATGAAGTTAGAGAGTCACTACAAAAAGTACTTGAAGCGTATCCAGATTTTAGAATCTTGACGGACTTCCGTTTCAATGTCAATAAAGAGGCTATCAGTAACCAAATAATTCGATATAAGGATGTTACAAAACTTCCTGCGAATTATTACGATCTAGCGTTTATTCTCTATGGGGCTATTAACAATAAAGAATTATGTATTTTAGTAGCAGACGGAACACGGAATGTTGATTATTTTTTAGCGAAAGGAATGTATTATACCTTAACTGAACAGTATGGTATTTTAGAGGATTCGCGTCAAGAGGTTATCGTTTTAACGATGGCTCATTTAGATGAGTTGACAGATGTAATTAATCAGTTTAATAATGATCCACGTTTACGTGTGGCTCCGTTTCAAAGACGTATTGATAAGAAATATTTTAGTAATTTTGAGGACTTACATAATCAAGTTAGTGAAATTGCGACCAACATTAAGGATAATGTTAAAGAAGACTTAGGAATTGTTAAAGATCGCTCTGTCATTATTTTTAGAAATATCGCGAGTTGGTTCTTATTTAAGAAACTTCTTTATGTTTCTTATATGTCGAATAAGGACTATCTTAATAACAAAGCAGAGGGTAATATGAGACAACATCGTAACAATGCGAAACAAATTGTTGATGGTATACCGTTTGTTGCCTTTAGTGAAATGTGGCGTATGAAAAATGTTAAACCTACCGAAGTTAAGTCTGAACCTGAAAAAGATAATAAAGCAGGACAAGATATGCCAATTAATCACCATGTACCTGTTGAGTCTACTCAAGAACCACCAGCTGGGACTGAGCATGAAACTCCGGTTGTTGAGCCTCTTGATGAGTTAGGAAATCCTTCTACCCCAAATATTGAGCCAACACCTGAAGTTGAACCAAATGCGCCTGTGGTTGATCCACAACAACCTCATGAAAAAGAAGAGGTGAGTGCAGCACCAACTTTAGAGGATGAACTACCTTCTGAGGATAAGGATGTTCCTACTAAAGAACAAGAATTTCCTTCAGATGCACCACAAGACGAAGTAAAGCTATAGTTCAATGAAGTTTGTATCTTGGAATGTCAATGGGTTTAGAGCTGTATTAAATAAAGGATTTGATGAGTTCTTCACTCAGATTGATGCTGATTTCTTCTGTATTCAAGAAACGAAGATGCAGGAAAATCAACATACCTATGATTTTCTAGATTACAAAGAGTTTTATAATTATGCAGTTAAAAAGGGGTATTCTGGGACGGCGATTTTGTCGAAACAGACCCCTTTGTCTGTAAATTATGGAATCAATCTAGAGGATCATGATCAGGAAGGCCGTGTCATTACTTGTGAGTATGATGACTTCTATTTAGTGACGGTTTATACGCCTAATTCTAAACGAGGTTTAGAGCGTTTGGATTATCGAATGATTTGGGAAGATGAGTTTCAAGCCTACATTAAGAAACTGGATGAAATTAAACCGGTGATTGTTTGTGGGGACTTAAATGTTGCTCATCAGAAAATCGATTTAAAGAACCCAAGCTCTAACCGATTGAGTGCAGGTTTCACGGATGAGGAACGCTCAAAAATGACTCAGTTTTTAAATAATGGGTTTGTTGATAGTTTTAGATATTTACATCCACAAGATAAGGACCGATACACTTGGTGGTCTTATATGGCTCAATCAAGAGCTCGTAATGTTGGTTGGAGAATAGATTATTTTCTAGTTTCTGAAAGAATTAAAGATAAAATCATTAAAGCTGAAATACTGGACCATGTCATGGGTTCAGATCACTGTCCCATCTATTTGGAGATGGACTTATAACTCTCTACTTTTGAAGAGAGTTTTTTTAATACGATCTGGATGACAATTGAGAAAGATTCTTAGTTCACATTGAACCCTTTGTTTATCTACTTTATAATAATTACAGAGGTGACTTATGAAAACAAAATCATTTTTTAGAAATAATCTAATTATTTTTACGATTATTGGATTACTGTTAGTCTTGTTATTGTATTTTTTCTATGTCCGACAAAACATCAAAGTGATTAATCCAGCAGAGTATCAATTTAATTATGTTATTGTTGATTTGTCTCCAACAGAGAGTTATCAAGGACAGATTGACCCTGAACTAAGCAATGATTTTATTGATTATGTTAATGATTCAATCTTAAATCGACGTGTCTTTAGTCTCAATCCAGAAATGGGAGAGACAATTCGTTTCAATAATGGTAAACACAGCTATGAAATTGTCTTAGGTTTAGATAATGATATTTATATTGACCGTAAAGTTCGGGATACGGATGAAATAGCGGATATGATTCGTTATCAACTGAAGGCCAACCAAAAAGACACTATCGTTGTGAAAATCAATGAATTGATTCAAGCCATAGAATAGGAGCATTATATGAAGAAAGTTATTCTGTTTCTATTGATGTTTTTGTTAATAGGTTGTAC
>CAYFSJ010000012.1:0-33531 GCA_964345765.1 uncultured Erysipelothrix sp.
CCCTCTGGATATCCATGATAGTCCATCGGTCACTAGAAATGAGGTTCACTAAAATAAGAAACGATATCAAGGCCACTTATCAGTGGTTTTACTTGACATCGTTTTTATTTTAGTGCCTTTTTAGTTGGTGACCGACGGACTTTATCAATCAGATGCATTATTACATGGACATTTCTTATTATCATTTGGTAAATATTCCGATGGTTATGTCCAATGTGCCAAATTACTTCAATATCCAGACAAAGAAAAACAAGCTGTTAAAGTGATTGTTGAAAAGCTAAAAGAAGCACAAGTTGAAGTTGACTTAGTGGTAGGTCCTGCCATGGGTGGGATTGTTATTGCGTATGAAGTAGGTCGAAAATTAGGGGTACCAGCCATCTTTACTGAACGAGAAAATGATGAAATGACCTTAAGACGAGGTTTTGAAGTACATCCAGGACAAAAGATATTGGTTGTTGAGATGTTATAACGACTGGAAAATCAAGCTTAGAGACCATTAAAGTCTTAGAAGCATATGGCGCTCAGATTGTTGGTTTGGCTTGTCTTCCAAATCGTAGTAAACCTAATCAACTAGCTTACCCAATCTATGCTAGTACAGATGTGACGATTAATGCTTATGATCCCAATGATTGCCCATTGTGTAAACAGCAACTTCCTCTGGTTAAGCCTGGAAGTCGTAAAAAGTTTATTTAAAAAACCAAGGTCTCACTCCTTGGTTTTGTTTATATATTCAGGTTTTCTTAATCGTTTGAGTTTTAAATATACTGTAAAGACATAATAGAGAAAGCCAATAGCCATAATCAACAACAGGTAAAATAGTGGATGTTGATATCTTATAATCATAAAGATAGCCAATAACACTAAACTACCAGCAATAGTCATTGAGAAAAGTTCAACTCGTCTAAAACTTTTTTCAATTAAACGATTTCGATCAATCATGACTCGTTGAATTGGTTCTGCAATATTTTGCCCTAAGAAATAAAGCCAGACCCCTCGTTTAGTAAAAAACTGATGAACTAACTCAAAGCCTTGATTATGATAAAGTTCCATGTCTACCGATTCAGGGTCTTCATAAAACTCTACTAAATAATAACTCTCTTGAGGATCGCCCTCTTTAAAGTGATAGCCTTCTTCACTAACTTCAACTAGATGATATCCTTCTTTGGCTTTTTGATTTAAATAGTCTTCCTCGGGTTTTGGATCAAACAGAGTAAAATCTTGTTTTTCAATCATGATTGTTTCCTCGCTAAATAATCCTGGTACACTTTATTTTTATTTAAGTTAAATTCTTTGGCTATTTCTTTAATGGCACCCGAAGCTGAATAACCTTGTTTAATCAATTCTTCAATTCTAATCTGTACGTCAAATTCATCAATATCCGCTTCTTTTTCATGAGGATTTCCCTCGACCACTAAAACAAACTCACCTTTTAAATCATCCACTTCATTGATTACTTTTGATAATTGACCACGAATAAAATGTTCGTGTTTTTTTGTCATTTCTCTCGCTAAAGAAATCTTTCGGTCCCCAAACACTAATAACATTTCATTTAACGTACTGGCAAGTTTATGAACAGAGACATAAAAGACCATCGTATAGCTAAAATATTTATATTCGGTCAAGGTCCGACGTAATTGTTTGGTTGTTGAAGGAAGAAATCCATGGAATAAAAATGGATGAGTTTGAAGACCAGATGTAATGAGTGCATTTAAAATAGCAGAAGGTCCTGAAACTGGAACAACATTATAGCCTTCCATAATCACACAGGAGACTAAGCGATTGCCTGGATCAGAAACTAGTGGAGTCCCCGCATCACTAACTAAGGCAACACTACTTCCACTTCTTAATAGTTTTAAGATTCCTTCAATGCTTTGTTCTTCGTTATGCGCATGATGAGAAATTAAGCGTGTTGAAATATCATAGTGACTTAATAGTTTCTTAGTTAAACGAGTGTCTTCACAGGCGATGACATCGACTTTCTTTAAGATGTCGATTGCTCGAAAGCTCATTTCTTCTAAGTTTCCAATAGGTGTCGCAACTAAATAAAGTGTTGATAAATCATTTTCAAAACTTTTTTGACTAAACATTTTGACCTTCACCTAAAAATTCATCAAAAGACATGACTAAGCGTTCTTCACTATTACTCAATGTGATTTGTTTGTTGAGTAAATTTAAATCTGAAACACGATAGCGTTGATCGTTATAAGTAATGTTTGAATTTAATTTTGGTAGTCCCTTTTTAGCCTCAGTATATAAATCGTTTTCATAGCGTAGACAACATTTTAGTTTTCCACATTGTCCTGATAATTTATTAATATTCAAGGACAATTGTTGATTCTTAGCCATATTAATCGACACAGACTCTAAGCTCTTTAAATTGTTCTTACAACATAGGATACGTCCACAGACACCAACACCACCCACTAGTTTAGCCTTGTCTCTTTGGTTGATTTGTCTTAATTCAACTCTGCATGGATAGGGGAAAAGGGTTGTTAGATCTTTTAACAATTCTCTAAAATCAACACGATGTTCTGAAACATAGGTAATAATGATTTTCTTTTGATCCAATGTGTATTCTACATCGACCAAGTTCATATCTAATTTATGTTTTTGTATTTCTTGTTCAATTGGCATTCTAGCATCAAATGCCTTTATTTTATTACGACGATGCGTCGCAATATCTTCACTGCTAGCAATACGAATGACTGGTTTCACTTCTAAAGAGTGTCCAATTGTTTCAATTGGTTGATATTCTTTTGAGACAATCGCCAATTCTAAACCATTTTTCGTTTCAACAACGACCTTCTCATTTACTTTATATATATACTCATTGGTTCCAAATGAGAATTCTTTTGAATTCCCAATGAATTTAACCAAGATATAGCCATTATAGGTTTCTGACATGAAAGACCTCCAAGATTGAGTAACAAGCTTCATCAATTAAGAGCGAAACATTCGCAGATGGATTAAAATAATTACTCATATTTGTAAAGACGGATATCAAAGCCGATAACTGATTAAGGGTTAAGGGGTTTGATTGATTTCTATTATACAGTAAAGTGTTACAATGCTCTAACATAATCTCAATGACATATCCTAAAACAGTTCGATCATTTTGGGTATCTAATTGCCAATTCACACAAGCAATCTCAGGATTTGTTTGTAAGTTAGTCAATAATTCCAAGGCAATATTACCTGCTTTTTGATATTGAGCATCTTCTAATAATGCTTGTCCTTGTTCTAGACTACTGACTGACGCATTTAAATGATTTTGAATCATTGGATGCTGATCTGAAAAATCAAATTGTTGTCTACCTTTCTTTTTTAAGTGAACCACCACACAACGCGATAATATTGTCGGTAAAACTAGTTCAACATTATGGGTCGTTAAGATAAAGGTCGTTGTTTGACCACTAGGCTCTTCTAAAAACTTCAACAAGGAATTGAGTGCTTCTGGCGTTGCTTTGTGGATATGATGCATCAATGCTACTTTTTGGTCAGTCTGTTCTAAGGCCGTATTTTGAAACGAAGTCTGTAATTGAGCAATCACTTCTTTTTTGATCGTTCCCTTAGAGCCATCAATCAATTGAAAGTCAACCATGCTACTTGATTCTAAAAGTTGTATTCTATTTTGAATTATTTTCTCATCTAAAGACTGCTCCATGATTAAAGCACTCAACCAGAGTGCTGCCTCATAACTGTTCGCTTCGCCAACTAATAAGAAGGCATGGGGCAACCGTTGAGTCTCTAGATTTTTCTTCATCATTTTATAGAGTGCTGGTTGTTTATGCTTCATGTTCCTTTATCCAATTTTCAAGATAGGAAGTGATTTGATTAGTTAATTCATCAATGCTTAAGGAGCCATCAAAAATGACCATACGATCTTTGTATTTTTCTTTGACCATTTCATAACCTTGGCTAACAAGTTCATGGAAGCCAATATCTTCTTGATCTAAACGATCTTTAAAGGATCTAGTACCAATTCGGTCCAATCCAATTTGTGGGTCAATATCTAAATAAATCGTCAAATCAGGTAATCTTCCTTCGATCGCAAACATATTAAGATCATAGATTTCTTTTAGACCAATTTGTCTTCCAACCCCTTGATAAGCTAAGGATGAATCAACAAAACGATCGGAGATGACAATCTTTCCATCGTTTAAATTTGGTAGAATCTTTTCGACTAGATGTTGACGACGACTAGCAGCATATAACAATGCTTCTGTCTTAGCATCCATTTCCGTATTTTTTGGATCTAAGATTAGATCTCTTATCTTTTCAGCAATTCGAATTCCCCCAGGTTCTCTGGTATAAACCATTGGATAGCCCTTGTTTACCAAAGCTTCATAAACTTTTGAGCTGATCGTTGTTTTACCACTCCCATCAGGTCCTTCAAATGATATAAAATGTCCTTTTTTCATGTGCACTTCCTCAAGTCACTATTATACACGCTAACTTTATTTATCACAATAAACCCTTGATTTGATATGATTGTTAAAAGGGGAATTTTATGAAGTTATTTGAAGAAAAATTAAAGCGTGAAATTAAGTATGAAGGACAATTGGTCGATGTCTATTTAGATGATGTTTTAATCCATGAGACACAACAACAAGCCAAGAGAGAAGTTGTTAACCATATTGGTGGGGTTTGTGTCGCAGCCATGACTAATGAGAATAAATTCTTAATGGTTAGACAATACCGTTATGCTCAACAAGAGATAGGTCTTGAGTTTATTGCCGGTAAGAAAGAACCCAATGAACATCCAGATGTTTCAATACAACGAGAATTATTGGAAGAAGGTGGAGCAATTGCGAAAACATGGGTCGACTTAGGGTCATCCTTTCCATCACCTGCTTATTTAAATGAAGAAATACATTTGTACTTTGCTCAAAATTTAGAATTTGTCGGACAGAGCCTTGATGAGGGTGAAGTTATTCAGTTAGAACAATTAACTTTGGATGAGATTATCCAACAAATTGAAACCAACCAAATTAAAGATTTAAAAACAATTGCCTTGGCCTATCGACTTCAACATGAACTCAATAAAGTGAGTAATCGAGAATTGGAAACCAATCGACTCATTCTTAAACCAATCCAACTTTCTGATGCTCAAGAAATACACACTCATTTTGATGAGAATGTCATTAAGTATATGTATCCAAGTGTTAATGAATCCTTATCTGAAACAGAAACCTTCATTTTAGGTAATATTGAAAAACGAACTCAAGATTTAGATTATATTTATACGGTCCGTCTAAAAGAGAATCATGAATTTTTAGGTTTAGTCGGCCTTCATGCTTTAAATACGGAAATGCCCGAAATAGGGATTTGGTTAAAAACAGAGGCACAGAATAAAAAGTTTGGGATTGAATCTGTCAAAGCACTGATTAACCTGTCAAAAGCACTCGGGTATAAATCACTGATTTATCCTGTGGACCATCGAAATATTGCGAGTGTAAAAATACCACTTCATTTTAATGGGAAACAAATTAAATCTGTACAACCTCAAACCACTCAAGATGGTAGACAATTAGAAATTGTTACGTATGAAATTGAATTAAATTAGGCATATAAAAAGCACTCCGAATTCGGAGTGCTTTCCTTATTTAGTTTCCTTTACTTGGTAGAATGAAGATTTGTTCATTCTCCTCAGATAACATGAAGTTTCCACGAGCATAATCCTTAATGTATTCAGGATCACTTAATTTAACTTTTTGTTGTTGAAGCGCAACTTGGTCTCTTTCAAGTTGAGAAAGTTCTTCATAACGCTCATTTAAAATAGTCTCTAATCGCTTGGTCTCCATATGTGTATGAACGATATTCATAATGAAGAACGCAGACACTGCCACTAATAAGATAGACATCGTCATCGACAAGAATGATTTAGATAAGTTTCTTCTCTCTTGATTCATAAGCGCTCCTTTACTAACCCCATTATAAAGGTTGTTAGGGTTAAAAACAACTTTAAGCTGCTATCTCCTTCACTAAATTTGTGATTTCTGGCCAAAGTCTCTCCATCTCAGAAACCATCTTTATTTGATTTCTTGTTCGTTCAATATTATGCGTTTCATGAGTTGTCGCATAATAGGTATCGCCATTAAGATAATCTGTTAAGAATCGCATCGCTTGTTCCAAAGTAATAATTCGAGCACCCCAAGGAAGAAGTTCTAATTCTTTTTCAGTCATAATTTCTTTAGCACCTTCTAAAAATCCCTTGGTATAGGCTTCAAAGAGTTCCATATCAAGATTAACATTATCTAGATTTGGATCATCCTCTACGGTCGTGTTAGCGCCTGAACGGATTGAATCCCCAAAATCAAAGAGTAGGATACCAGGCATAATGGTATCTAAGTCAATGACCGCAATTCCTTCTAAAGTGTCTTTATCTAATAAGATATTAGAAAGTTTTGTATCATTATGAGTCACCCTTAATGGAAGTTCACCCTTATCAAGCAAATCATAAAGGTAATAGGCATCTTCTTTACGTTCTTTAATAAAGTTGATTTCATCTTCAACTTCACTGACTCTTCCTACTAGATCGTTTTCTAAGGCTGCTTCAAATTGTTGATAACGATGTCTAGTATCATGGAATTTTTCAATCACTTCCACTAATTGAGTTGCATCAAACTCATTTAATTCATTTTGGAATTTACCAAACGATAAACCTGTTAAATAAAATTGTTCAGCTGATTGAGCTTGGTTATAAACAACAGTATTTTCAATAAATGGATAAACACGCCAAGCATTATTTTCATCATCTAAATAATATGGTTTGTCATCTTTAGTATGAATCACGGTTAATGTCTCACGTTCTGGATCACCACCACGTTCCATAATTTTTTTCTTTAGAAAATCGGTAACTAATTGAATATTATTCATTAATCCATCGACATCTGTGAATAATTCAGTGTTAATACGTTGTAGAATATAGCGTTTTCCTTCACTATTAATAGCTAAAAATGAGCTATTAATAAGTCCATCCCCGAATGATTTAACCGATTCTAATTCGCCAATTTCAAATTGTTTAACTGCTTTTTCTGGATTTATCTTAATACTTACCTTCTTCATGCATCTTTAATAATGATTGTTTAATATAGTCTTTATCTTCTGGATAGGTAATCCCAAACCACTGGTCACTTGAACTGAGCACCATTACATCTTTACCCTTATCTAGAAGTAACCCCTTAACCATGGTAGGTAGATAAATTTCTCCCTTAATTGGATTTTCTTTTAAGACTTCCTCTAAATAGGTTGGGAAGGCTTCTTCAATCTTATCTAGGAAATCTTGACTGAATCCCCAACAATTCATAGAGACAAGGGCATGTGCATCGACTTGATGCCACTGATCATTTTCGTAATAACCAACTTCATCTTCTTTGGCTTCTAATGCAACAATTTCAACTACATCCAATAGTTTATGTTCATCTGATACTTTTGTTACACCACGAGACACTGTCCCAAAATCTGAGAGTGTCTTTTTAATTTCAAAGCCTACCATCCCATAATTCTCATCACTTTTTTGACTTAATAATCGATACATTTTATCAAAAGCATCATAGCCATAAAAGTCATCGGCATTAATGGCCATAAATGGTCCATCAATTTCTTCTTTTGCGCATAAGATAGCATGTGCTGTCCCCCAAGGTTTTACTCTTTCTTTAGGTACTTCAAATTCTTCTGGTATCTTATCTACCTCTTGGTAAGCTAATTTTACTTCCATTAATTTCTGTGCACGATCTAAGACAACCTCTTTAAAATCATCTTTGATGGCTTCTTTAATAATGAAAACGACCTTTTCAAATCCTGCCTTTTTAGCATCCATCAATGAATAGTCTAAAATGACCTCCCCATTTGGTCCTAATGGTTCTAATTGTTTTAATCCTCCGAAACGACTGCCCATTCCAGCAGCCATAATTACTAATACTGGTTTGTTCATGAAAACATTCCTTTCCTAATGATATAAGTATACCAACAGAAAAGAAATGTGACAGACTTTTTATAAACTTTCTTGTAAATCTTGTTTAAATGCTTCCAATAATTGTTGAGGCCAATTTGTTGTTGACTCAAGTTTTCCACTAAAAAACCTTAATAGTTGTGGTTCATCAATAAATTTTAGACCACCAATTAAATCTCTATGTTTAAACAACCATTCAATACGATCAATAACATAATCAATTTGAGATAAGGTAAAGACTCGTCTTGGTAAAGCAATTCTGACTAATTCCATATTTGAGTAGGTTTCACTACCATCTGGTTGTCTTTCTTCTGATAAAGTTCCTCTTTCCATGGCTCTTATTCCACCAGCAATATAGAGTGCGGCCGTGAGTGCCCCAGCAGGATACTCATCTTGAGATAAATGACTTACAAATTTTGAGGCATCCAGATGACAACCTAATCCACCGGCTGGTGTTAAAACTGGAATTCCCTTATCTTTTAATTGATTAACCATGTATTCAATAAAAATAGGTCCTTGTTCAATCATATCCATGCTTAACGCTTCTTCTAAACCGATTGTGATAGCTTCCATTTCTCTAACACTCATTCCACCATAGGTTAAGAAACCTTCATATAAGGTGACTAAGCTTTTCATCTTTTCATAATCTTCTTTATGTCTAATGGCGATGGCTCCACCACGAGCACTTCCTAATTTTCTGGCTGAAAAGTAAATAATGTCAAAGTATTGGGCAAGCTCATGACTAATCTCTTTAATAGATAACTCTTTACAAGCATTTTCTCTGGTCTTAATAAAATATAAATTATCCGTTAGAAGTGAAGCGTCTAGGACTAACTTAACCTGGTGTTTTTGACATAATGAGTGAACTGTTTTCACATTTTCCAAAGAGAACGGTTGTCCACCAATTAAATTAGTCCCCGCTTCATATCTAACAAATGGGATATTGTGATGTTGGGTTAAAACTTTTTCTAGTTTATCGATATCCATATTTCCTTTAAATGGAAACTCAGATTGAACATTTAAGCCTTCATCAATTAAACATTCAATCACTTCTCCTCCATTTCTAAGAATATGGGCTTTAGTGGTTGTAAAGTGATAGTTCATTGGAACAATGGATCCTTGACTCACAAAACTTTGGGCGATGATATTTTCACAGGCTCTTCCTTGATGGGCAGGTAATACAAAATCAATATTAAAAAAGTCTTGGATGGCTTTTTCAAATCGATCATAGGTTACTGAACCAGCATAACTATCATCGGCTATATGCATGGCAGCAACTTGTCGATCACTCATTGCGTTGACACCACTGTCTGTTAACATATCCATAAAAACATCTTTGTTCTTAAGTAAGAAGGTATTGAAACCAGCCTCTTTGAGTTTCTTAACTCTTTCTTCAATGGGAAGTAATTGGAGAGCTTGAACAACTCTGACTTTATGTCTTTCTAATGGAATGTTTTGTTTTGAAAAAAATTTGATCTCTCGCATGGGATTCTCCTTTACACAAAAAAATCGTCCCCAAAGGACGACTAAACTCGTGGTACCACCTTCATTAATACTCTCTAGACATCTAACAATGTCTTGTGTAGATAACGACACACAACTTCGTAAACCATTACTTCATTCATGATTTCAGCTCTCAAGAGGTACTTCAACTCAGTCTCATAATGTCTTTCAGCGACCGACATCTCTCTAAAAATCCACTGCGTTCTACTTTCTCTTGGTCCACGCTTTTGTTTATACAAGCATTATATCATCCCTTTCAGAAAAGTCTAACATTATTTTCATAAGAATGAAATTATTTTCAGTGTTTTCTTGCTAAAAATTTAACATTTTTGTTATAGTCTGATTAATGACAAAATATCAAAAGAAAGGAGTTCTATGATATCCACAAAAATTAACTTAAATCAATCCAATATGTTTCCTTTAGAAGTTAATCTAATGTATGTCACAGAGGCAGAGTCTGATACAAACTGGCATTCTACCCCTCATATTCATCCATTTGCTGAAATATTTTATGTGACTAAAGGAAAAGGCTTGTTTTGGATCGAAGAAGAAACATATCCTGTTGTTGAAAATGACATTATCTTTATCAACTCAAACATTAATCATACGGAGATGTTAGAAAATGATGAGGAGTTTAAGTATATTGTTTTAGGGGTTTCTGGTATCAACTTTGATAATTTCCCACAAGAAGATTTCTTAATTCATAACTATAATCAACATAAACATGAAGTATTATATTACTTACAAATGATTGTTAAAGAGGCCAATCAAAAAGAAGAAAACTACGAACAAGTAGTTCTTAGATTATTAGAGATTCTATTAATTAATTTATCTCGACGTGTCCATAATTTAGAATTATCAACGGTTCAGATTGAAAAGATTTCACTGGAGTGTGCCTTTGTTCAAAAGTATATCGATAAAAACTATGCATCTAAGATTACCCTTGATTCACTAGCTAGAATGACTCATACCTCTAAATATTATTTATCGCATGCATTTAAAGAATACAGTGGTCAATCCATCATTGATTACTTAATTGATAAGCGTATTGAAGAGGCGAGTGTCCTTTTAAAAACAACCAACCACCCGATTAGCGCAATTGCTCAGATGGTTGGTTATGAAACGACTTCTTATTTTAGCTCGGCTTTTAAAAATCGAATGAAGATGTCCCCACTTAATTATCGTAAGAAAGGAAATTAAAGAATTTCTACAATTTTTGGTTCAATTTGTTTAGGAGTTGTTGTTGGCGCAAAGCGGTCAACTACTTCTCCTTTTTTATTAACCAAAAACTTAGTAAAGTTCCATTTTATGTCTTCATTAAACAGTCCTGATTGTTGTGATTTCAAATAAGTATAGAGTGGGTGTTCATTTTCTCCATTGACTTCAATCTTATCAAACATTGGAAAGTCAACATGATAGTTGAGTGAACAAAACTCTATAATCTGTTCTATCGCATCTGGGTCTTGTTGATTAAACTGATTACATGGAAAACCTAAGACAACTAATCCTTTATCTTGATACTTTTCATAAAGTTCTTGAAGGCCTTCAAATTGTTTTGTGAATCCACAATAACTGGCTGTATTTACAATTAAGAGTGTTTTATCTTTATAGTCAGAAAGCCTAACCATTTTTTGATCAGGCTTTCTCACTTCTATTTCATAGATATTCATTATTTGATTTCTTTAATAATACTTTCTTCCCAGATATCGTGTTTTTTAACACCTAATAAATCAGTGACGGTTGCCGCCACATTAGCTAAACCAAAGTTTCCTTCTTTTAGGGTCACATCACGATTATAAATAATAAATGGAACTGGATTTAATGTATGAGAGGTTTTAGGTTGTAAAACATCTGTTTCTTTCTTCTTCGCTTGATACATTTCATCCGCATTCCCATGGTCTGCCAAGATAATTAAGGTAGAACCTGTTTCATCGGCCACTTTCTTAATTCGACCTATGGCTAAATCAACTGCTTCAACAGAAATAACGGCAGCTTCATAATCACCTGTGTGTCCGACCATATCTCCATTAGGGAAGTTTAGGCGGATAAAGTCATATTTCCCACCTTTCATAGCGTCTAAGACAATGTCTGTGATTTCAGCTGATTTCATCCATGGACGTTGATCAAATGGAACATTGTCCCCTTCAACTTCAATCCATGTTTCTAAGTTTTCATCAACTTTTTCAGAACGGTTACCATTCCAGAAATAAGTCACGTGACCATATTTTTGAGTTTCCGAAATCGCTAAGGTATTTAAATTATTTTCAACAAGGGTGTCGGTTAATGTGTTGGTAATATGTGGTGGTTCAACTAAGAAATTCTTAGGAAGCTTTAAGTCTCCATCATATTGAAGCATTCCAGCATACATAACTTCTGGAACACGGATACGGTCGAATTTATCAAAGGAATCATCGCCTTCAAAGGCTTTAGAGATTTCTATGGCACGGTCTCCTCTGAAGTTAAAGAAGACGACAGAGTCACCATCGACAATTGGCGCAACAGCATGACCATCTTTTTCAATGACCCAAGCAGGAATGTATTGATCAGATAATCCTTCTGTTTCTTGACGATAGGTAGAGATTGCTTCGGTGGCACTGCTAAATTGTCTCGCATTACCTAAGACATGGGTTTGCCATCCAATATTGACCATGTTCCAATCAGCGTCATAACGGTCCATAGTGACTAACATTCTTCCGCCACCACTGGCAATAAAACTATCAAAAGCATCATCATTTAGTTGTGCCATATGGTTTTCTAATTCACTAATATATTCTAAAGCAGAGGTTGCGCCTACATCACGTCCATCACTTAGGGCATGAACAGCTACTCTATTAACACCATCTTGTTTTAGGTGACTTAACATTGCTTTAACGTGGTTAATATGTGAGTGGACATTTCCATCAGACAATAAACCAATTAAGTGGAAGGTGTTGTGTCCTTTCACACGATCAGTCAGTTGTTTCCAAGTGTCTGTTTTAAACATGCTACCATCACCAATGCTTTGGTTAACAAGTTTTGCCCCTTGAGCATAAATTTGTCCTGCTCCTAAGGCATTATGTCCTACTTCTGAGTTACCCATATCATCATCGGTTGGTAGACCGACTGCTTCTCCATGGGCTTTTAATGTGGTAAATGGACTGGTTTCCATTAATTCTCTTAAATGAGGTAAATAGGCGTTTTTAACGGCATTTCCATTGTCTTTTTCAGTTAGACCAACACCGTCCATAACAATTAATACTACTGGTTTTTTCTTCATCATTTCGCTCCTTAACGTCACTATTCTAACACTTTACTCACTGAGTTTCATTATCTTTCATTAAGTGATTTTGACTAACTTTTTCACTAGATAAAATTTCATAGATTGGGTTCTCACTCTTCTTGGATTGAGCTTTAATATCTAACACTTTTATCTTAAGCAAACGATTGCCAAACTCAATATCAATAATATCGTCTATCTTTACTTCGGTACTGGCCTTAACTACTTTATCATTTATTTTTAGGCGTCCTTGGTCTCCTAATTCTTTAGCAACGGTTCTTCTTTTAAGAACTCTTGCTGCTTTTAAATATTTGTCAATTCGCACGACTTACCTCCTTGCTCTTAATTTTTCTTAGTAACTCTATCATGTCATAGAGGGCTGTTCTTGATTTTGGGATACTTAATGTAATTTTATTTTTTAAATACTTAAGTTTAATGGTGTTGTTAATATGACTGACCACCTCAAAGAGTTTAATTCCATCGACCTGTTGAGAAAAGGCCTCACTTAAGACAATTTCAAATTGTCTTGGTCTGTCTCTGAAATCTTCAACATGATCTTCATTTAAGAATAATTCAAGTTGTTTCTTCTCTAAAAGAAGCAGAATTGCTTTTGAGAACTGGCCATAACGATCGGCTGTATCATGGTAAAACTGTTCAAGTTGGTTTAAGTTTTTAATCTTATCGATTCGTTGATATAAATCAATCTTCAATCCTGAGTCCATGGTGTACTCATCTGGGATATAGCCATCGACATTTAAATTTAAAACTGTTTCTTTTGGTGGGACTACTCGATGATTTTGTTTCTCATCCAACGCTTCTTGTAATAATTCAATATATAAGTCCATTCCTACCGTATCGATAAAGCCTGATTGATTTCCACCCAGTATTTCACCTGCCCCTCGTATAGTTAAGTCTCTCATGGCAATTTTATAGCCAGAGCCAAGTTGTGTAAATTCTTTAATGGCTTCTAAGCGTTTGCTTGCTATTTCAGAGAGTTGTTTTCTTGGATTGACCAACAAATACGCATAGGCTGGTCGATCGGAACGGCCAACACGTCCTTTAATTTGGTATAACTGACTAAGTCCAAAACGGTCCGCTTGATCAATAATCATCGTATTGGCATTTGGGATATCAATTCCTGTTTCAACTATGGTGGTACAGACTAAAATTTGAATCTCATTGTTATTGAAGTCGACCATCACTTGTTCGATTTCAGCTCGATGCATCTTCCCATGAGCTACACCTACCTTATATTCTGGAAATTGTTGTTGCAGGCGATAGGCAACTGAGAAGATGTTGTTGGTGTTGTTATACAGATAAAAGACTTGTCCTTGTCGAGACATTTCTTTTTCAATTAAGTCAAAGATTAGTTTTTCACTTTTTTCAACGACATGGGTCATTACTGGTAATCGATTTTTAGGTGGAGTATTAAGTTGAGATAACGACCGTAAACCAACTAGTGACATTTGAAGGGTTCTTGGAATTGGGGTGGCTGATAAGGATAAAACATCGATATTTGTTTTTAATTCTTTAATTCTTTCTTTTTGAGCGACCCCAAAGCGTTGTTCTTCATCGATGATTAAAAAACCTAAATCATGGTATTTAACATCTTTACTTAACACACGATGTGTTCCAATTAAAATATCTATCTTACCATTGTTTACATCTTTAAGAATTTGTTTTTGATGACTTGGCTCAACAAATCGATTCAACAAGGCTATATTAACTGGATAATTTCTGAAGCGTTCCTTAAAGGTTCGATAATGTTGTTGCGATAAGACAGTGGTTGGACATAAGAAGACCACTTGTTTATTGTCGATGACGGCTTTAAAGGCTCCTCGAATGGCAACTTCTGTCTTTCCAAAGCCTACATCACCACATAATAATCGATCCATTGGAAGATCCGATTCCATGTCAGCTTTCATTTCTTTAATGGCTATTTCTTGGTCTTTTGTGAGTTCATACTCAAATTCTTCTTCAAATTCTTGTAATAATTGTGTGTCTGGACTAAATGCGTAGCCTTTCGCATTTTTTCTTTCTTGATAGAGTTGAATTAATTTATCGGCAATGTCATTGACACTGTTTTTAATGCGTTCTTTTGTTTTTGCCCATGCCCCGCTGCCTAGTTTTGAGAGTTTAACATTCACTCCTTCAGAGGAGATGAATTTTCGAACAAGTTTAAATTGTTCTAATGGTACTAATAGAACATCATTGTTTTGATAGGCAATATGTAGGAAATCTTTATGATGATTATCTACTTCTTTGGTTTCTAATCCCAGATATCTTCCGATTCCATAATTTCGATGGACGACATAGTCACCCACTTTTATATCGGCAATACCTGTAAGACTTTGGGCTGATTTAAATTGATGTTCATAACGACTTCTCTTTTGAATCGTATTAAATAGTTCATAAGATGAATAAACATAGATTTCATCGTTTATCACAAAACCACGATTAAGTGGATGTATTTGTATGTTGATGCCCTTAAATAACTTATTGGATGTGACCATATTATAAGGCAGATTGAGTTTGGTTAAGACATCGATTAATTCTTCAACTTCTTTATGAGTAACACTTAAGACGACTTTCTTATCTAAGGCTATCTTAGTGATGCTTAAAAGATGTTCTTCCAATTCTAGTTGAGGATGGAAGATTTCATAGATTGGTAGCTGGTAACTATCTTTTTTGGATTGAAACTGATCAAAAATAACAGGTTTAACCTTTTCTAGCGCTTGATCAAAATGAACAAATTGATCAAAGATGGCTACTCTGTTTTGTTCTTGTATTTCTTCTTGTTGAAATTCTACAGATTCGTTGATAAAGAATTTATTGGCTCTTTCGATACTTTGAATATTTGATAAGATGACTAGCGAATTAGAGAAATAATCGATTAAAGTATTCTTGTTTGAAGCTAATGAGAAGTATTGGTAATGTTGTGGACTATAAAAACCTGCTAAGAACTGGTCTAATTCTGTGAAGACTTTTAGACTTAATTCTTCTTGTTTTAAATCGACTAAATTTTTAACTTTCTCTTTGACTTCTGTTTTTTGAGTGTCAGTTAATAATTGATCACTAGCCACAAATATGGTTACTTCTTCTAAAGTTTGAATTGTTTTTTGAGTTTCTATGTCAAAGAATCGAATGCTTTCGATGATATCGTCGAAAAATTCAATCCTGACTGGGGCATCATGTTGAATTGAGTAAACATCGATAATTCCTCCTCTTTGAGCGAAGGTTAAGACTTGTTCCACAACGGGAGTTCTTTTATATCCTAATGAAATTAACTGTTTGCCTAAGGTTTCTAAATTAATGATATCATCCACTTTAATGGTCATGGTTGAATGACTAATTAATTGTTTTTGTGGTAAATAACGTAAAAAAGAGGATGATGAGGTTATAACAACATCGACTGGTTCAAAGAGTAATTGATATAGTGCGCTTAATCGTGCTTGAAATCCTTCTGGTGAACTAGCGATGGCTTCAATTCGTATCGATTCTTCATGTTCAAAACGAACAATTTTCAAGCTAGGATCTAAAAATTGAAGGGTTGATTGAATTTTTTCTGATTGAATAGGATTTTCTTTAATAAGTAAGATTGGTTGTTGATTGGTTTGATGTGAGGCTAAGATTAAACTAGCCTCTTGGATGAGGCTAACATTTGAAAATCCATAGTCACTTTGAGTCAGTGCATCTGAATACTGTTGTAAATAGTGATAAAACCATTTCATATTTGGAGATCTCCATTAAATTGGTTCATTGTTTGTTGGATGTCGGTTTTAATCCAAAGAATTATTCCTTCTTTGGCATGTTGTATGCTTTTTTGATAGAGCTCACGATTTTCTTTTTCTACTTTGCCTAAGACATAATCGGCGGTGGGAATTAATTTATCGTTTCCTATTCCTATTTTACAGCGATTAAAGTCTTTGGTTGAAAGGTGTTTAATGATGTCTCTGATTCCTCTTTGTCCACCATCACTTCCGTTAGGTCGAAAGCGTACTTTTCCTACGGGTAAGTCTAAATCATCGCTAATGACGATTAAATCTTTGATGTCTATTTTATAGTAATTGAGTAATGAAATAACGGCATGGCCTGATAAATTCATAAAGGTTTGAGGTTTGACTAAAAGGATATCTTGTCCTTGATATTTAAATTTTGTATAGTGTGCATTAAACTTTTTTGTGTCTAAGCTTACGCCAAAAAAAGTACATAACTCATCGATGACTAAAAAACCGGTGTTATGTCTTGTTTTTTGATACTGTTTTCCTGGATTTCCTAAACCGACAATACATTTCATATGACTCTATTTTACACTAATTAATGCTTTAATAAAAATAGTACCTCTTGTGAGATACTATTTGTTTGGTTTTTGTTGTTTTTGGTATTTGATGACGAGTCGACGGTTACGACCTTCCCCAACACTTTCAGTTTTAATATTACTGAATCGTGTTAATTCTTGATGAACGACTTTTCTTTCATCATTTGGCATTGGATCTAATGTTGCATCAATTTTTGAACGTTGGACATTCTTAGCAATACGCTTTGCCATATTTCTTACCTTTGAATAACGATCTTGTTTATAGTTATTAATATCGATTAAGGTATTGAAACGGCCCTTAAAGGTTGCGTTTGTGGCAGCTCTAAGTACTTGGTTTAGACCTTGAAGACTTTGTCCACCGCGACCAATTAAGATTGCGTTATTTTTAGCGTCTAAATCAACTAAGTATTGGTTTTCTGTAATACTTACTTGAATGCTTGCTTCCATATTTAAATTACTGAAATATTGAATTAAGTAATCTTCGATGAATTCAGCGACATCATCGCTTGCGTAAACTTGAGCGGTGACTGATGAACCAAATCCTAAGAATCCAGATTTTTCTTCAGTGACAAAATATGTTAATTCATCGGTTGTGATGCCTTTTTCTGTGGCAACATTGTTTAATAAATCATCTAGTGTTTTTGCTGTGTAGGTTTTCATATATCGAGTGCCCCCGTTTTACTCATATAACTGTTGGTATATAAGGTTTGAGCAATTTGAATACCATTTGAAATAATTAAGTAAATACTCATGGCGGATGATAATGTTAATCCAATATAGGCCATTAACCCAACCATAAAGTACATCATGCCTTTACCTTGTTGTGGTGTTTGTCTTTGATTTGGATAACGTTTAGCTTTTTTCTTAGCTAAGTATTGAGGGAGTAAGACTGCCCCAGCATTGACTAATACGACTAAACCAAAAATAACAAAATAGAATAGATTTCCTTCTGCCATTCCTTGTTGTGGAGATGTGAATAAGCTATTGCCTAAGAATTCTCCGTTTAGAACTGCTTCTGATCTATTGACTGATGACCATAATGCCATAATGACTGGTAATTGTAATAAGGTTGGTAATAACATCTTACTCATTTGAATGCCATGTTTCTTTTGAAGGTTTTGTTGTTCAGTAAACATTTGCATGCGCGATTGTTGATCATCACGACCTCTATATTTCTCTTGTATCGCATTTAGTTTAGGTTGAATCATTTGCATCTTTTGAGACATAATTTGTGATTGAAGTGTTTGTCTAAATGTTGCTAGTCTTACTAAGACGGTAATGATAATGATTGCTACAACAACTCCTGCATATTGTGAGAAGAAGTTAATTAGTTGTGATAATGGCCAGACGATGAAGGATTCGAAAATACCTTCATAACTCCAACTGTCTCCTAGTCGGATGACGTTTTCTTCGATTATATTTCCTGATGCATCTCTAACTTGTTTACATGATGTCAGAAATAATATAAGGAAGGATGGAATCAGTACTTTCCATTTTGCTGATTTGTTTTTAAACATTGTTATCTCCTGTATTGAACTTGTTGTTCAGTTTATTGACTAATTTTTGTAGAGTTTCTTGATTCTCTTCGAAGGTGAACTCTAAATACTTTGATCGAACCATAATAATCATGTCGTAGGCTTCTTCAAAGGTTAACACCTCTTGGCACATCATTCTGATTTGTCTTTTTATTTTATTTCTAATAACAGCTTTACCAATTTTCTTTGAAACTGTTATCCCAACTCTAGCATATTTTTCTTGTTTTGGTTGGTAGTAAATGACCATGCTGGGTGCTTTTGTGAATTGTCTTCTTTTCAGAATTTTTTGAAATTCTTCATTCTTGTGAATTCTAAATTGTTTCTTCATATTTGTTCATTAGAAAAAAGCCACCTTATGGTAGCTTTTAAGCAGATAATCTAACTCTACCTTTGGCACGACGACGAGCTAGGACACGACGTCCACCAACAGTTTTCATACGGGCTCTAAATCCATGAATTTTTTGATGTTTTCTTTTGCTCGGTTGATAAGTTCTTTTCATACGAGAACCACCTCCGTTCTTCAAATTTCCGTGCAATTGCCTTTTGATTATATACTAGGAGTTGTTTTAAAGTCAAGAAATCTAGAGTTCTGTTAGAAAAATCAATATTGTACAAATTTCTCATCCTGTATCTTAAATTCCTATATATAAGGAAAGGACAATAATTACTGTGGATAAGTGATTTGAATAATTGTTGATAACTTTATTTATTTATTGTTGACAAGTGTCAACAACTTTTCTTTTTTTCTTAAATAAATAATGTGATAATCCACACTTTATTAACAATTAAATAGTGAGAGTTTTCCACAGCCTGTGGATTTGTCGATAACTCAATAATATCCTTTATTTAGTGCATATTTTTATCAACAATTTTGTGGATAACTATTTTTTATAAGGTAAGTTATACACATTTCTCAACAATTAGTTTTCCACAGAAAAGTTCTCCACAATTTGTCCACAATAAATTTTGTGGAAACTGTGGATAAATTCATAAAAAGCCGTGGATAAGGTCATTATTTGTATTAAGACTTTGTGGATAAGATTTTTACATTTCATTTTCAATAGATATTCAACAATTTTTAAGGTAACATAAATGCACAGTAAGGAGTGTTTATGACAACTGTTGAATTTTTCTTAGATCAAACTTGGAAAAAAACATTGTCAATTATTAAGGAAAGTCAGCGATTTGATGATTCAGTATTTAGAAGTTTTTTTGAAAATGATACCAAATTAAGAAGTTTAGATGATGGTCATGCCATCATTCAAGTCGTCTCATTTATTCAAAAAGAAGTCATGTTAGGGGAAAAAGAATTCATCTTAGATTGTATTAAACAAGAGGTTCCTGACATTCAAAAAGTCAGTATTGTCTTTGAAAATGAAGGAACGAACGCATCAAGTGAATCAGTGTCTAAATCTTTAAACGATAATATCGATCCAAAATATACCTTTGATAATTTCATTGTTGGTCCAAGTAATAAAGAAGTCCAGTCTGCGGCCTTGGCTTGTTCTTATAGTCCTGGAAAGCTTTATAATCCTTTATTTATATATGGTAACTCGGGTTTAGGTAAAACCCATTTATTGCATGCGATTGGCAACTACGTTTTATCAAATCATGATAATTTGAATGTTTTGTATATCCAATGTTCTGATTTTGTGGATAAAGTATCGATTAATTCTCAAAATAATTCCATTGATAAGTTTAAAATTGAGATGTCTAATTTAGATTTATTATTAGTTGATGATATCCAGTTTTTAGCTGGGAAAAAACTGAAGTCACAAGAGGTCTTTTTCCAAATTTTTAATACTTTAATTCAGAATAAAAAACAAATAGTTATTACCAGTGATCGACAACCAACAGAAATTAATGAATTAGAAGAACGATTAATTTCTCGCTTTTATTCTGGTTTATCGGTTAGTGTTAATTCACCTGCTTTTGATACTTCTAAGGCTATTTTAAAACAAAAACTAACTCAACAATCCTTTGATTTTTCATTAATTGATGAAGAAGTTTTAGATTATTTAGCGACTAATTTCTCTAAAGATATTCGTAAACTTGAAGGACAATTAAATCGTCTTCTCTTTTATGGTATTAATTTTAATGATGAATCTAAGATTACTTTACAAACTGCAATTAGTGCTTTTAGAGGTCAAAGTAGTGACAAAGAATCTAAAGAAATTACCTCATCTAAGATTAAACGAGTCGTTTGTGACTATTATGGAATTACTAAGTCACAATTAATTTCTAAAGCTCGTTCCAAACAGATTTCAATACCTAGACATATTGCGATTATGTTACATCGTCGCCATCTTGATTGGAGTTTTGCTAAAATCGGAGAAGAATTTGGTAAGCGAGATCACTCAACCATCATTAATTCTTGTGAGAAGGTTGAAAAACTGTTGAAGAGCGATGAATTGTTTAGACAGGCCTTTAGTGAGATTGAAAAATCTTTAATTTCAAGTTAAGTTTGTCCACATCTATCCACTGTTCAGTCAACATCAAATATGATAGAATAAGTCTGTATTTAGTATGGATTTTGTCATTTGTCCCCAGTTTCCACAGTCCTAATAATAGTAATAAGAATAATAAGTATATAAAAGGAGCAACCTATGAATTTCTCAGTAGCTAAAAATGCATTGTACCAAGGATTAACCCATGTTAATAAGGCCATTACGGTTAATTCACCTTTACCACAATTATCTGGTATTAAAATTGATGTCTTTGAAAATCAAATTATTTTAACAGCTAGTGATTCTGATTTATCAATTGAGTTAAAGTTATTTTCTAGTGAGCCTGATAATAAGTTAGTCATTGATGAAATTGGATCAATCGTTATAGATTCAAGATATTTACTTGATATTGTCAGAAAGTTAGAAGATGAAGTGGTTCATTTTGAATTAATCGACGGATCTTTAGTTAAAATCTACGATAGTATTGCTGATTATAAAATTAATGGGATGCGTGCTAACCAATACCCACAAATTGATTTTAGTGAACCAGAATTAAAATTTACACTTAAATCAGATCTTATTAATGCCGCAATTAATCAAACCTTATTTGCGACTAGCGATAAAGAAACTCGTCCAGTTTTAACGGGTGTTAATTTTAATTATTCAGCTAGTGAGAATAAGTTGATTTTAATTGCGACAGACTCATATCGTTTAGCGCATAAAACAGTTCAATTAGAAAATGTTGAGGAAGATTTTAATATTACTATTCCTCGTAAAGTCTTGGGTGAATTAAATCGAATGATTGAAAATGTTGAAGAATTGGAAGTTGCTTTAAATAACAAGAAAATCCAATTTAGATTTGATCATATTTTAATTCAATCACGTTTATTAGATGGTGTTTTCCCTGAGACAAAACGATTGATACCAACTCAATTTGTGACTGAGGTTACTTTACAAACAAAACAATTATTAAGAGCGATTGATCGTGCTTCGTTTATTAAACAAGAAGGTGTTTCAACGGTTAAATTTGATATTATTTCTGATGAAATTGTGGTGACAAACACCTCTCAAGAAATGGGTTCATTTAAGGAGTCGTTACAGATTGATGAATTTAAGGGAGACCCATTGAAAATCTCTTTCTCTACGAAGTTTATGATGGAAGCGTTAAGAAGTTTAAATAGCTTAGATGTAATTATTAAATTTGCGGGTGATATGAGACCATTCTTATTAATTAATCCTGTGGATGATTCAATCATTCACTTAGTCTTACCAGTTAGATCTTATGATTAGAACTACAGTTTGTAGTTCTTTTTTGTGTTTAAATAGTTAATTAAAAATAAATAATTTTTATATTAATGTTTTAGTTGATTCCCATCGTTTCTCAAATTGGTAAAAAGGCCTAAAAAATGGTATAATTTACAAGTTGAGATAGATGGGAGTTTTACTGTGAAACTAAAGGAAAATCAGATTACATTAGGCCAATTATTAAAGGTCTTAGGTTATATTTCCAGTGGTGGTGAAGCAAAGCATCGAATGCATGAATTTGAGATTACCCTCAATGGTGAAATTGAGAACCGTCGTGGTCGAAAAATTCATCCAGGAGATGTGGTTGTGATTGATGGCCGGGAAATTGAGATTGAATGAAAATAAATTCTCTTTCTTTGTTAAATTTTCGTAACTATGAGTCACTGACTTGCCAGTTTAATCCACAACTCAATATTATTGTGGGTGATAATGCACAGGGAAAAACAAATCTTTTAGAATCAATCTATTTCATGTCAACCTTAAGAAGTTTTAGAACTCAATCAGATCAAGATTTAATACGCTTTGATCAAGATTATTTCAAAGTTCAATGTGAGATAGAAACAGAGCTTACAACTAAAAATTGTCAGGTTCTTGTTTTTAAATCGGGGAAAAGTATCAAAATTAATGAAACAATCATTAAAAAAAGTAGTGATTATATTGGAACCATTAATTGTGTTAGTTTCTCTCCACAAGATTTAAACTTCTTTAATGATTCTCCTAAAACTCGTCGTAAGTTCTTAGATATTGAGGCGACAAAGTTATCTCGACAATATCTTTATCACTTGAATAACTATGTTAACTTATTGAAACAAAGAAATGCCCTATTAAAACAACCTAATGTTGATGAAGAAATCTTAATGATTCTGAGTAAACAATTAGTAGATGATATGTGGGAAATAGTCTCTTATCGACAAGAAATTGTTGATTTTCTTAATTCTAAAACTCAAGTTTTATTTAATGAACTGAGTGAAAGTGATGATCTTATTAATTTTGAGTTAAAAACAGAGGTTGAAGTTACTTCAGAATCTGAGTTTAAACAAAAGATGATGGATAAGATGATTCAGAATAAAGCGAGAGATATCTATTTTAAAGTGACACATGCTGGTTGTCATCGTGATGATTTAATAACGATGATGAATAATCATGATATTAATACGATGGCTTCTCAGGGGCAGAAAAGACTGGTTTTAATTGCTTTAAAACTAGCACTGATTGAGTTTATTACTCAAAAACAAAATGAAACACCAATCCTATTGTTAGATGATGTCTTTTCTGAATTGGATGAGACGCATCAACAATTATTTATTAAAAATACACCTAGTAATATTCAAACAATTATAACGACTACCTCAATTGATGAGAGTATTCAATTAAATCGTCCGATGACAATTTATGAGATTGAGGCAGGTCAATTAGTAGAAAGAAGAGATTTAAATGGATAAATTAAACAATAAAGTTGATCATTCCTATACATCTGAAGATATTCAAATTTTAGAGGGCTTAGAAGCCGTTAGAATGCGTCCTGGGATGTATATTGGGACAACTGGAGTCAAAGGTTTACATCATTTAGTATGGGAAATTGTTGATAATGCGGTTGATGAAGCTTTAGCAGGATATGCCGATAAAATTGTTGTGACATTACACGATGATGATGTTGTTGAAGTATTAGACAATGGTCGTGGTATTCCTGTTGAAATTCATAAGAAGACAGGTCGTTCAACGGTTGAGACTATTTATACTAAATTACATGCTGGTGGTAAATTTGGTGGAGGTGCCTATAAAGTATCAGGTGGACTTCACGGAGTTGGGGCATCAGTTGTTAATGCGTTAAGTGAATGGGTTGAAGTTCATGTTTTTAAAGATGGAAAAGTTCACTTTCAACGCTTTGAAAATGGAGGACATGTATCAGATCCTTTAAAAACGATTGGTGAAACCCAAGAAACTGGAACGAAGGTTTTGTTTAAGGCAGATAATCAAATCTTTACTGATTCGACTCGTTATGACTATGACACTATTAAAGAACGTCTTCGTCAGATGGCTTATTTGAATAAAGGAATTCGGATTGAATTAAATGATTTAAGAACTGATGAAGAAGAAAAACATGAAACCTATCATTATGAGGGTGGAATTAAAGAATATGTTCAATATATGAATCGTAATCGTACGCCTCTTCATGAAGATGTTATTTATGGTGAAGGAATTGAAGAGAATATTTCAGTTGAAGTGTCTGTTCAGTACAATGATTCTTATGCAACAAATTTATATACTTTTGCTAATAATATCTCCACTGCTGAGGGTGGAACTCATGAGGATGGTTTTAAATTAGCGCTAACGAGAGTAATTAATAATTATGCTCGACAAGAGAATTTACTTAAAAAAGATGATGATTCTTTTGTTGGAGAGGATGTTCGTGAGGGTTTAACGGCTATAGTGTCTATTAAACACCCTAATCCTCAATTTGAGGGACAAACAAAAACTAAATTAGGAAATACGGAAGTTCGTCGTATTGTTTCTAATATCTTTGGTCAACATTTGGAGCGTTTCTTGATGGAAAATCCGGATACGGCTCATTTAATTGTTGAGAAAGCGTCATTAGCTTCTAAGGCTCGTGTTGCGGCTAAGAAGGCTCGTGAATTAACTAGACGTAAATCTGCCTTAGAGGTCAGTTCATTACCTGGAAAACTGGCTGATTGTCAGTCTAAAGATGCTTCTGAGTCTGAAATCTTCTTAGTTGAGGGGAATTCTGCGGGTGGAAGTGCTAAAAACGGTCGTGATTCACGGTTCCAAGCGATTTTACCATTAAGAGGTAAGGTCTTGAATGTTGAAAAAGCGAGAATGCATCGAATCTTTGAAAATGAGGAAATTCGTTCTATGTTAACTGCTTTTGGTTGTGGGATTGGCGATGAATTGGATTTAGAGAAACTTCGTTATCATAAAATTGTTATTATGACGGATGCGGATGTTGATGGATCTCATATTCGTACCTTATTGTTGACGTTCTTATTTAGATTCTTACAACCGGTTATTGAGGGTGGATATGTTTATTTTGCTCAACCACCACTCTATAAAGTGACTAAAGGTCGTCAAGTTCATTATGCTTATAATGATGCTCAACTGGATGCTTTAAAGGCTGAAGTGGGTGAAAAAGTTAAAATTAGTCGATTTAAAGGACTTGGTGAGATGGATGCGGACCAATTATGGGAAACAACTATGGATCCGGCTACTCGTACTTTAATTCAAGTGACCATTGATGATGCCATTGAGGCAGATCAAGTCTTCAATATGTTAATGGGTGATGATGTTGAACCACGTCGTGAGTTTATTGAAACAAATGCCCAATATGTTAGAAACTTGGATATTTAGGAGGGTGTATGGAAGACAATAGAGATTTAACTGTAGAATTTGATGATAATTTTGATAATCAAGAACATGATAAAATAGAACATCGTGATATTTCCACTGAAATGAGAGAATCATTCTTGGATTATTCGATGTCAGTTATTGTGTCTCGTGCCCTACCTGATGTAAGAGATGGAATGAAGCCTGTTCATCGACGTATTTTATTTGCGATGAATAATTTAGGGATGTATTCTGATCGTGCTTTTTCTAAATCAGCAATGTTAGTTGGGGAAGTTATGGGGAAATACCACCCACATGGCGATAGTGCGATTTATTCGACAATGGTTCGTATGGCACAAGACTTTTCTTATCGTTATCCATTAATTCAAGGTCAAGGTAACTTTGGATCAATTGATGGTGATGGTGCGGCGGCTATGCGTTATACCGAATCGAGAATGTCTAAAATTTCGATGGAAATGATGCGTGATATCAATAAAGATACGGTTGATTTCATGGATAACTATGATGCTCGTCATCAAGAACCGACTGTTTTACCGTCTCGTATCCCGCAACTCTTGTTGAATGGATCAATGGGAATTGCGGTTGGGATGGCGACAAATATTCCACCACATAATCTCAGTGAAACGGTTGATGGATTGATTGCGACAATTGATAATCCGGAAATTTCAATTTTAGAGTTGATGCAAGACTATATCTATGGACCTGATTTTCCTACAGGAGCTTATATTTTAGGTCGTACGGGCATTAAGAAAGCCTTTATGACAGGGCGTGGTTCTGTGTTAATGCGTGCTAAGACAAGTATTGAGACACAGAAGAATTCGAAACAACAAATTGTGATTACTGAGATTCCTTATCAAGTGAATAAAGCGCGCTTGGTAGAGAGAATTGCTCAGTTAGTTAGAGATAAAGTAATTGATGGTATTACGGATTTAAGAGATGAATCTAACCGTAATGGTATTCGAATCGTCATTGAGTTACGTCGAGATGTTAATGCGGAAGTTTTATTGAATATGTTGTATCGTCAAACAGCATTACAGACAAGTTTTGGTGTCAATAATGTTGCGCTAGTGAATGGTCAACCTAAATTACTTAATTTAAAAGAACTATTTATGCATTATCTAAATCATCAAAAAGAGGTTGTGACTCGTAAAACTCAGTATGAATTAGATCGTGCTAAAGAACGAGCTCATATTTTAGAAGGTTTTATCATTGCTTTGGATAATATCGATGAAGTGATTCACATTATTAGAGATTCTATGAGTGATGAGGAGGCCAACCAGCGCTTACAAGAGCGATTTAATTTATCAGAGGTTCAGTCTAAGGCAATCTTAGATATGCGTCTGAGACGTCTTACTGGCCTTGAGCGAAATAAAATTACCGAAGAGTACGAAGAGTTAATTAAAACGATTGAAGATTTAATTGATATTTTAGCTAATGAGGCTCGTGTCTTAGGAATTATTAAAGAAGATTTATTGGACATGAAAGAGAAATATGGTGATCCTAGACGTTCTGAAATCATTGATGAAGGATATGATTTAGAAGATGAGGACCTTATTGAGCGTGAAGATGTTGTCATTAGTATGACCTTAAATGGTTATATTAAACGAACTAGCTTAGATACCTATCAGACGCAAAACAGAGGGGGTCGAGGCGTTCGTAGTATGTCAATGCATGAAGATGATGTGATTGAACAATTAGTGACGATGTCGACTCATGAATATCTATTATTGTTCACTAATTTTGGTAAAGTCTATCGATTAAAAGGGTATCAAGTCCCTTCTGCATCAAGAACATCAATGGGAATTCCTGTGATTAATATTATTCAACTTGAAAAAGAAGAAAAAGTTAAGTCGTTGGTACGTATTCCTGAGGGTAATGATGCCATGTATGTCTTATTTGCGACTAGAATGGGTCTGGTTAAGAAGACTCCAGTTGAACAATTTGAGCGAATTCAAAGAAATGGTAAGATAGCGATTAGCTTACAGGATTATGATGAACTAGTAGCTGTTAAAGCAACGACTGGTGAGAATGAAATCTTAATCGCTTGTAGCAATGGTAAAGCAATTCGATTCCCAGAAGAAATCATACGTTCAATGGGACGTACGGCTAGAGGGGTTCGTGGTATTAATGTGGATGGTTCGCATGTTATTGGAATGGCCACAGATAATGAAGGTGAAAAAATCTTAGCAGTGACTGAAAATGGTTATGGTAAGATTACACCAATTAGTGATTATCGTTTAACAGGTCGTGGTGGTAAAGGTGTTATCACGATTAAAGTGACCGATCGAAATGGTCCACTTGTGGGCTTTAAAGCAGTTGATGGTGATGAGGATGCCTTGTTAGTAACTAATACTGGTACATTAATTAGAATTTCATTAAATGATGTTAGTGAACTGGGACGTAATACTCAGGGCGTTAAACTAATCAATGTAAAAGACACAACTGTTTCAAGTGTCGCGGTTGTAAACGAGACAGAAGAAGCTACAGAAAGTGATGAAGATTAATTTCTCATCGCTTTTTTGTTACAATAGTACAGGTAGAAAAGGAGGAAACATATTGGTATTATTAGAAAAATTTAAAGAGACCGCCTTTTCGGTCTTGCCGATCTTTGCGATTGTAATAATAAGTCACCTGTTTTTCACACCCTTAGAAACAGATTTATTAATCTTATTTACAATTTCGACGGTGTTGTTAATGCTAGGTTTGGCATTATTTAATTTAGGGGTGGATCAAAGTATTGAAAAGATGGGGAATATTGTTGGACAATCTGTCTTTACAAAAAACTCAATCCCTTACTTAGTCATTGTTAGTTTCCTTGTAGGATTCATGGTCACGTTTGCGGAACCAGATTTACAAGTACTTGGGAACCAACTCCAAACAATTACAAATGGTCAAATAACTTCATTCTTGTTAGTCGGTGTGGTTTCAATAGGAACAGGTTTATATGTAGTGTTAGCTATGCTTCGAATCGTATTTAACAAACCTTTAAAGACAGTATTAGCTGTCTCATATGGTGTTCTGTTTGCTTTAGCACTCATTGTAGAATTTTTACAACCTAACCTTTTGGGTGTCTCATTTGACTCAGGTGGGGTGACAACAGGACCACTAACTGTTCCATTTATTATGGCCTTAGGTATTGGGGTGGCTTCAAAGAGAGATTCTGATACTAACCAGGAAGATAGTTTTGGAGTTGTTGGGATGGCTTCAGTTGGACCTATCATAGCAATGTTAGTTTTAGCATTATTTACATTTTCAATGGACATTAATGCAAATGAATTACAACAAGCAACACAATATTCAACAAATATTGGGGTAGTTTGGACAACCTTAATGCATGAATTTAAAAACGTATTAATTGCTTTGTCACCACTGGTTATTATTTTCTTTGTTTTAAATGCAATGATATTTAAAATTAGTAAAGATGATCTTATCCAACTTACTAAAGGTTTAGCATTAAACTTCTTTGGTGTTGTCTTCTTCTTAACAGGAGTCAATGCAGGATTTAGTAATGTTGCTCAACAAATTGGTGGAGATTTAATCTCAGGACCAAATGGATGGCTAGTGATTGTCTTTGGATTTATTTTAGGTTTAGTCATCGTGTTTGCTGAACCTGCTATTTGGGTTTTAAACCGAAATGTCGAAGAAATTTCTGGGGGATACATTAATCGTAAGTTAATGCTAGGAAGTTTAAGTCTATCAGTTGCTTTAGCGGTTGCGATGGCAATGCTAAGAATCTATGTTGGATTCTCTTTATGGTGGTATTTAGTTCCAGGCTATGCATTAGCACTTGGTTTAATGAAATACACACCTACCCTCTTCACTGGAATTGCTTTTGACTCTGGTGGAGTTTCAACAGGACCTATGACGGCAACCTTTATCTTATCAATGGGTATTGGTGCAGCAATTGCCCATGGTTCGAATGTCTTAACAGACGCATTTGGTTTAGTTGCGGTTGTCGCAATGATGCCACTTATCATTATTCAATTATTAGGTGTTATTTATAAACGTAAAACTCAAGAACAAGAAGATGTTGTTAGTGATAATTGGATAGAGGAGGAATAAATGAATACTATAAATAAAGATATTTATATCTGTTACATGATTGTTAATGATAATCGTGCCGATAGAGTTGAAAATTTGTATCGTAAACATAATGCTGGTTTTGTATTAAATCAACCATGTAAAGGTACTGTAAATAGCGCAATCTTAAATGCGATTGGTGTTTCTAATTCTGATCGTTCATATATTCAAGCGATGTTTTCTAAAAGACGTTTAATGGAGTTTATGGAAGATGCTAAAGAAACATTTAAACTAGATGAACCAGGACATGGAATCTTATTTGTTAAGAAAGCAAATCATATACTGTTTGCTGAATCAGCCTGTCATCCTGAAAGCGAGGAGGAAAGTATGACAAACGAAGTATTAATTACAGTAATTACTAATTATGGAAAAACTAAAAATCTAATCAAAGTTGCTAGAGAAAACGGAGCTCATGGAGCAACTATTCTTAAGGGACATGGAACTGTTTCGCAAGATGCTCAAAAATTCTTTGGTGTCGCAATTGAGCCTGAAAAAGAAATGATTATGCTTATTGTTAAGAAAGATATTGAAAAACAAGTCATGGAAGCAATCTATGAAGAAGGTCAATTTGCGAAAGCTTCCAATGGTATCGTATTCTCACAAGAATTACATTACACAATGGGAATCGCTGGTTGACTTTAAAGTCAATTTTGATATGATAATTTCAAACGTTGATAGAGATTAATGTAGTTGGATATTTCAGAGAGTTGACGGGTGGTGCGAGTCAATATTGAATACTACAATTCCACTCTTGAGTGATTATTCCGGCTCCTGCCGTTATCAGATGTAGAGAGAATGTTTCACGTGAAACATTCGAATAAGGGTGGCAACACGAGATATCGTCCCTTGGGTGGTATCTTTTTTTATGCAAAATGGAGGAAATATGTTAGACATAAAATTATTTAGAGAAAATCCTGAATTAATCAAAGAAAACTTAAGAAAGAAATTCCAGGAAGAAAAGATTACTAAAGTCGATGAAATTATCGAGCTTGATCAAGAATTTAGAAGATTAAAAACAGAAGCAGATAGCTTGAGAGCTCAAAGAAATGCCAAATCAAAAGAAATTGGAAAATTAATGGGTCAAAAGAAATTTGATGAAGCACAAGCTGTTAAAGATGAAGTTCAAGAATATGCAGTTCGTTTAACTGAAATTGAAGAACAAGAAGGTCCAACCCAAGAAAAACTTCGTCAATTAATGATGGACATCCCAAATATTATTGATGATTCAGTCCCTATTGGTAAAGATGATAGTGAGAACGTAGAACTTTATAAAGTTGGAGAAATCCAAGAGAAAGATTTTGAAATTCCTCATCATGTTGATATTATGCAAAACCTTAATGGAATCGATTTGGATAGTTCTAGAAAGACTTCTGGTGCTGGTTTTTACTACTTAATGGGAGATATTGCCCGTTTACATTCAGCTGTTCTATCTTATGCTCGTGATTTTATGATTGATAAAGGTTTTACCTATGTTATTCCGCCTTATATGATTCGTAAGAATGTTGTTGAAGGTGTTATGAGCTTTGAAGAAATGGAAAACATGATGTATAAGATTGAGGGAGAAGACCTTTATCTAATTGGAACGTCTGAACACTCAATGATTGGTAAATATATTGATACAATTCTTAAATCTGAAGAATTACCTCAAGCAATGACTTCTTATTCTCCTTGTTTTAGAAAAGAAGTTGGTGCACATGGATTAGAAGAACGTGGCGTCTATCGTATTCACCAGTTTGAGAAACAAGAAATGATTGTTGTTTGTGATCCAAGTGAATCGAAAGAATGGTTTGAGAAGATGTACAACTACTCTGTAGAGTTATTCCAATCAATGGATATTCCTGTCAGAGTCTTAGAATGTTGTTCTGGAGATTTAGCTGATTTAAAGAGTAAATCAGTTGATGTAGAGGCGTATTCACCAAGACAAGGAAAATATTTTGAAGTTTGTTCATGTTCTAATCTAACCGATGCTCAAGCTAGAAGACTTCAAATTAGAATTGATACACCTGAAGGAAAAGTCTATGCTCATACGTTGAACAATACTGTTGTTGCCCCACCTAGAATGTTAATCGCTTATTTGGAAAATAACTTACAAGCAGATGGAAGTGTTAAAATTGCCAAAGCGTTACAACCATATATGGGATTTAAGGAGGTTATTAACATTTAATTATGGGATATTTTGATAGAGTACTCGATCGCAGACATAATTCATACAAAGTTTCTAAGATGACCAAAGACAAATATTACAAAGATGACAAGAAAACCATTGCCTATACGGTAGCTGATATGGATTTCCCTGTTATGCCAGAAGTAAGAGAAGCAATTTGTGAGTATATGAAAGAGAATACCTTTGGGTATACTTTTCCAACCCAACCATACTATGATGCACTATCAGATTATTTTAAAAGACATCACGATTTTGAATTTAAAAGAGAAGATGTTTTAACTTTTAATGGAGTTCTTAATATAATTGAAGAACTTATTCAAACCTTTACAAATGAAGGGGATGGAGTTTTAATCTTTACTCCTGTTTATCCACCATTTTATAGAATTATTAAGAATAATAACCGTAAATTAATTGAATGTCCTCTGAAACTAGAAGACACGCGATATTCAATTGATTTTAAACATTTAGAAGAACTAGCTAAACAAGATAATTGTAAGATGATTCTATTCTGTAGTCCGCACAACCCAGTTGGCAGAGTTTGGAGAAAAGAAGAACTAACACAATTATCTGATATTGCTCTTAAAAACGATTTACTTATTATTAGTGATGAAATCCATTGTGACTTTGATAAAGAGGATCATCCCCATGTGATGTTGGCTAGCATAAGTAAGGAAGTGAGCGATATTACAATGACATGTACTTCCCCTTCTAAAACATTTAATCTAGCTGCACTCAATGTTGCGAATGTAATTATTAAAAATCCAAAACTACTAGGTGAAGTGAGTAACCATGTTGGTCAAAAAGCTCATAATGGAGCTAACGCTTTAGGATTAGTCGGTTGTCAAGCTGCTTATGAAAAAGGAGACCGTTGGATTAAAGAATTAAATGATTTACTTCAGATTAACGAACAAAGAGTTATAGATGGATTGAAAGATTATGAGAATATTACTGTTATTCCTAGAGAAGGAACCTATCTACTTTGGTTAGATTGCCGCAAAGTTGAAGTTGAAGATTTACAAACAAAATTGAAAGAATGCGGAATCTATTGTGCCTGCGGTAAAGATTATGGAGAACAAGGAACAGGGTTTATTCGAGTTAATATCGCTTGTCCTACTGAATATGTAGATATATTTGTTGAAAGAATGACAAAAGTTTTAGACTAATGTTTCACGTGAAACAAAAAAAAGAGAATTATTTCTCTTTTTTTTGACAACAACTGTACCTTCTGTATAGTGACAGTAGAGGTTAATATGATAAAAATATATAAACGATCTCAAATACCAATCTATAAACAGATTAAACAGCAGATCAAACAAAAGATATTAAACAAAGAACTCAACACAGGAGATCAATTGACTTCGATTAGGTCATTAGCAAGACAAATTCAAGTAGGATTATTACGACAACTAAAGCTTACGATGAATTAGTCTTAGAAGGATACTTAATTAGTCGGCCAGGTATAGGATTTTTTGTTAACGAATTAAATCATGATTTAATCATCTCTATACAAAAGGATCTAATTCGAGATGATGTCATAGAACTATTAACAAAGTTAAAAGAAATCAGAGATTTTAAGAGAATATGATTTACATGCAGTAACTCTAAATCG